>JBPOIE010000129.1:0-4418 GCA_052034855.1 Bdellovibrionota bacterium | reverse complement strand
ATATGAGTTTTGAACATCAAATTGAATTGACGTTCTTCAGATAAATTTTTTGATCCACATTGAGGACATTGTTTTTTTGTTAAATATGAATCTGTGTTGTCAGCGCGAAAACGCGTTTTACAATCTTTGCAATCCACCAAAGGATCAGAAAATCCATCCACGTGGCCTGACGCTTTCCAAACTGTCGGATGCATCAAGATTGCAGCATCTAATCCCACGATATCTGATCTGCGTGTCATCGCATTCCACCATGCACGCTTCACGTTCATTTTCATGATCGAACCTAGCGGTCCATAATCCCAACAGCTGCCAAGGCCACCATAAATTTCGGAAGATTGAAAAACGAAACCACGACGTTTCGAAAGTCCCACCAGAGTTTGCAGATCTTTCAGACGACGGATGACTGGTTTTTGTTTTGGTGTTTGGGTTGAATCAGACATGATGAGCTCGCTTTCTTGCTGCTGGTTGCAGCCGAAAAAATATAATAAATTGCTGTGTGTATATAGGCTACAGAGCAGATCTTAAGCCGTCAAATTTGTTCCAGCACATAGAATCACCGCGTTGCTTATTCGATCATCGGATTAATAAAAATGTGCGCTACTAGAGTATTTGTCCTAATCATTCCTCTCGCTTTGCAACGAACTTAAGCATGCAAAACAGATTAGAACTTCAAAAAGATTATTTACAACTGATCAACACACTAAACACTTCCAATAGGAAGAAAAACCAACAAACTGAGATTTCATTTGTCGTACGTACAGATTCATCAAAAACACAACACCTACTCTGCACAGTCAATAATGAATATTATCTTTGCTTAGCTATTACAAACTTGAATCACGCATGGGTTGTTGATGTAAATTTTGAATTTCAAAACCTTGCAAAATATATATTAAAAAATTTCAATTCTGATAATGACAACATAAACTCAGCAATTGTAAATTCTCTGCGGAGACTGTTCTCCGTTGAGCCTTCGGATCAGTGAATTTAGTTGTTGTTGAATAGTCTGTGAGTCGGATCTGAAACCGACTTTTAAGTCGTTGATATCATATTCATTTTGTAAAAGATTGTACTGATATATCATAAATTCATCCTCAAAAATCAAATAGGGAACACCATCGATGCTATGTGCAAATTGACAGACCCCATTGTCCTCGTAGCAATGCTTTCTATAGTATCTAAGACTTGATTCAACATCTGTAAAAATAAGAACCCGGATCGAAGCAAAATCTTCATAACTTTCGAATATAAATGTTTTATACACGCCACAATCCAAATCATTTTCGATAAAATTTTTCTTAATGTATTCAATAAATTTCAATCGCTTTTGATATTCCATATGAGCTTGATCGACACTCCGAACGAAGGACTTCAAAGACTAGCCTTAGGTTTTAGCTCAAAAACTAACCACATCAGAGAGAAAGCCACCACGTCGCCTTGACAAGCCCCGAAGCCGACCCTAATTTGCTCCTTATAGACAATTTTGATTAAAAATTAACCTTCGGAGGCCCCATGTCGACAACACAGACAACGAAACAAACTCAAAGTTTTAACGCAGAAATTAAGCAACTTTTAGATATTGTGATTCACTCACTGTATTCACAAAAAGAAATTTTCATCCGCGAATTAATTTCGAACGCGTCCGATGCCATTGATAAATTAAAATTTGAAAGCCTCACAAACGCAAAATTAATTCCTGACAATAAAAAATTAGAGATCCGTCTTGCTCCAAACAAAGAAGAAAACACTTTAAAAATCATCGACACAGGGATCGGGATGAGCCCTGAAGAAGTGACTCAATTCATCGGAACAATCGCAAAATCAGGAACAAAAGCTTTTGCACAAATGAATAAAGAAATGAAAGCCAAGCCAGAACTGATCGGTCAGTTTGGTGTTGGTTTTTATTCAGCTTTCATGGTTGCTGACACGGTCACTTTACACACGCAAAAAGCAGGAACTGACATCGGTACAATTTGGGAATCAAATGGTGATGGCACTTACACTGTTGAAACAGCTCCCCGCCCAGAAGGCTTCGGAACAACGATCACTTTAAAATTAAAAAAGCAAAACACTGAAAAAACAGAAGATAGCAACGAAACTGTTCAAGATTTTTCAGACGAGTGGACTTTAAAGTCTTTAGTTAAAAAATACTCTGACTTTGTGGCTTGGCCAATTCAGATGAATGTTTCAGTTACAAAAGAAAATGAAACCACGAAAGAAAAAGAAACAACAATTGATGATCAAACTCTGAACAGTCAAAAAGCCTTATGGCTTCGTCCCGCTTCAGAAATTAAACCTGAAGAGTATAACGAATTCTACCAACACCTCACACACGACTGGCAAACTCCGGCAAAACATGTTCACTTCAAAGCTGAAGGAACGACGGAGTTTACAAGTCTGTTCTACTTCCCATCTAAAAAACCGTGGAATTATCAGATGAAAGATTACGAGTTCGGTTTAAATCTTTATATCAAGCGTGTTTTCATTATGGAAAACTGCAAAGATTTATTACCGCCGTATTTACGATTTACAAAAGGTCTTGTGGATTCTAGCGATTTGTCTTTGAACGTGTCGCGTGAATTATTACAACAAGATCGCCTTGTCACCATGATCCGCAAAAATATCGTTTCGAAAATATTCAGCACACTCAAAGATTGGCTTGCTAAAGACCGCGCTGAGTATGAAAAATTTTGGAATGAATTTGGAACTACTTTGAAAGAAGGTATCCCTACAGATCCAACTCAAACTGAAAAAATTCAGGATCTATTGTTACTTCAATCAACTCACAGCGATGCTTTAACTACATTATCTGAGTACGTCGCCCGCATGAAGCCTGAACAAAAAGAAATTTACTTCATCACTGGCGAACGTTTAGAAACGGTGAAACAATCTCCGTACCTTGAAATGCTGAAACAAAAAAATTACGAAGTCTTATTTTTAACTGATGCTGTGGACGAATGGGTCACTCAAGGTTTAACAAAATACCAAGACAAGAATTTAGTTTCGATCACTAAAGAAGGTTTAAATCTTGATTCTGAGACTGAGAAAAAAGAAAAAGAAACAGTAAAAAAAGCTCAACAAGAGCGCTTTGCAGGCTTGATGGAAAAAATGAGAACAAATCTTTCAGAAAATGTGAAAGACGTTGTGATTTCTGAGCGTTTAACAGAGACACCAGTGTGTTTAGTGTCAGGACAAAATGACATGTCTGCCAATATGCAAAAAATTCTTGCGCAAATGGGCGAAGGCAAAGGCTTGCCAGATACAAAACGCATTTTAGAAATCAATCCAAATCATTTGATCTTTGAAGCAATGATCAACGCCAATGATGAACAAATGAAAAACTGGTCTGAAATTCTTTATAATCAGGCTCTATTGACGGAAGGAAATTCTCTGCCAAATCCAGTTCGCTTTTCAAAATTGATTGCGGATTTGATGATTAGTTCGAATAAACACTAGAACTTTTTTATCGAGAGCGGCAAATTCTGACCGCTCTCGAATTTCACAAACGCTCATTACGACGTTTTTTAAAAATTGCCGCATGAGCAGCTTCATAAAATTCGTAACTTGATGGATCTGCTGTTTTAAGTTGCTCCTGATAAGCACGCGTCGCAACATCGATACCTGCACCTTGGGGGATTCCCAAAACCTGATGAGCTTCCCAATCGTGGCCATTGTACATAAAAAAGATACTCAGCTGTTTCGTACTACTGCTTTTGACTGAAGAGGTTTGAGCTGCTTGAATCTCTGGCTCTAGGAGAGAGACCTTAGGCTCGACAACTTGCTTTACACTGCTTTGCTGAGCATTAAATGGCTGTGCATGCGATATTTGATGTTGATCCAAAGACGCAGGCCCTGACGCCTCAGAAGGGCTTGTGGCCCTGAGGTTCAGTTTCGTCGGCGCTTTGGGTTTGGAACGGCCTAAAATGAAATAGGCTAAAAAAAGCACACCGACGATGAGATTAAAATAAAAAAGCTGTTGGCTGTTCACGATTAATTAATTATGAAATGAAGCTGTTATTTTGTAAACTGCATATTTCGTCCTCTGTCTTAAAAGGAGACTCCCATGGCTGCAAATCCGTTTGACCAACAAGTCGCAATTCCTGGCGTAAAAAAAATCATCGCTGTGGCCTCTGGAAAAGGTGGAGTCGGCAAAAGTACGATCGCTACAAATCTTGCGCTCGCCCTCAAAGAATATGGCAACGTAGGTTTATTGGACGCCGACATCTACGGACCCTCAATTCCTCGTATGATGGGAGCATTGAACCAAAAACCATCGATCACTGCTGGTAACCAAATTGAACCTCTGACTCGTTATGGAATCAAAATGATGAGTATCGGGTTTCTGGTCGAGGAATCAGCGGCTGTTGTCTGGCGCGGTCCGATGCTATTCAAAGCCATGGATCAATTCTTTCGCGATG
>JBPOIE010000026.1:0-53811 GCA_052034855.1 Bdellovibrionota bacterium | reverse complement strand
GCGGCCGACGTGCGTTGTAGCTCTGTAGCCAAAGTTAAGATCATTTTTTGAAATTGCTTTTCGGCTTGATTTTGTTGGTTTTCCTCTAAACTACCAAGCCCTTGACACAAACCTCTCCATTCAGATGAGTTCAATAAATAGGCGTGAATTGATTTAGAGAACACATCCGCCCATGTGGGTTGACTGAATGTAAAATTCAGTGACAAAGAATCTTCTTCGGTTGTCGTTTCATGCCAAACTCCGCGCGGCACAAAAAGAACACTCCCCGGCTCCATCAAATATTCGACAGCATCCTCAGGAGCTTCATGCAAAAGCTCTGCATGACATTGTTTTTCTAACGCCAAAGGCATTTCTAAGGAACCTGTTGTAAATCGTTCTGTGGGATGAGTGACCGAATGATTCGATGCCAGAGTCCATTTTTTTGTTCCAGAAATCTGAATAATGAAATTGGCATTCGCATCAAAATGAAGTCTTGTTCCACACCAGGCCGGCGTCGCATAAGCGATTGAGCGCGCCTGACACAGATTATGTTCATAACTTCCGATCACCAAACCTAAATCTTGCGTGATCTGCTTTAAGGACTTGGCGATTTCAAGACTTTGCTTTTGCATGGAATCAAAAACAAGAGTCATGCTATTTTGGTAAACTTTCATGGCGTCTGAGGGCTCGACCATGATTGAACTGTACTCGTCATCAAAATCTGGCAAACACGCACGAATTTTTGATGTTCGAGCAGCAATTAAATTTTCAAGACTCTGCAACTGAGGCAGACTTAATAAATTTTCAATTTTGGCTGCCTGAGCAGGAATAAAAAGAGGCTTGTGTGGCCAGTGTGACGTCAGAAAATCGTCGATGGAAATTGGTGTAATGAGGTCTTTCAGATGGAGTGTTTTCATATTCAATTAGGTGTAACAATGCCACCTGACTTCGTCCAGAAGTATCCGACCAAAATCAAGTTCGCCTGTGAATTTAGCATAATCACATTGCTGACACCGTCAAGATCGAACACAATTGAATTCATCACAATAAGGACAAGTTCTGAAAAAGAGAATTCGATTATACATACTGATAATAATTTTTATCATTTTAATTGTGAGCTATTTGTTTTTAAAAGAAAATAAACCCATAGACGTTGTCAATACACCGATTTCAATTGGAAATAAAAAAACATTATCAAGTCCTGTATCAGTCAAGACGACTGCAAATATAAATACAGATCATAAATCGCACATTCAAATCCCCAATCAAGCTCCTGAACAGAAATCTGATAAAAAATTCTCGGAAGAAGAATGCTGGGAAATAGTAAAAAATAAATATATCGCAAATCCGAATTTCGCGAAAAACAATACAAACATTTTAAACAAAGTCGTAGGTCAATGGTATTATTCAACCAAAGACGTTGCCCCTGAACAAGAAGAGTCCATTCCGGGAAAGTTTTTACTCGCAATTGGTAAAGCTGGGTTGTTGGAGGGAAAAACAATTCAGCAAAATATACCTGAAGCCATAGAGTTGCTGAATGACGTTATCGTAGCGGACCCACAAAATTCAGCCCCTCGCATATTTCTAGCAATCATCAAAAATAAAAATGGCAAAAAAGAGCAGGTTCAAAATATTTTAAATCAAATTGAATCTGAAACCACCTACTTCAATTCATACACGCTCAATTTTATAAAGGCGCTCTATAAACAAATTAAAACACCCGAAGATATGATGGCTGCATATGAAATTTGGACACACACACCTATCGTTAATTACCACGAACTCGGACAATTTTTAAAGTTACATAAAATCGCAATTGTAGCCGAACAACTTCTTGCTGATGGAATTTCAGAAAGAAAAATTGCTGATGACATAGATTGGCTGACTATAGAATATGCTATTGGGAAAAATGTAATGAATAAATTGCAGCCTGATAATAAATATCCAGACTGGAAATCGACCTACCAGAGTAAAAGAAAAAAATATTTAAACGAACTTGGTCATGCTTCGTTGAACGGCGAGTGTAATTTAAATATTCTGAATGAGCATGTTCAACTGCTTCCGAACTACCTTTAAAATCATGATCTTTGGCCAGCACCAACTAAATAAATTTAAATTTAAATTGCCAATTTTGACTGACCTGAGACAATAGATTACAGATGAGCATAAAATATGAACGAGACTAAAGTCAGCGAAATCGTTTGCGTGACGACTGATGAAAATGAAAAAAAAATTATACAGAAAATTTGCAAAGCATTTGGCTACCATCTGAATTACTTGAATGGCGCTGAAGACCTTTTGGACTCAACGACCCCTCATGAGGTCGTCATAATTTGTGAAAATACAGACGACAAACAAGAAAGCTTGGACGAGCTCGCACAGATTTCATATCAGCAAAATCAATCAGCACTGCTGATGGCCTTTGTCAATAAAGAGCTGACGCAAGCTCGATTCGACTTTTTAGAAAAACTCGGCATTAAAATAATTATGTTGAAACGGGAAATGACAACAGGAAAATTTCCTTTTTTATTAAATCAAATTCTTCAGTACCAATACATTTCCATTAAAACCGCAGATCTGTTTCCAGATATAAAAATTCCATTTGAAGTTTATCACTGCCTTACCGTCAATAAAAGTTTCATCAAGTTGAATAAACGCGATCAGATGTACACCAACGAACGTATCGAAAGACTATCGACGACATCTGAATATTTTATTAAAAAAGACGACGTGAGTTCTTATAATGCATTCATAACGCAAAACACGGATCGCTCAGCAAAAGGACTCGCTCAACGGTGTCGGGTGAATTTCATTCATTTACAAGTTGAATTCCAAAATTTAGTGATCGAGTTAACAAATGAAACGAACAAAGTCTCCTACAAAGAGGGCGCCGCATTATTGGATCGTTGCTTTAATTTATGTGAAGAATTCATTATGAATTTAGCTGAATTTAAAAAACCATGGGACATTATAACTCTCTCAGAGATTGGAAATTTTGGATCGGTATCACGTGCTCCAGCCGTGGCTGCTTTTGCCGGTTTATTTGCCATCAACTGTGGCTTAAGTCACGTTTCTAAAATAATGCTCGCGTCACTGATCGTGGATTTAGCACAATTAAAACTAGATTCTACCATCTCATTTAAATTGATGAATAAAGAGACTCTCAACGCGGAAGAAATTAAAATTTTTCAAACTATTCCACCAAAAAGTTTAAACTTAGTGCTCGAAAGAAAATTAGCACTTGATGAAAAAATTCGAAAGTTTTTAGTTTATATTTATGAACGTGCTGATGGAAAAGGTTATCCCGCCGGTGTCGATGAATATAAAATTACTTTGGAATCACAAATGATTAGGTTTGCCAAAGAATTTGATCTCCGAATTACATTTAATTTAGGTTATCAGCGAGAAAACCCGAGTGATGTATTAAAAAACATGTTTAATGTTAAAGAACTTGATGGGGTTTTTACAGCCGAGTTTAAAAAAATGATTGAGAAAAACATTCTGAACGAGCTGTAGATCAAATATTGTGTCTGATCTCGTGCCAATCGAAATACGTTAGTACAGCCAAACCTTTGCTCTGTCTTGCCTGTTCACAGCGTAGATTGCGTTCTCCATCTTGAAAACTTGGCAAAAAATTGCGACAGGCTTCGGGTCTATTCTGATAAATTTGACATAAATTATTTTGACCAATAATACCTTTTAATGAAACACATCTAGGATTTTTTTGGTTTGTGCCTAACATAGCAGATTCGTGTGGCGCAATTTTTACAGTGAGCTCTTCAGGAACACCAGAGCTTTCAGCAAGAACTTCAGACCAATGAAACGAAACACGAAAGTAAGCACAACAAGCTCCACATTTTTGGCAAGGATGGTTTTTCATCCCCTACCGTATGCTGCATAGTTACCTAAGAATAGCTAATTAATTAAAACAAAGGCACCAGATCCAGCGAGTTTCTGCAAGATCTTCAGATCTTCGTCAGCTGGCTTACCCTTTAGAAAATCTGGAATTTGACAGGTGTTTCCTTCATTCAAGCGCAAAATGAGGGAATTGAGTCCTCGCGTTAGTTTTGATGAAACTGAAACTCCGGCGAAATAATAAAAAACTTGAGTCTTGTCAGTCGGACTCAAAAACCATAAAACTGGCGCATTTAAATTCTGCAATCGAATTTTTGAATCTTGTTTTAATAGGAGCTGACCTTGAGGGAATGTCTTTAATCCTTTTTGAGAAATATGTCGAACCCAAGATTGAAGAAAGTATTCAGTAAGTTCATCTGTCGTCATCTTTTTGAGATTCGAGATCGAATCCAAGTACGCTTGCGGCAGCTGTTTTACTTCACCACTTGATTCATACAATGTTTTAAATTGAGTTGTACTCAATTGATCTGAAGCACGATTTTTTTTGCTGAACAGGTCCGCCAATCCCTCAGAAAAAACTTCACCATGCGTTCGGTCGACCCATACCCCTAAACTCCACGTTGCACTGAACGCACCGTCTGACTCTGCAATATGCCAAGCCGATGAAGGCCAATAGGTCATATCGCCGGGCCCCGCAGTTAAGACCTGAGATTGATTTTTATATTTTTCATACTTAAATGCTCGATCTAAACTCGGGTTTTTTTTCACAAATTCGGAGGTCCAAAGTCTAAATTTTTTTTGACCGACCACAGGGAAACTAAATACTCCGCAACGATCCACATGAACTCCGAAAGGTGTTTTTTGATAATTTCCTAAGTAGAGACCCATTTCAGAAAAACGATTTGGAATTCCAACATGCTCATGCAATAAATCTGTAAACTCAGTTAAAGCTGATCGTTGATCTGATTCAACAGATAAAAGTTCGTCACAGACCAAGCAATAGTCAGAAAACATCTTTTGCATTCGAGCATGGTAACCTAATAGACTTTGATCTTTTCGTACAGGTAGTATTTGTAAAATATCTGATGGATGAGCCTGTATTCCTTGAATATAAAATTTAAAACCCTGCGGGTTTTTATTTCTTCGACACAGATCACTGTACAACACCAAAAGTTTAAAAACTGCGACTTCATCCATTTTCTGCAAAGATGATTTAAAATTTTTAACCTCGAGATGTTTTTTTTCCCAATATTTTGCAGAAAATTGCGACCAAAATTTTTGATCCAATGGAACTGATTTCGTCGGAAATATTGAGCTCTTTTTTGCCATAACGACCTCTCTGAAGACCTTCCTCTCAATGTATATCTGACCAAGGTCTAAAAGACCATCCAATTTGCATAACTCAGGACCTGATTGTCTCAATTGGAAGCTGCTTTAAACCGATAAAACCAGCATGTTTGGAATACAATAAATGCCTGTTAAATCAGTCACTTTAGAACAATTAAATGAGTTGTCTGACGAAGATATTTTAAAACTCCGTTTTAAAAATCTTCCGCTTAGTATTGAAAATACAGATGTTGAAAAATGTGTCGATCAACTTTATTCCGAACTCGATCAAAAGGGGCTCAATTTTAGACCGCAAATTTTCCTAGGTGATGAATGGTTTAGTCCTGAAGGCATGAATGCGATTTCAATTCCATTTTATTTAGCAAATACAAGACTCAAAAATCTAGAAAAAACTTTGATGCTTGAAGTGGAAGGTGGAACTCACGAATGGTTCATGAAATTGCTACGACATGAAGCTGGACATTGTTTCGATCACTGCTACAAATTTTCAAAAAGAAAAAAATGGAGCCAGGTGTTTGGCTCGCCAGATATTGAATACAACCCAGAAACGTACCGACCTCAACCTTATAGTAAAAGCTACGTGAAACACTTAGATCGTTGGTACGCGCAAGCTCATCCCGACGAAGACTTTGCAGAAACCTTTGCAGTATGGCTGAATACGAATATCGATTGGAAAAAAGAATACGCCGGTTGGCCAGCAGCTCTGAAGAAATTAAATTATATCGAAACTATTGCCAAAGAAAGTACAAAGCTCAAGAATACGTCTGAAAAAGGACGAACTCCAAGTAATATCAAAAATCTGACATCGACTCTGGAAAAATACTATCACAAACGTAAACGTGAAAATGCTGATGAATACCCTGACTTCTATGACAGTGACTTAAAATTTATATTTGATGGCGAAAAAAACTTAACAAAACGTGAAGCTTCAGCAAGTCGCTTTATGAATAAACATCGTAAATCGATCGTATCAACTGTGGCTTGGGCGACGAATGAACGAAAATACACAATAGATTCTTTAGTTCGGAGACTTGCGCTTCGTTGTCAAATCCTCGAACTTAAGATTGGAAAATCTGAGACCCAAACAACGATGGATGTCGCAAGTTTTTTAACAAGTTTAGTCAAAAATTATTTATTCACTGGAAAATTTAAAAGAGAGGTCTAATGAAGTCTTTGAAAATTATTCTCTTATTCGATTTATCGATTCAGCTGCCGACAGCGGAATACGAAAAATATTGGTCTACACCGGATTGGAAATCTGAAAACGATGTGAGACTTGCATTAATGAAGTTAGGACATCAAGTGATTCCGTTTGGTATTTTTAATGATCTGCAAGGCTTTCTGAAACTGGTCGGCGATGAAAAACCAGATCTGGTATTTAATATGAGTGAAGCTTTCAGTGGTAAACGGGATTTTGAACCGAATCTGACATCTGTGATGCAGTTGATGGGTGTTCCGTTTACGGGCTCAGGTCCAATGAGTTTACAATTATGTAAAGACAAGGGGCTTACAAAAATTATTTTAAGCCATCATGATATTCAAACCCCACAATTTATCGTCGCTAAAAAAGGACGTTCTATAGATTCACTCAAGAAATTTCAATTTCCTGCATTTATCAAACCTCTGCAATTGGAATCTTCAGAAGGAATTTCTCAATCATCCTACGCTCAGAATGAAAAAGAAGCTTTGGCTCGAGTTCAATTTATTCATGAAAAATTAGGCGTTGACGCCATCATCGAAGAATTTATTGATGGCCGCGAAGTCTATGTCAGTGTCCTTGGCAATGAAAAATTAACGACCTACCCTCCTCGTGAGTTATTCTTTAAACAAATGGATAAAGACGAACCCAAATTTGCTACGTATAAAAGTAAATGGGATAAAGGTTATCGTAAAAAATGGGGTATAGATACGGGATGGATGAGCGATACGACAGAGCCTTTTCAGAAAAAAATATCTGAAACCTGCAAAAAGATTTATCGACTCTTACAAATTCAGGGCTTCGGTCGTATTGATTTACGCATTAGAGGGGATCAGATTTATTTTATTGAAGCAAATCCAAATCCATCGATTGCTAAAAAAGAAGATTTTTCGTTGTCTGCTCATAAAGCCGGTGTCGAGTACACAGAATTAATTTCAAAAATCATCACTTTGTCATTGAGCTCAAAAGAAAATGACATGGAACCTATGAGGAAAGCGGCGTAGTCGGCGGACTCAGCTTTTGGTAGAGAACTAAGCCGATCCAGGCATCCGTCGCCGCGTACAACATTTGTGGGTCTGTCAATTCACGCGCTTCCCAATTTGTCATCTTGGGGCCTTTTGAAATCGTACTTTGCAAAACTTCTTCAGTCATTCCTTTAAGGCCAAAATTTTGAAGACCTTTTTCTTTTGCAAGATCTTGCAATTCAATAAAATTTTGCGGATTAAATTGAAAAACTTTTTGTAAAATTTTAAGATCATCTCGAATGGCAACTCCCACTTTTAAAATACTTTCATTTTCAAAGATCCTCTTGATTTGATCTAATTCATTCACAAAATGAAGCCTGATCAAGTATGCATCTGTTTCTGTAGCGAGCTGGAGCAGAGCCACTTTAAAGACTTCACCCTTTTTAAAACTCGGTTTAGTTTCGGTATCAAATCCCAATCGAGTTGCGTTCAAAAGCTCAGGCAAAACTGCACGTAACTCCTGATTGTTTGTGATTAAATGGATTTTACCGGGGAATGAAATTCGTGGATATTCTAATTTTAGATTTGTATCGTTCATTGAACATTTATTAAATACCAGTTACTATTGAAAGTATAGACTAAAAATATTTTTCCTCGAAGGAGATCATTAAAAATGAAAGTGTATCAATACAACAAATGCAGTACATGCGTCAAAGCCCTAAAGTTCCTCGATTCTAAAAATATCTCCTACGAATCCTTACCGATTGTTGATAGACCACCCTCTATCACAGAACTCAAAAAAATGCTCACGTACGTAAAAAATCGCGGCGGCACTTTTAAAAATTTATTTAATACGTCTGGTGTCCAGTATCGTGAACTTAAAATTTCAGAACAAATAAAATCTGGCCTGACAGAGGCTGAATCACTGCAAATGCTTTCTAAAAACGGAAAGTTAATCAAGCGTCCGTTTTTACTGACCGACAAAAACGGCGCTGTCGGATTTGATCAAAAGCTTTGGACTGAACTATTCAAGTAGACTTGTTGCGTTCTGACATAACCCATTGGCAAAATTATCCACGACCTATGTCAGTCAATGATGAACTTGATTTGATCTCTGAGAGTAATTCTCTGAGGATAAGAAATGCAATCCAACTCACTTCAATTTTATGAAAATATAATCTCAATCAAAGACTTTAACGAAGTCATGAATATTGATTTGTATAAACCCTGCCCCGAAGATTGGTTGATGATTTTGACGGATATTCAAGGCTCGACAAAAGCGATCGAGAATGGTCGGCAGAAAGATGTGAATTTGATCGGCGCTTCTGCCATTGCTGCTGTTCAAAATGTCATTGGATCTCGACAGATCCCATTTGCTTTTGGTGGAGACGGCGCCACGTTTGTCGTCCCGCCAGAATTTGAAAAAGAGTTAAGAACTGAACTTCTAAAATTAAAAAATCACTCTCGAATAAACTTTGAGCTTGAACTGAGGGTGTGTATTATTCCCATACGCGCTTTAACTGAAAAAAAAGCCGATGTGCTTATGAGCAAGTACTCTCTGGCTGACAAAAACTATATCGCATTATTTCTGGGAACTGGATTTCAACTGGCGGAGCAGATTTTAAAAACACCAGATTCTAAATACGAATTGACACTTCCGCCGAATATGAAAATGACAACTGCGCCCAACCTGACGAATTTAAGTTGTCGTTGGGATCAAATACCGACAAAGTACGGAGTCATCGCTTCCGTATTGATCATGTCTCGCAATTCAGAAAAATCTGTAGACACTTACAAATCGATATTAACTGATATTGAAAAATACGTTCGATTAGTTCGATTCAACCCTGTTGCTGATCGCAAATTGAAACCGATTCATTTTTTAAAACAATTGTTTTACGAGAAAAAAAATAACATGGATACCCCTGCAATTCCACGGGTACTCAGTCTTGTGGTAAAATATATTTTTGTAACATACTCGTTTTTGACAGGAAAAAATTTACTGAAAAAAGTTGAAGTTGCAGAGTACATCAAAGATACCTTTATAAACTCTGATTATAAAAAAATAGATGGAATCTTAAAAATGGTGATCGATTGCACATTCGAGGAAAAAGAAAACCTGATGTTGATACTGAAAAATTACCATGAAAATGGAAAAATTTTTTACGGCGTACATTTGTCAGATAGCTCCCTCATGACCTGTGTCGTTCACGATATGAAGGACAACCAGCATATTCATTTTATTGATGGTAATCATGGTGGGTATGCTTTTGCCGCCAAAGAACTCAAGTCCCAAATGAAATCGGTTTCATAAATGATGTCTGGTTGTCAAAATCTAATGACTCGATTTTTATTCATCAGTTTGACTTTACTTTTCTATAGCAGGGCGCAATCACAAGATTTTTGTGAAAGAGTCTCAGTTCCACAAGATCGCACAATTGATTTATCAATCGACAGAATCAAATCCGATAAGGATGTGACATGGAAGATCATGGGTTCATTTGTTGTAGATCAAACGCTGAATAAAACTTTTGAATTAGCTCAAAAGATTGAGCGCTTAGAGCATGTGATTCCACTCGTAAATATATTTAATCTGTCTGAGGATCGAAAAGAGTTACAATGTGGGTTACAAATATTTTATGGAGTGAAATTTCAACAAACATTTAAAATTGAACCACACTCCTCAGAAAAAAAAATAAATGTTCAATTTATACAAGGTTCATTTAAGGGTCTACAAGGACACGTCTGTTTCCTCGAAAAAGGACAAAATCAAACCTCAGTCACATTCATTACAAACGGTCTGCTTTCATCTGATCCAGTGCCCTTCTTTCTAACTAACTCAATGTTGGAAGGGCTCAGCAAATCTGTTCTTCGTCGCTGGAGAACAGATATAGAGTCTCAAAAATAAACTATTCTTTTGTTTTCAATCGACTATCATTTTCTGCAATAAACTTTTTCAGTTCATCAGCAATACTTAATAATTTGATCCATTGTTCTTTGTACAAAGTGACTGGGAATCGTCCCATTCCATAAACTGACAAAGCCCCTTTTTCGCTGACTTTCATCGAAAGTGCGCCGTTACCTGATTTTTTATTTTTCAAAGCTTCGTTTTCTGCGCGAAGTCTTTCTAATTCTGCTTTCATATCTTCTGACATAAATCACCTCATCAAAAATTTGGACCAATAAGACCTGATTGTTTCGCTATTACGATTCTTGCGCAAGATTAAAACAAACATGCTCAATGAACTCGTTGCAGATTGTCATATTCAGTTTAATTTAAATCAAAAATAGTCTACATATTATGTATGGAAGAAGTCGAAAAGTTTTTTAAGTGTCCATTTTGTCTCGAAAAAATATCGATGCTGAATATAGAGGGGTGAAAGACCTTTGTGAAAATTTTGGGGCAATATTGTGGACAAACAGAAATTTTGAGTCAAAAATGGAATTTTGATCAAGGAAGCCCTATGAAATTATATTTGCTATTTCTAATTCTAATTTTAATCTCAACCCTTACAAAGGCGCATCAAATCGATCCGGGGCTATTAAAAAGTCAAGAACGTTGCCTTAAAGAATCCGAAATCATCGAATGCGAAGTTGCTGTAAGTCACTTTTCTGGAATAGAGAAATATGATCTCGCACTTGAGGTTTCTGAAAAAATGTGCGAGATGGACGCTGAAAAATGTAGCCAATCTTATTTCGCAGCAACAAAAATAAGTTCAAAAGTGGCAAACGACATTTTAATAAAAATGCAATCGCGATGTTCAAAAAATATCGACTACTGTGACACACTTTCAAATATATATGAAGAAACAAAAGAATTTCCTCAAGCTCTTGAGGCCGCAAAAAAATACTACGACAAAAATCATAAAGGCAGCTACCCATGGCTTTCATATCAGCATGGCAAGGACAAAACACCAGCATTCGAAAGTTCATTGAAAGAATGCCGAGCAGATCACTCAAATTGCAGTTTCGCTTTAAGATATATGACGGATCATCCTCAATATCAGGAATTGCTTGGTCATGCTGAAAACTATTGTAAAAAAGAAGACACAACTTCTTACGGCGCCACAACTTGCTCCATCGTTGGTACCATTTATTATAAAAAAATGAACTTCACAAAAGCGTTTGATTTTTGGAGCCATGACTGCAAAAAAAATCAAATCACATGTATGCTGCTCTTGGGATCCGAAAAAGTGTCATCCGATTTAAAGCTCAAAGCGATGACAGACTTCTGTAATTACTCCGGATCCTCACGCGAAATGACCATGGCCAATCTTGAAAAAAAACACTGCCGTAAATTTAAAGTATCAAATAAAATACCTCAAGAGATGATCGCCGCAGGCGAAAAAAGCTTGAAAGGATTTATTGCTGAGCAGAATTGAAATGACAGCAAATTCAAAGTGTCCTCATTTTTTTATTTGCCAGGATCTGGTTCCTATAGATTAAGATATAGAGACTAACTTTAAAAAGGAACTCCAATGACTTCGTTACAACTGATCAGAGATTTTGCGATAATATTTATTTACGCCGTCCTCTTGGGAACTTCGACTTTCGACAAATGGAAAAGTCTTTCAACACCGGAATGGTTCAAGAAACAATTTGAAAATACTTTTATCGCTCAACTTCCGGGTGGCGCCACGCTGGGGTACTGGTTTATTGCGACCTTCGAAGCTGTGCTGACGATGGCATTTCTGGCGTCGTTCTTCGCAATTACGATTTTACCATTTGCGCTTTTAGGTTCACTTTTTCTGTTTGGCGTTTTACTGTTCGGATTAAGACTGACTTACGATTTTCAAGGCTCAGCGAACATGTTTACTTATTTTGGAACAACGCTTGTGTCGCTTTATTTAGTGACGAATGGTTAAGGTACACCTAACCATTCAATTAAAGCATCGCAATACTGTCCCGTCGGACATGACGTATTCTGAGTATTAATATAGTACTGACCCGTTTTTAACTGCACGGTATTTCCACGGCTATTGTCATTGATGGCCAATTGCACAGATCCAGAATTACTTCTCGTCGTAAGTACAATATTTCCGCTGGATGAACTCATGTCACAAGCACTTCTTGCGATGACCATTTTTCTGAAGGCTCGCTGAGATGCTGGCGCTTCACCAAAACTCATTTGTGCCAAAAGTTTCCCTGCCGTCGTATCCCCGGCATTCACAACGAGTGGCACAGACCAAATCGTATTATTTCCTTTTAAACGATACTGGTCATGAGAGGCGTCGGCCAAAGTACTCGTTGAATAAATTTTACGATAATTATGTGCTGGGGATAATGGATTATTTTTTAAAAAATTTGGAATATTTAAACACGCCGTTCCCGCCGGTGGCGTCACTGGCGGATTTGGCGGAGTCGCTGTAACTGTGCACGAAGTAAATGAGTATGACCCACTTAAACTGCCATTTTGACAAGTTCTGATCTGCGAAACACACGATGCTGAACTTGCAGATTGAAAAGCCGTCACAGTTGCACCGTGAGCAATTGTTTGACCGTTGAACGAACACGATTGTTGCGAAGCCGGAGGAGGTGGCGGTGGAGGATTTTGTGGAACGTATTCGTCATCAGGAATTATTTCCGCAGGAACCACAGCGACCGATTCAGTTGTACAACCTAAACCACTTCCATCCTTATTCATACAACAGACAGGGCCAGTGATCGATGGATTATCTTTTCTTTGAATAATACCATATCCTAAATAATTCCAAGCCCCGTTGGCTGTATCACGATTGTAATCATAACCATCATCACCGCAGTCCACTGAAAACTCATCTTGTGCTAAATTAAAACCTGCACCCGCGCACTGTTTTTTACCTGCAGCACAAGAAGGTCGCTTTACACAACTTGGAGTTTGCGATGTCATACCAGAAATAATGTCGTCTGAATTATGACAACTCGCGCGACATTGTCCGTAACCTGTGCCAGCGGCATTACATCTTTTAACACTTGTGCCACCTGAAAAAACGGGACACCCTTGGGACGTTACTGATCCCGGCGAACAGACTTGATTTGCGCTTGATGACCCTCCCGCAGCGCCAGAACTCCAAGCCGCCACTGTGGCTGTCGAAAAATCAACAGGGTAAACAGTCGTCAACGTTGGCTTAATGACGACTTCTGCGCAGAATGATAATTTTTCATTCGTCCAACCCTTGTTCACATAACTACCTAAAAAACTATCGTCTGATATATATCGATGACGTCTTTTTTGCACATCTGCTGAATTTGCATAGACTCTGTAGACTGGAACGAGATCTCCACAGGTTTGATTTAAATTTTTAGCAACGGCATAACCCTCAATGCCTTCATAGACAAATCCTGAAATACCTTTTAATTGTTCACACTCGACAGCTTGAGCTGTGTAAAAATGCGTCTTGGTGACACTGTTATAAAAACGGCATAGCGGAGAGTATCCTGGTAGCTCAATTTCTGATACTGTGATTTTTTGCCCCGTCTGTTCCCAGTCATTTTTTACTTGAGCATCATTTTCTAATAAATTCTGATCTTGAATACGCGAAGTTAAAAAGTATCTATCTAATAATTTGTGGCGATATTCTTTCAACGTCACAAAGGTCCGATTCTGCTGAGTCTCTGTTGAACGACGGACGGCTCGAACGGCTTTTCCTTTTGAAGACGTCGGCGCAATAAAACCCGCTTTGAAATTTATAACGGCATTGGATTCTGGATCAGCACTCACCGATTCCGAAGTCGAAACTTTTGAACAATTCACAAAAGCTGTGACGTGCAGAGCTATGATAAATCCTAACACACTCAGTTTATAAAAATTCTTATTTGGCATAAATTTCCTTTATCATCTTATTCGGTTGTGGAGTTCTAGGTCCTGCCGTTCCATGCTCACAAGCGACAAGTTGCTTCAGTATCTACAGTCTCGTCTTGAGACATTGAAATCAGTGAGAATAACCAATAAATTCATATGACTCATCAGATGTATTCGTTATCGGACAATGATATAAATCCTGAATATAAATTCAGTTTATTCTGTAAAAATCTGTTGAATTTTTGAAAAGGTGAAGAACTTTTAGACGATTGAACTTATAAAACCCAATAGCCAAGATTTTGATTCAGACTTAGCATCGAAGAATTTTTCCCATGAACAAATGTCGAAATGTGACTTAAGTTATGCGCCTCTGCCCAGGCCTCGCCGCGTGCTTTAAGTGTTGTTGCAATTTTTTGCTTTCGAAATTCTGGTGCTACCCAAAGAGTTTGAATATCCGCAGCCAGAGCTCCTGCGGGAGGAGATTTATATTGATTCATAAAGTGATATGTTTGTTTATTTTGGAACGATGTTGTTATCGCTGTATTTCGTGACGATGGGTTAAGACTGTCTCATTTTAAGAAATTTCTCGGTCTTCAACTGCATGTTTTTACCAGAAATCGTATCCTTTTTGTAAGTAAATGAGATGAATTTAAATTCCTGAAATTAATTCCGAAAACTATATTATACTGTTGATCAGGGGATTTTATATGAATTTATCCAATAAATTAAAAAGTTTGATCGTCTTTGTATTGGCTCTGACTTTAATTTCATTCCAAAACTGTGGAAAAAAATTAACTTCCGAATCTTTTCAGCTCGGAGAATTTACAATTTCAGAAGCCCAAGCACTTCGAACCTTGGAGGACAACGAGCAAATTTCGGTAGCTTCTACGTCATCATTCCAGAATCGTAACTCGACAGCAAGCATCTCTAGCGGAATTTATACATACTTTTGGGGTGAGACGATTGTGTTTCAATGGAATGCAGCCCCGAACTATATTAGCATGGGGCAACGTAACAAAATCTATTCTGACAAAGGAATACTGATTGCCGACAATTCTCAAATTGCAGACTGGGGAACAGCTTCAGGATCAGCGACTGTCAAGACAACAGATTTTGAGTCCTATTTTCAAGGAACAAACAAGATTCGAATTCAGTATGAAATTATGCAGAAAGATAGTTCTGGAACCTGGTCTAAAACAAAAAAAAGTATCGGGATTTCGATTGCTAAAAACACACTCACTCCACCGACACCTACACCTATACCAACTCCATCTCCAGAACCAATACCAGCTCCGAATCCAATACCTACTCCATCCCCAGAACCATCCCCGACTCCAATTCCTTCGCAGACAAACTGCAATTATGAAGGCATGACTGTTACCGAAGGAAGTAAGATTAAAATTCAACAACAACCATTTACATCAAAAAATGGCTTTTGCCTTGTTGAAACAAAAAAGTGTATCTCTGGTACGATGCAGACGTTTATGATCAGCACAGTTCCCTGCCCAAAACCGTAAGTTGATGGTTACAAATCACACTCTTCATTTTCGATCGTCGTAAATTGCGGGGCGTGGGGATCACTTGCGGAATCAGCTTGAACCAGCTGTATCCACTCTTTGGTAGAGTCTTGAAACTCGACACGAACAGAAAAATAATCTTTCCCTTGCTCGTCCGTTTTATTCCAGAGAGCGGCTTTTTTAATTTTTTTGGTACGAAGCCTTAAATCTTTATCAAAAATTTCAGATAAAGCTCTTCGAGCCAATTTTCCACCGATCGTGTCATAGCCTTTATTGGCCGATTTATATTCGAGATCACTATCAGAAATTCGTGACAACTCAGCAAAGGATTCACCTTGTCCGTAATTGTCAGGATTGGCATAAAATTCCAAGGCTTCTAATGCGATTTTTAACCTGGCTTCGAGATCGTCGTTCATTTGAGATTAATTTTTTACTTCGCCATTTGGCGTTTTATGGTCATTTGTAGTTTTAAATTTGTTCATATCAGGCATTTGAAAGGTCATATTATTACTCCGATGACTTGATCATTCAATAAAACTTGGGTGAGGGCAACAGATGCTTAACAGCGAGTATGACAATCAAATCATTTGCTCACTTGCAGCGCAATAATGATAATAATGTTGAAACGAAAAACCTTCTGAGGTTTATTCTCTACAGATCATATTTTAGAAAGAGATGTAGTTTATGAAGTTTATTCTATTTTTATCAATGACAGCAGTTTTGTTTTCTTGCTCAAACGATAGTAACAACGTCGGTACTAAAGATGGTTCAGGCAATGGCCCTTCAAATAAGGGCACAACTCTTCCCAATATTCAATCTTGTGATAGCCCGCTGAAATCTAAAAAACTATGTGCTGATGATTTTGGTGTTGGTGGCCACCTATTGAGCGTCGTGAAACTTTCATCTGATTGCACCTTTCAATTATCCCGTGTTTTTGACGATGGCGAATCTTTTAAATACTCTGGGGTTTGGTATGATAGCAATGAAAATGGTACCAACTATTTATCGTACTTTGATGCCGAGCGAGGAGCCTATAAGCAGGCTTATAAATTTACTTCTAGCACAACTGTTAAATTTGAAATTGGGATAATTGGTAGTGATTCTCGTGGCAATGGTCTTTTAGGCGTTGTCCGAGATTACCGTATTTGTAATTAAATTAACTTTGGGAATAATTAAAATCATTTGGACAATAATTTGATTTCTTATTTCTTTTGTACTCAGCTCATTAGCTGCCACGTGAAGAATGCTTATTGGATAACCCTTGCATAAATAGCAGTCAAAAACGAGTCTCCATATGACCTATGCCAGAGACAAATATTTTGACAAAGAACTTCGACCACTCTCATATAGACCTATGAGACCTTCCAAAATAGCTAATTTAATGAACCTCGCCGAAGTTGTCGCTGAGCGATCTCACGATGCTGAAACGCACGTTGGCGCCTTGCTTGTATCAAACAAAACAGGAGCCATTCTTGCGACCGGCTTTAATGGTTTTGTTCGCGGAGCCAAAGACGGTGAACTGCCAAATACCCGCCCCGAAAAATATCCGTATATGGTTCATGCTGAGCAAAATCTGATTGCCAACTGCGCCCGCCATGGAATTTCTATGGATGATTGCACAGTGGTCTGCACGCACTCTCCGTGTGTCGTGTGCATGAGATTACTGTTTCAGTGTGGCATTACAGAAGTTATTTATAAAATTTCCTACGCAGATTCAGATAAAGTCAAAGAGATGAAAGACATCAAAGTTATTGAACTTGCTACTGAAGAACCCGGCATTAAAAAATTAAGATACGAAGTCTAACTGCCAACATGAATTTACAACCGACCTTAACGGGTCCCCGCTTTTTGCTTCGCCCTTTAAATGAAAAAGACTCCGACGCCTTATTTTTAGCGGCGTCGGATCCAAAAATTTGGGAAGTGCATCCCATACCCGATCGCTATCTACCTGAAACTTTTAAAACTTATTTTCAAGGATTGATCGATTCCAAAGGTGCTTTAGCTGTAATCGACAACGAGAATTCAGAAATTGTTGGAACATCCAGTTTCTATGAATATCGGCTAGAAGAAAAAAGTGTCATCATCGGATACACTTTTCTGACACGAAAATATTGGGGCGGCACTTTTAATCGCGAGCTCAAAAAAATCATGATGGATTACGCCTTTCAATATGTCGACACATGCATTTTTCACGTCGGCGAAAATAATATTCGATCAAGAAATGCCATGAGTAAAATTGGCGGCGTGCTGTATGATCAATTCGAAAAAATCGGCTTTCGCGGAAAGCTTTACAAAAACGTCGCTTTTAAAATCGAGAAAAAGAATTATTCGCTTTGAAGTTTAATTTAGGAAATGTTGAGATCTTTTTTCATCATTCGGCTGGTCGTCTCAAACCCTGATTTCTCATACAAAGCCACAGCAGCAGCATTGTGTCCATAAACATGAAGTCCAATGGATACACAACCAAGTTGGAGCGTTTCTTTCTCTACGTGCTGCATAAGCTCTTTTCCTAAACCTTTTCCGCGATTTTCTGCATCAAGTTCGATATCATAAATAAATGTATAGGGTTTCACACCATTCATTTTTTTAGCCATCCACAGAATACCGATTGAATTCTGAGAATCTTTAGAAAAAATAGAATACAAAAATTGTTCTGGAGTTTCTAAACCGTGCGGAAGTAATCTCTGATAAGAATCTTGCGCCATCTTTAATGCGTTTTCCGGAGTAAGTCCCTCGCCTTTTTGTTTTTCCTCGGCATATTTTTCAACGGAAGACTTCATGTAATTTGCATATTCGTCGGGAGTCATTTTTCGCAATTCAAGCATATGGATTCTCATCGAACTTGATAAGTTAAAGTTTTCTTCTTGCCATCGCGCTCGATAAGAATTGTTTTAACAGAATTGCTTTTCATCTTGTCGTATAAATCCATTGTATCATTGATTGAAACGACCTTTTTCCCATTGTAAGATATAATTCGATCCCCGGGTTTTATACCAAATGTTTCGAGTGTTGATCCGTGATCCATTTCTTTGACTTCATACCCGGCTGGCGATGCTGCGAAAGCATATGAACCATTAAAAATTAATGACAATGTAAAAACAAATCCTAAAAGTTTCATAAAAACTCCTTCTGTTTTATAAGGATAGGATAAATCACATTAAGATGTCTAGTATGGTAATTCATAAAGACACATTGAATAGACTTAAAGGGACAAGTTCAGAACCTGCTACAGTGAATCAAACTTGGCTCATCCGTTGATCTCAGATAGACTTCAGGTATGAATCTGCAACCAAACCTGACGGGTCCACGATTTTCGCTTTAAAGTAAATTCTTAAAACCCCTTCACCACAAGAAAGTAAATACAGTCATGACTCAAAATATTTCTGGCACTTACAAATTAAAAGACTACGGCTATACATCTAAAAAGGATGGCAGCTTTAAGCCGATTTCAGATTTTTATACGGGCACTATACACTACTCAGAAACAGGTTTTATGAGCGTCATTGTTCGCTTTGCTGAAGCACCAACAGAGTTTTCAGAAATTGTGTCCTACTCCGGAAGTTACATAGTTGAGGGCAATAAAATTGTAAATACGGTGACTGAATCAGTCAGGCCGGATTATGTGGGACAGCGCTTAGATCGCATATTTAATCTCAATGGAAAAACTCTGACCACCGAATTTGAAAACACAGAAGAATTTATTAAGTCTGCGACCTGGGAAAAAATGAATCTATAATTATTACTGATTGGAGCCGTTTTTCTTTTATCCATCGACATGTGCCTGGAAAGACCACTCTCTACAAGTTGATCATTATATAATACTTGATTTTACGAATATGCGATGAGCTAATAAAGGCTATCAATTCAAGAGGAGATTAGATGAACTCAGCCAATTTACTTGCAGTGTGTTTTTTAAGTCTTTCACTTTACGCTTCAGAAAGCAGAGCTGGAAAATTTGAAGATAATAAACAGGCCGTATTCACAGCGTGTCAGAAAAAGTGGACAAACAACGCAACTGGGGCAAAGGCTAAGCCTAAAGAGACTGAAGTTTTGTGTAAGTGTGTTACCGATAGCTTGTTTAAGTCTCCCAACAAAAAGCACGTAGAGAGTTGGAGTAATGAAGAGTTAAGAGACTATGTCAATGTTGCCTCAGGTGAAAACGGGGAAAACTTTGATGTCAAAACACCACGTGGAAAATTAATAATGGGATTTACCATGGCATATATGCAAGCACTCGATTCGATCAAAACCTGTCCTGAAGCTATAGCTTTTGAAAAAGATTTAGCAGAACAGAAGAAGAAAAATGGTGGAAAGTAATTGTTGTCGTGGCTTGATGTCAATTATACTTGTCATCAAAAAATCATCCCTACGGCAGAAAAAGTAGTGGTTTATTTCACTAGCTTCAATTGGTTAAATTTGCACCTGCAACCTCAGCTAATTCTGATTCAGTTAAACCTTGATCCTTTAAAATTTTAAGTATGAAAGTTGTTTTTGCTTCACAGTATCCATCGATATTTCCAGCAAATTGTTCTGCCAGTTGATATTTCAGTTTGGCATAAGCATTTCTGACTTCTGGATCTTTCCGAAGCGAAGCCCTTAGCAAAATATGATTTTTAAATGCCACTGAGTCCTTTAAACACACATAGAGATTATGCTTAGGAGCGCTTTCGGGTCGCTTAAAAGCTTCGCGGCCAGAGATGCCCATAGTTCCGAGCGGAAGATAACCGAGTCGTTTTAGCGTCTCAACAGCAAATATAGATGCTTCGCGATTTTCGACGACAATATCGATATCAACAACAGGTTTAGCTGCAAGACCGACAACAGACGTGCTACCTACATGCTCAATGCTTACAGCAATGTTTCCAAGTTCTGGCCAAACATAGTTTTTTATTTGCTCAAATGTTTCTGGCCATTGCGGGTCGTATTCGACGACATTGATACGTAGATTCATGAGTGCAGATTACATCGCCTTTGTCATCCTGTGAACAAAAACCAAACCTATGAAACCAAAGTCTGATCATAATTGCAGGCGGTTAGATATCGACTTTGAATTAGATGAAGTTTTAATTTAATTCTTAAAAACCCATTTACAGAAAGTAAATGGCGGAGTGAACGGGACTCGAACCCGCGGCCTTCCGCGTGACAGGCGGACGTTATAACCAACTTAACTACCACTCCGTTAAGTAAAATAATTGTGAATCAGTAATATATATGAACCTTGAACCCAAGTTCAATAGAAATCTATAGGGCTGCGCAAAAATACCGCACAAAATGGGCTGACGAAGGTCTATTCTCAAGTTAACATAAATGAAACCCTTAATTCTGTTTAGAAAATATCTATTTTCAAAGGAGCACTTATGAAATCAACTTTACTTTTAATCACAACATTACTTTCTGTCTCGGCTGCATTTTCAGAAACAGCCACTTTAACTGTGGATGGCATGCACTGCTCGGGCTGTAAAAAAATGGTCACAAAAGCCGTTTGTAAAGATGCAAAAATCGCAGAAACTTTAGAAAATTGTGATGTCACTGTGAATGAGAAAATCGAACAAGGTACTATCGTTCTAAAAGCTAAAGATTCTAAAACTATTGATATGGCCGCCGTCGAAGCCGCAATCACAGGTGCTGGCGAATACAAAATTTCTAAAAAAGACATCAAAGCTGACGCCGCAACAGCTGAAACTAAAAAAGAAGTAAAAAAAGAAAACAAAAAATAATGTCGACAGAAAAATATCCAGAAAAACCAGTCCAACAGTCTACGGATAAATTTGAAAAATTAGACAACCTTCTTTGGATCGACATGGAGATGACCGGTCTTGACGTGAACAAAGAAGTCATCATTGAAGTCGCTTGCATCGTCACAGACCTGAACTTTAAAGAGCTTGAGACCTTCGAAACTGTCATTAAACAGCCGCAAAGATATTTAGACGCTATGGACGCCTGGAACACCGAACATCACGGTAAATCGGGCCTGACGGCGAAAGTCCCCCATGGCATGGAGCCGGACGGCGCCGAGTTCAGATTGTGCAGTATTGTCGACAAGTATTTCCCGAACTGGAAAACCGACAAGAAAAACCGCCCGATCTTGGCCGGAAACTCGATCATGCAGGACAAATTATTTATTGATAAGTATTTCTTAAAACTTTCAGAACGCTTGCACTACCGCATGCTGGATGTCAGCTCTTGGAAAATCATCATGAATAACAAATACCAACGCGTTTACAAAAAACAGAACTCGCACCGTGCTTTGGATGATATCCGTGAAAGCATCGGCGAACTTCGTTATTACTTAGATCAAATTCCATCTTAAGAATATATTTAAAATTACGAGGTAAACTCACAAAGATGTCTTTAAAACGATATACGTCAAAATTTGTCGCATATCGTTTTAGAAGACACTTAGATTTCTTTGAATGAATTTCAAAAAAAGAATCGCAAAAACTATTTAAGCCGATTATTTAATATTTCGGTTCAATTGCAATTCGTTTTGAGCTTGCTTACGAACCTCTTTGGATTCATCAGCTGTTTTCATTTCTAAAAGTCTTTCTGTTGAAAGCTTTGAACTAAACGCGCTGTAAAACCTGACCATTTCATTTTTCGAAAAACTCAATTTCAAAATGACATCCGCTGGCACATTTTTATTTGCCACGATTGCTAAATGATAATCGATATTTTCCAGATCTGCATATTTTCGAAGTTCATCTTCAGGACAATTCGGCTGAGCCAATTGACTGATGACTTTAAAATCGATGGACGGCGCAGGATCTAGACTAATTCTAAATCCAAAAACAGCCAAGGCCAAAACAAACGCTGCGATCACAGTAACATTTTTATTTTTAAATTGAATCCAGTCACCCACACAATAGGCGACCACACACAAAGCAAGAACCGACATCGATGAAAATAATGGAAACAACGAAACCACAGAACTGACACTGTTCCATAATTTGAAATCAATTGCTTCGGCGTACTTCGCATTAAAAATAAAAAACTCAACAAGAATTGAAATTGTTCCGACACTTAAAATAATAGGAATATTTAATTTAGGAAATTGGCGTTTTAAAAACAAAGTGCCGAAGATCAAAAGACCTATCGGCAGTATTGCTAAACCCGCGTAGATAATCGCAAGCATAAAAGTCTACGACTTAGTAACGGTAGTGATTAGGCTTAAATGGCCCATTCACAGTTGTGTCTAAGTATTTCGCTTGTTTCGTCGAAAGTTTCGTTAAGTTTGCGCCTAATTGACCCAAATGTAATGCTGCTACTTTTTCATCAAGGTGTTTTGGAAGTCGTGTGATTTCAGGCTTCGTGTACTTTGCACGGTTTGTGTAAAGTTCGATCTGAGCCAACACTTGATTTGTGAATGAGTTACTCATCACAAATGACGGATGTCCTGTACCGCAACCCAAATTCACTAAGCGACCCTTGGCTAAAACGATAATTTGGCGACCATTTTTTAAAGTGTGAATATCAACTTGTGGTTTCACTTCACGAACTTTTGAATTTTTATTTAACCAAGCCATATCGATTTCGATATCAAAGTGACCAATGTTACAAACGATTGCGTTATCTTTCATTTTACCGAAATGTTTTTCAGTGATGATATCGCAGCAACCCGTTGCCGTTACAAAAATATCAGCTTGTGGAGCTGCTTCTTCCATTGTGACAACTTGGAAACCTTCCATTGTCGCTTGTAATGCACAGATTGGATCTACTTCAGTGATCAGAACGCGTGCGCCTAATCCCTTCATCGAAAACGCAGATCCTTTTCCAACATCTCCGTAACCCGCAACAACAACCACTTTACCAGCGATCATTACGTCTGTGGCGCGCTTGACACCATCAGCTAATGATTCACGGCAACCGTAAAGGTTATCGAATTTAGATTTTGTCACAGAATCATTTACGTTGATCGCTGGAACTTTTAATTTTTTATTTTTCAACATCATTTCAAGATTATGAACGCCTGTTGTTGTTTCTTCTGAAATTCCGATGATCTTTTTCATGATGTTTGCGTACTGAGGTAAATGCATCATGTTCGTTAAATCGCCACCGTCATCTAAAATCAAATTGTAGCCTTCAGGTCCCCAACCAGTAATAGTCTGTTCGATACACCAGTTAGCTTCCGCTTCAGTTTCGCCTTTCCAAGCAAATACCGGAACACCTGTTGCCGCAATCGCAACGGCGGCTTGATCTTGAGTTGAAAAAATATTGCATGACGACCAACGAACTTCAGCTCCAAGGTGAGTTAAAGTTTCAATCAACACAGCTGTTTGAATTGTCATATGTAAGCAACCCGCAATGCGAGCGCCTTTCAAAGGCTGTTGTTTTCCAAATTCTTTACGTAACGCCATTAATCCTGGCATTTCTTTTTCAGCAATTTTAATTTCTTCACGGCCCCAACGAGCAAGTTCAGCGAAAACTGTTGGATTTTCCATGGCCGCTTTACAAACCATGTAATCCGGAGTTGTTGTTGCTGTTTTTGCAGATGTTTTTACAGCCTTTTTTGCTTTCGTTGCAGGGACTTTCATATTCATTTTTTTTGCCATCGGTTTCTCGCTTGTTTGTGTTCTCATTTTTTTGATTCCTTTGATTTAAGTTTAATTAATTATTATTCAATTGTTAAAATTTCGTAACCTGTATCTGTGATCAGCAAAGTGTGTTCGAATTGCGCAGATAATTTACCATCTTGAGTTTCGTAGTATTTAATATCTGAATTGGGAATCGATTTCTCGATGAATTCATCTGTTCCTTCGTTCACCATGGGTTCGACTGTAAAACACGTCCATGGCACAATTTTTTCGCCTTTACCTTTTTTACCAAAAGCTGGCACAAAAGGATCCGCATGAAACACGCGGCCAATCCCGTGTCCGCCGATTTCTTTGATCGTTGTGTAACCTCTACGAGTCACATATTTATTTGTTTCAAAACCAATATCACCTGTAAATCCATTCGGAGTCACAGCTTCGATGCCAACCATCATGGCCTTGTAAGCCGCATCCACAAGATCCATCGCATTTTTAGAAACATTGCCAACCATCACGGTTTTCGAAGTGTCTCCGAAAAAGCCATCTTTCTTGACCGTCACATCTATATTTAAAATATCACCATCTTTGATTTTATAATCGCTGGGTAATCCATGGCAGACGACTTTGTTCACAGAAATACACGTGGCCTTCGGATATCCGTGGTAACCTACACAAGCTGAAATCGCATTGAGAGACTTTGTATAATCATCCGCAATAAGATCTAACTCATTTGTCGTCATTCCGATTTTTACGAATTTAGCAGTGTGATTTAAAACTTTGGCCGCCAATTGACAAGCAATACGCATTTTAAGGATTTCATCTTTAGAGAGAGGGGCTTGTTTGCGGTGATTTGACATCGAACTATAATAGACGAAATTTAGGCTGTTGGCTACTGAGGATTCTGAAAATCAGGACATCGAAAAAACGAGGTCAAAAACTCTGTAAATCAGCAAATGTTCAAAAAAAAAGGCCCACCGAAGTGAGCCTTTTCATTGTCATAATTGAGTTAACAATTATTTCAAGTGCTTAGAAACAAGTTTAGTCATTTCGAACATAGAAACTTGTTTTTTACCAAATACTGGCATTAATTTATCATCAGCGTTGATGTTACGGCGATTTTTTGAATCTTGAAGATTGTTCTTCTTGATGTAAGCCCATAATTTTTTAACAACTTCAGTACGAGCCAAAGGTGTTGCACCAACAACTGCTGCTAAAGTTGCAGAAGGTGTTAAAGCTTTCATGAAAGCTGCATTTGGCTTACGCTTAGTTGCAGTTTTAGCTTTTTTAGCAGGAGCTGCTTTTTTTGCTGGAGCTGCTTTTTTAGGAGCTGCTTTTTTTGCTGTAGCTTTTTTAGGAGCTGCTTTTTTTGCTGTCTTTTTTGCCATTGTAAATTCCTCCGTTAAGGGTGTTTAGGCTTTTTTGTTCGTTCGAACTTTATACTTGGTGTAACCCAAGTTTAAAAAAATTATTCGACATACGTCTTATGCACTTAAGTCTAAGGCGAAAAAAATCCTTTTGTCGAGGGAAAAAATACGATTTTTTCATTTTTTTTAAAAATAATCGATTTTCTCCTCTGAAAATCAGGGTTTTCAGAGGAGAAAATACACGATCACACAAGAAATTGGACTATTTCAAGCCTCTTTCTCCTCTGAGAATGACCGATAAAGGGGTATGTCGAAGTTTGAAAAATCATTCGAATTTAGCGAGATCTTAGAAAACAGATTGAATTCAGCCTTTGAAATTCCCACTGAATCCACAGTTGAATCCATAGTGAGTTACTCTGCGGGATGGTCGTCAGACATTGACCCTATGCACTTATCTTATTTGCTTGGAAGCCTTGATATTGAAACGGTTCCGGCGGTTTCAGCTCTTAAAAACCCGTATTTAAAATACAAAAAAATCATACAACGTCCAAACCATGTCCTAACCTCACTTCAACAAAAAGCCTTGGAATTAATCAATAACTTTCTGTCACCAGCAGAATCTTTACCCGGAAATTTCAATCTTCAGCAGTTAAAACGCTGCTACAAAAAGGCCGCTTTGAAAGCCCACCCCGATTGCGGCGGCTCTCATGAAAGTTTTCTAGCCTTAAAAAGTGACTATGAATTGCTGTTGGCTTTTTTACGTTCAATCAAGTAAATAGACTGAATGTCTATATATACCGATCCCCAAACAGATGCCTCGATTCTGCTTTGTACATTGAATTCAACGTACCAGCACAGCTCGTTTGGCTTACGGTATATTTACGCAAACTTGGGCCCACACCAAACTAAGGCTGAAATCTTGGAATGGACGATCAAAGAAAATCCTCGAAATATCGTCGAAAAAATCTTAGCAAAAAAGCCTGTCATTGTGGGTTTTGGCGTCTATATCTGGAATACCGAAGAAACGTTTGAGGTCTGCTCGATCCTAAAATCAGTCGCTCCCGAGATCGTTTTAGTTCTGGGCGGCTCTGAAATTTCCTATGAAACTGAAACTCAACGTCTTTTCCCACTGGCGGATTACATCATCTGCGGTGAGGCTGAATTTTTATTTCGGGATTTTTGCACAACGATCTTGAGCGGTGAAAAGCCCGCACAAAAGATCATTCGCGGCGAGCTTCCCGACATCAAAGCATTGGCATTACCGTATGACTTGTACACGGATGACGATATCAAAAATCGTGTCATCTATGTCGAAGCATCTCGAGGGTGTCCCTATAAGTGCGAATACTGCCTGTCCTCATTGGATAAATCAGTGCGCAGTTTTGACTTGAACTTGTTCTTAGCAGAAATTGAAAAACTGATGGATCGGGGTGCTCGTACATTTAAATTTGTCGATCGCACTTTTAACTTAAGCCCGACAACCTCTGTGACTATTCTGAATTTCTTTTTAAAACACATCGATCTGGGCCTGTTTCTGCATTTTGAAATGGTGCCTGATCGATTACCTCTGGAAATCAAAGACCTGATCAAGCAATTCCCTGCAGGCAGTCTTCAATTCGAAGTGGGCATTCAGACTTTAAATCCCGAAGTCGCACTTAATGTGTCACGAAAAAACGACCTTAAAAAAGTCGAAGAAAATTTCCAATTTATCTTGAATGAAACCAAAGTTCACACCCATGCTGATCTGATCGTTGGTCTTCCTGGTGAAACGATTGAAAGCTTTGGCCAAGGCTTTGACCGCCTCGCCGCGATGAAACCTGACGAGATCCAAGTGGGAATACTTAAAAGATTGAAAGGCACTCCGATCATTCGTCATGAAAAACAATTCGCCATGCGGTACCAATCTTTTGCTCCATTTCAAATCTTATCCACGTCGACGATGGATTATGCCACTCTCCAACGAATGAATCGCTTTGCTAAATTTTGGGATCTCTACGCCAATAGTGGGGAATTTAAAAACTTTATCGACGTTGTACGAGCGCTTCCGGGATCTTATTTTTGGAATGTGATGACTTTGTCGGATCATTTGTCACAAAAGTATTCCGAGACTCATTCGATATCATTGATGTCTTTGGCTGAAACGGCGTACACGTATTTACTGAATTTGAATTTTACCGCAGAAAAAGCACAAGAGATCATTCTGAAGGATTATTGTTTTGGTGCTAAAAAGCGGGATATTCCGCCGTTTCTGAAGCATTTAAGCAGAAATGATCAAAAAGTTCCGGTTACGAATCTGATCAAAGAATCCAATTCTTTGAAAAGCCGTCAGATAAACCATCTCTCAAAAACTTAATTAATTCGGGTACAGATCCACTTGAGGAATTGCGCGAGTCGCTGTGTTTTGCGCATCGGCAGCGCTTGTTGATGATCGTGTGAAGTGAGCTTCAGACCCTCCACCGTTTTCATAGTATTCAATCACGATACTATATTTTGTTCCGACAACAAGTGGAATGTTCGCCGTGCAATCCCAAGTCGGACCGTGTTCACTCCAGTTGTTAATAACCTGAGTTCCATTAATCCAAACACGCACTCCATCATCTGAGTTTGTACAAAAATAATTCGTTGTTGATGTGGCTTTATAAAAACCTGTCCAACGCACAGAAAATTGTTCTCCCACACCCATCGGCGCATTTCCGGCACCCCATGCAAAATTCACTCTTTGATCAATACGCTCGCCTTTTTTATTGGCCGGTAAGAATGGCGTCGCTGGCGGAGGTCCGCCCGTCCACGTGTAATACATTCCAGTCAAACCCACGCCAACCTCAGTTAAACTGCTGGATCCGGCCACAGTCACAACACGAGTTCCGTTCATTCCATTAAATGTCGCTGTGATTGTTGATGTCCCCAAAGCAATTCCTGTCACAAGACCTTTGGAACCTAAAGCATTACTGACTGAAACGTTTGAAACATTTGAAGATGACCAAATGGCAAAATCAGTCAAATCAATCACTCCACCATCCGACAAATTTCCATAGGCTTTTAAATTATAATTTTGATTCACTGTTACACTGAGTGTCGGAGTCACTACAATCGAAGAAAGCGTCGCACCGTTAACCCCTAAAATTGTTGTTCCTGTCACTAATGATAAGACTGCAGAAATCGTCGTTGATCTATAACCTGTAAATACCGGCGCTGTCGCTAAGCCCTTTGATCCCGAGACATTACTGATTGTTGCAGCCGATGTATTCGACGTCGACCATGTCACAAGTTCTGTGATATCGGCCGTCGATGAGTCTGAATATGTTCCCGTTGCGCGCAAATTATATGTCGCACCCGATGCGACTAAGGCGGTTGATGGCGTAATGGCAATACTTGATAAAGTCACAGCATTCACGGTGACTAATAAAGTTCCACTCACAGATCCAATTGTCGCGGTCAGTGTACTCGTTCCACCCGCAACACCTGTCACTTTTCCAATAGTCGGTAAGGAGTTTGAAACAGTCAGCACAGAATTGTTTGATGAAGACCAAACTGCTGTATTTGTTAAAACTTCTGTAGATGCATCTGAATATGTTCCTGTTGCGATGACATTCTTCATTCCATTCAGAGGAACACTTGTTCCACCGCCAGAAACTGTCAGCGCTAAGCTGACCAAAGATTTCGCTTGAACAGTGACATTCACAGTGGCTGAATATCCCGCATACGTCGCTGTGATGACTGCAAATCCTGCAGAAATATATTGAATCACGCCCTGAGAGTTGACTGTTGCAACGGATGCATTTGATGAGCTCCATGCTGCAGAGGTCGTCACATCAAAACTGAATGAAGTTGTTTGTGCCGTCGCCGTGATTGAAGATTGTGATCCGATTCCACCCGTTACAGATCCGGTCGAAACAGTTACACCAGTCACAGTGTAAACTGTGACACCTGCACTTTGAGAGAGTCCTTTATAATTTAAACTGATATTTGCAGATCCACTCGCAACACCTGTCACAAGACCTTTTGATGTTGTGTTGTTCACTGAAGCCACACCAGAGTTAGAAGAAGACCATGCTGCATTTGAATTTGTTGTCACATTTGCTGAAGTCGAATTTGAATACTGAGCTGTGGCCACCATCTGACTTGCTCCGCCTGCTGCAATATTTAAAGAACTTGGCGATAAGGCAATCGATGAAACACTGACAACTGATGCCGTAAAGGATTTTGCATCAGTCAGAGAGCCATCTGTTGCAGAAACATTGATTGTCGAGCTTCCTGCCACATTTAAACTTGGTGAAATTGTCAGTACACAATTGGGCGCCGTGCCAGATTTCACAATATCAACTAAAGGTAAAACAGAAACCAGAGACGACGTCACGGTCACACTTGATGAACAATTCAGAGAATTATCAGAATCATTCAAAGTATAATTCACGACAACTGATCCATCAGATTTCACAGTTTGATTTGAAATCGCAGATACAACAGGAGCATCATTCACAGCTGTGATATTTAAATCAAAACTGTCTAGTTCAGTTGATGCTGTGTCTGTCACAGAAAATGTTAATGTCACTGATCCATTTTGATTGGCGAGCGGAGTAATCACTGCCGTACAATTTGGAACCGTCCCCGAAAATACAATGGCCCCTACTGGGACTACCGCAGAATTAGAAGTCGTCGCACTGACCGAGGTTGTACAACTTAAAACAGAGTCGACGTCACTGATTGTGAAATTCACAGTTGCAGATCCATCTTCGTTGATCGTTTGATCTGAAATCGTAGAAATCACAGGAGCCGCATCAGCCACAGTGATTGTGGTATCAGAACTTTGACCGAGCGAATCTGAAACTCGCAGAACTGCCGTCGTTCCCACAGCCGGTGCTGTGTACAGACCCGTTAATCCATTTAAAGATCCTCCACCACTAACGATCGAATAGGCATACGGAGGAAGCCCCCCTGTGGCACTTAAATTCAATGTTGCAGATAAACTCAAAGTTTGAGTAGTTGGACTGACTTGCACGACAGAATAAATACTCACCGAGGATGTGACCGTGCTGCCTTGTGAATCTGTTAATAAAATCACAGCTGAACCTGCCGTGGCTGGGGCAGTGTAACTAGCATCAGAAACTGATGGAATCAGGACACCCGATCCACTGAACATTGAAAACGTGTACGGCGGAGCTCCGCCCTCGGCCGTGAAAGTATGGGTTGAGTTTACAATAATATCTTTTGTCGCGGGAGTGAGTTTTAATTGAGAGACTGGCGCTTCTTCCGTCGGAGGAGATAAACTCGGTTCGCTCGGTGCGCTACCATCACTCGCACCTTTGCACGAAGCAATAAGAATTGAAAATAGAATAAGTAAAACTATCTTGAAATGATTCATTGTGTTTCTTAACCCCACAAACTGATAAATCTCTACTCAGTTTATCGGACTTTTTTGTTAAAATCTTAACGACTTTTTAACTGAATCAAAATGAGACATTTTCTATAAGACAAGATGTAAATAGAACACTTATTTTCCTGTCGGCCATCTTACGTTTTTCTTTTTTTGCAATTTTGCAAGTTCCTCTGCGACTGCGCTATAGGCCTCACCGGCTTGCTCGTTCTTATCCCAAAGAGAACCCCCGTCAAAATAACCCGGTTTGATCCCAAATTTTTTAGTATAATAATTTTCCATCATTTCTAGTTTCATCTGGAGCAGTTGTGCGGCCTCGTAGTCCCCTTGGTAAATTTTCTTAGAAGACTCAGAAACTCGTCGATCAATACTGGCCAGAGCTTTTGTAAAATCTGCATCCGAACTCAGTTGAGCTGCTGCATACTTCGCTGCCTCTGGAGCAGGAAGTCCTCGTGTTGAAAAATCGGCCAAATTATCTACACTTAATTTCGCACCACCCACGCGGTCTACAACTTGCCGCACTTCCGCCTGACTTGCGTTGTAGGCATCTTGAATTCTTTTTGCATCTTGAGCTTCAAAAGCTTCTTTCAGTTTTGCCGAAGCCGAAACAGTGCTTGGTGCCGTACCTTGTGATGTGACGAGCGGTGGTGGTTTTGCTGCATCGGGGATTATTGGTTCTGGCCGCGGAGTTAAAACAATCGCATCTGCTTTTGCACGAATATCACCCTCGAGGGCTTTGTCTTTAACTATTTTTTTAATTTGTTCATCGCTGAGTCCACTTTGTTTTAAAATATCGATGGCCTTATCCGGATTGTGCGCCAAATACTTATTCGCTCGAACCAAAACTTCGACTTGTTCTAAACTTGGATCAATATCAAATGCAGCCTTCATTCTTTTCCTAAAATAATCATCTGCACCCGGTGGTAATTTCGTGGGTGATTCACCTGTAATCCCTGTTCGCATCAGAAGCGAAATATCAGCACTGAGGAATCCACAAGATCGCAGTTTATCTTTTTTTTGATTGAGATCACTTTGCGACAATAACTCTTCATCGGGCCAGCCAGCTGTCGCAGCCGTTCTCATTTTTTTCCCACCACCAATAGCATGGGCTTGAAGTATACAATTTTTCTCGACGTCATCTAAATTTTTACCCAAGATTTTACTTGCTGCATCGGTACGCTCGGCGCCCTTGAGCTCTCCATTTTTAGCGAGAATTTTTTCAAGCTCAGCCCTTTGCGCCGGGTCTTTGATATTCGCCAACAACGAGGCTTTGTTGGTGCGACCCACCAGACCTAAACCTTTCACAAAAGGCCACACATCCGCCGAACTCAAAATTGCGTCCGTTAAACACGATGATTCGGCTTCTTTCAAAAGTTCAAGTTTAGATTGCGGATCCGGACAAATATTTTCACTCATCACCTCGGGCTTATTTGCAAACTTTGCAAGTTCAGTCGATTCCCCGAAACAAGAACTGTATGCCGATCGTAGGCCCGGGTACATATTCGCCGCAGCCATCGCCGTTGTCGCGAGCCCTGCCCCACGAACTCGGTTCACGCCACTCATTCCCTTCATGACTTTTAAACCACCACTGGCGACAGCACCAAGACCTGCGGTTGCCACTACAATTCCTGCATCCGTCAAACTATCATCAATGATCGATTTTGTTTGAGCACGATCCAAGCCGCGTTCGACAAGACACTTTTCAGCTTCAACATAGGAATCATATTCGCGGTTTTGTTTGATTTTTTTATCTGATAGATCTGGGACATCTGGAATTGCAGCAAGAAGCTTACGCGAGTCTTCGAAATTGCAGGAGCTGTCTGGAGTCACCGTTGTGTAGCTGAGACAGCGAATATGTTTTAAACTGCGATCATATTGTTTTTTAAGGGCTTCACGATTATCCGAAAAATACCCAGTGATTTTTTTCTTCATGACATCTTCGTTAAATATTTTATACCAATCACTTTTATTCTTCATGATCTGACGAACATCTTGAAAATGATTCGCGTTTTGCAACCAAGGATGTTCCGTTTCAATTCTTGTAATTTCAATTTGAATCAATTGACAAGCTTCAGGCTTTAAAGATTTTCGATCACATTCTTTTTTGGCTTTTTCTAATTTATCGATGCGACCAAGCGCGCTGTATGTTTTAGCTATGAGCTGCTTCATTTTTTGCTCTGGAGTGACTTTACAGCTTTTGTTTTTTAAAGACTGATAGTCTTTGCAACGCTTTCCAGTTGTTGGAAATGGAAACTGTTCATTACATTCAATCAATCCTAAACCATTTGAGCCCGGTAGAATTGAATCGATATAGGCGAGCTCATCGACGAGGGAATTATTGTAGCTTTCAAATTTTTCCATCGCCATGTAGTATCTGGTTTTCACCAGCTTATCTTGACCGTTTGGTAAGTTATTACATTGACTCAAAGCCGTCTTCATCGCCGGTGAAACTTGTTTGTATCGATCAGCTAAATACTGACTGAATTTTTCAGCATCATCGAGAGTCGTTTTTTGTCCCGACTTTTGAGCGTAGTCTTGATAACTCTGTACTGTTGAGGAACAGGTTTTTGCTTCACTTGGAAATTGAAATACTTTTAATGTGGACTTATCCGTAAAATCATCTTTAACCCAGTCGACTAAACTTTTCGGACATTTATTTCGATCGAGCTGACTTCCTGGATCTTGGCCGGCTGTTTCAGCTGTAGAAACTTTGGCCGCAGAACCTCCAGTTGATATATCGATGGCGAACAATTTAGGACTCAAAATGATCGGAGATAAAAAGGTGATGAATAAAATAAATAGACTCAATGATTTCATTTTCAATATGCCTTTCCCCTCGCAATATGTTTATCGGCAAGAGCTTAAATTTGATCAACTTTTTTGGATCTTTTTAACTTCTGGGTAAATCATCCAATTCGAGATGAGATGAAAATTCTCAAAATGGGAATTTATTTCGCCCACGTGTCTTTAAATCATGAGGCAAAGGTCTGGCCGTTACTTCAGAACGAATTTGATCACTCGAATGAATAAGATGGAGAAACTTCTGTTTTTGACTTTAACACACCAATATTGAGTGATTCTTTACGCCCAAGGAACATGGCGTAGTCCGTATGATCGAGGATCTCGTTACCAGAGATTGGATGAATCAAAACACTCAGACCGTTTCTATGTTCACAAAGAAATGAAAATGCATGAGAAAACAAATCAGCATTGAAATTAAATTCAAACATCCATAGCGTGTGCGGCCCCAGACAACGATCAATCAATGGTTTCATTTCAACGAATGATCCATCTTTTAAAAAATGTTCAGCGATTTTTTGATAAAGCTCGAAAGCCTGCTGTTTTGTCTCTGTCGTGTAATAAACATGAGAATGAAAAGAGTTAAATTTCACAGGCCAATCACTTGGGTTCAGCAATTGAAACCGAGGCTCACCAGTTTCTAACTTTTCAAAGAACATGGGCTCGGGCCTTGCCCAGACTTTTGAAATTGGATTCTCGTAGAGCGATTTATAAATAACCATCGGGCTTAAATCTTCAGAGTGCTTAGCAAGATCGAGCACTTGATACATTTTATTTTTATAGTGCTTGTAGTAGCCGCCAATTAATACATTACTCACTGTCTCAACTCGGTTCTTTGGAACATGCGTTGTTCGCTTTGAAAAAAACGGTCCACATACATTTTAAGTTCTTCGAGTGTTTTAGCGCGAGAGGAATAAGCCATCAGTGTATGACCGAATTCCAGCCACACATGCGTTGTTTTAATAAAAAATAAAATACGTCTTAATATAAGTCCTTCACTCATCCCTATTTTTTCTTTGAAATAAACTTCGGTGAAATGAATATATTTTAAAAGCATACGGCCGTACTCAGCACCCTCTTCAGTTTCTGTTTGCGGGGCTTTTTGGTTTTGATAATTCTCTGGTGTTTCAAGATTTAATTTCTCGCCCAGTTGCCAAACCATCCACGGTCTGGCGGCCAGCGCCCGCCCCGCCATCACATAATCAGCTTTGGTTTCATCCAGCATTTTTAACACATCATCAGCAATTTGAATGTCACCATTACCAATAACAGGAACTTTGATATTTTTTTTCAGTTCTGTAATCTGCGACCAATCCGCAGTCCCACGTCGTTGTTGTTCCGCCGAACGCGGATGAAGCGTAATCCAATCGGCTCCCGCATTCACTAGTTTTTCGACGAAGTGAATTAAATCAGGGAGTGTCTGCGAAGTTCCCACCGCTCGCAGCTTCACTGAAATTGGAATTGGTTGAGATAAATTTCTTGCAGCACTCGCTGCATACTCAACCACTTGAGCCGCATAATCGCTATCTCCCATTAAGGCTACACCATAATTGTGCTTTAAAGCTTTTTGCACAGGGCAACCCATATTGATATCAACACCTGAAATATCCCAAACATTTTTCAGGCGTATGATGCTATCTGTGATGGCTTTTTTTTCATTTCCTAAAATCTGAGGGACAATATTTTTCTCTGAGGGATCAACATAGGTTTCAGAATTAATTCCTAAGACTTCGTTCGGAATACGGCGCGAATTCAGCATTTCTGTGGGCCAAAATGTTGAGGCATTCTTAGGCATGTAGGAGCCAATCACTTGACGAAGAACAACGTGGCTGAGTCCCACCATTGGAGCTAAGCTTAAGGGAAAGTTTTGTTGTTTTAAAAAGTCTGATGAAAAATCAGATTTAACGTCACGCATGAGCAAGGTTTACTCTTTATTTTCAGAAATGAATAGGAGAAGATAAACGCCTACAGCATTTGCACCAATTTTTTTGTAAAAGGTCTATAAAAGATGCAGTAAGGACAAAGCAAGAATGATACAGCAAAATGTCTTACCTTAATAAAACCGTAGGAATTTTAGGTGGCGGCCAATTAGCGCGCATGCTTTGCCAGCGCGGTCGAGACATGGGTCTTGAAATGCATGTCATGTGTCCTAAAAAAAGTGACCCAGCGGCGGCTGTGACAACGTTTTGGCACAAGGGAAATCCCCTTAACCCCACCGATATCAAAAAATTTGAACTTTATGTCGATGTGATAACTTTTGAAAGCGAATTTATTGCGGGATCTATTTTACAAAAAGCACTCTCGAAAGCTTTAACCAAAAACAAAAATATCTGTTTACCACAAATTGGTCACCTGCAAAAGATTCAAGACCGTTGGCCGCAAAAAGAACTTTTGTGGGATTATGAAATTCCAACAAGTCCGTTTATGAAAATCAATTCCAAAGACGATTTAGATATCGCGATGACCACCTACGAGGGCCAATTTGTTCTCAAACAGCGTTTTGGTGGCTATGATGGTTTCGGAACTTTTGTGATTAAAAACAATGTTCAACTGAATCAGTTCAAATTGAAATTTAAAGGTTTTGAAAATCATTTTATCGCCGAAGAATTTATTCCGTTTAAATCGGAAAAATCATTGTTATTTGCACGAAATCAAAAGGGTCAAATTTACAACTACCCACTCTTCACATCAGAACAAAAAAATAATCAGTGTGATCAAGTTTACGGTCCCTCATCTCACTCTCAAGAGAAAAAACTAATCACAAAAATTCAACATCTTCTGAATGATATGAATTACGTGGGACTGATCGCGTTTGAACTATTTGAAACTAAAAATGCACTGATCGTGAACGAAATTGCACCACGTGTTCACAATACGGGGCACATTACGATGGATGCGTTTCAAATTGATCAATTCGAAATGCATTTACGTTGTGTTTTGAATTTAGATCTGCCGACAGATAACAGAATGACCGCCAAACATTTTCTAATGCAGAACTTATCAGGAACAAATACCAGAAATCCCCAGTTTCTAAAATCGACCCACGGCAGATTGTATTGGTATGAAAAAGCAGAAAACCGTCCCCGTCGAAAGATGGGACATATCAATTATATTGGCACAAATTTAAAATCACTCAAAGAATTGGCTTTTCAAGACAAACAAAAAATTAAACTTTAAGAGAAAATGATGAAGCAGAAAAAAAATAAATCATTCGATGTCGCAATTATCATGGGTTCTGATTCTGATTTAAAAATCATGAAGCAAGCCGCAGATGTCCTTAAAGAATTTAAAATCAGTTACAAAATTCAAATTGTATCGGCTCATCGAACACCAAATGAAATGGTGGAGTTCGCCGAATCAGCTCAAGGTAATGACTTTAAAATTATTATTGCCGGTGCCGGCGGAGCTGCCCATTTACCTGGAATGGTCGCAAGCCTGACGACTTTACCTGTGATTGGTGTTCCAGTGAATGTAACGTCGTTGAATGGCCTTGATGCCCTTCTGTCGATTGCGCAAATGCCGAAAGGTGTTCCCGTGGCTACAATGGCTGTGGATAACGCGACAAATGCGGGTTTACTTGCCGCCCGCATTCTTGCATTAAATGATACAAATTTACAGAAAAAATTAAGCGCGTTTGGTGTCAGTCAGAAATTGAAAGTTCAGAAGATGAACAAAGGAATAAAATAAAACTGGAGTTAAAATAAGATCCGATAAAAACTGATTTCTGTAAAATGGAACACCCATTGCAAAACACTCCAAGAGCCCTGAGAAATTTTTTGTATATCCTAAACCATCTCCGACAACCCAAACTCCAAAATTTGAAATGACAAAGAAAATTAAACTTGAAGCCACGGACATGGCTAAAATATTTTTAAAGTGCTTCTGTTGATTAAATGCAAAACCCAACGCTGCAATCAGGACATAAGCGCCATATACAAATGGCACAGTACTATGAAACCCGATGAATAAATCAGAAATCACTAAAGCAACCAAAGGAACAAGAGTTGAGAGAAATCGATTTGAAATCAATAATCCGGAAACTAAAGCAATAGCTCCGATCGCCGTAAAATTCCAGCCATGCGGAATAAGTCTGGAAAAAAGTCCTAAGACAACGAGTGCAGTGAATATAAAAAAATTGCGTTTCATAAATGCCATTTTGACTGATGGCCCTATGAAACGCAATAAAATTAACTCTCTTATTCGCTCTATGTGAAAATACTATTTAGTTCACGTCTTTAAAGTCCGCATCAATCACATCGTCGCCGTCTTTTTTAGCTTCAGCACCACCCGCAGCACCCGCCGCTCCGGCGTCAGCTCCTGGTTGTGCAGCACCTGCTTTATAAGCTGCTTCTGTCATCTTATGAGCCACTGTTTGAAGTGATTCAAGAGCTGATTTTAAAGAAGCACTTGATGCGGTTTTATTTTCTAAAACTTTCTTCGCGTCAGCAATCGCAGTCTTCACCGGTTCAGTTTCTGATGCTGCTAATTTTGATCCAGCTTCATTCATCGTTTTTTCAGTTTGGTAAACCAAGTTATCTAAATTATTTCTGCTCCCAGCTGCTTCTGCTTTTTCTTTATCAGCTTCAGCTTGCATTTCGGCTTCTTTCACTAATTTTTTAACTTCGTCTTCTGATAATCCTGACTGCGCTGTGATTTTAATTTGCTGAGATTTACCCGAAGCTAAATCTTTCGCGGATACATTTAAAATACCATTCGCATCAATATCAAAAGCCACTTCAATTTGTGGAGTTCCGCGCGGAGCAGGTGGCAGTCCAGTTAATTCAAATCGACCCAAAGATTTATTATCTGTAGCCATTTTACGTTCACCTTGAACGACGTGGATATCAACACCTGGTTGGTTATCAGCAGCCGTTGAAAACACTTGTGTTTTCTTTGACGGAATCGTCGTGTTACGCTCGATCAATGTCGTCATCACGCCGCCCAAAGTTTCGATCCCCAATGATAAAGGAGTCACATCCAGTAATAAAACGTCTTTCACATCCCCCGCTAAAACACCACCTTGAACCGCAGCACCAAGGGCCACAACTTCGTCAGGGTTTACAGATTTATTGGGCTCTTTACCAAAGTAATCTTTAACAGCTTTCTGGATTGAAGGAATACGAGTCGATCCACCCACTAAAATCACTTCATCAATTTGTGATAAAGTCAGACCTGAATCTGCCAAAGCTTTTTTACAAGGTTCAATTGAACGACGTACTAAATCTTCTGTCATTTGATCGAACTTCGAACGTGATAATTTAATTTGTAAATGCTTAGGGCCTGTTTGATCAGCTGTAATAAATGGTAAATTGATATCTGACTCTTGCGCCGATGATAATTCAATTTTTGCTTTCTCAGCGGCTTCTTTCAAACGCTGCAAAGCCATTTTATCAGATTTCAAATCAATACCTTGATCTTTTTTGAATTCAGAGATCAACCATTCTAATATCACGACGTCAAAGTTATCTCCACCCAAGTGAGTATCACCGTTTGTTGATTTCACTTCTACAACACCGTCACCCACTTCAAGAATTGAAACGTCGAACGTTCCTCCTCCGAAATCGTAGATCACGATTTTTTGGTCCTTCTTTTTATCCATTCCATAAGCCAAAGCCGCAGCTGTAGGCTCGTTGATGATACGTTGAATATTAAGTCCCGCAATTTTACCTGCGTCTTTTGTGGCTTGTCGTTGAGCATCGTTGAAATAAGCTGGCACTGTGACAACAGCGTCCGTCACTTCTGCACCCAAGTAATCTTCAGCGACTTTTTTAAGTTTAGCTAAAACGCCAGCACCGATTTCTTCAGGGCTTGCCGTTTTATCACCTTGAATTTTGAACGCACAATCATTTCCGCCATTTTTAGCAAGAACTGTGTATGGAACAAGTTTGATTTCTTCTTTCACTTCTTCGAACTTACGACCGATGAAACGCTTTGAAGAATAAATTGTATTTTCTGGATTCGTCACCGCTTGACGTTTTGCAATTTGGCCAACTAAACGATCGCCGTCTTTTGTATAAGCAACAACCGATGGCGTTGTACGCGCACCTTCTTCATTCACAAGAACTTTAGGCTCTCCGCCCTCCATAATTGCAACGCATGAATTTGTTGTCCCTAAGTCGATTCCTATAATTTTTCCCATTTTGAAACTCCTGTTTTAATTCTGTAAATAATAACTTAAATCTGAAACTTACGATGAACTTAATGTGTGCCCTAAAAGCAGAACGTCAAGGCCACAAGCGATTTTTATCTCACTTTAGAGCTACTTTTTTCGCCCAAAAAAGCTGCTTTTCCCTGTGGCAACTTTGGTCTTTTTTAACTCTGCGATTTCTCTAAGCAATTTCTCTTCGTCCTCGCTCAGTTTTTCAGGAAATTCGGGCTGTAAAGTGTAGTACAAATCCCCACGACGGGATCCACGTAATGAAGGCAGTCCTCGTGACCCGACTTTGATCCGATCACCGACTTTGGCTCCACGTGGGATTTCGACGTCAACATCCCCGTCAAGGCCTTGGACAGTCAGCTCGCCGCCCAAAATAAACTGTAAATAAGGAACATCTAACTCAGCAAATAAATGATCGCCTTCTCGTTCGAAAATTTCGTGATCTGCGATGCGTACTTCGACAAAAAGATCGCCATTCGGTCCACCGCGATATCCGCCTTCGCCTTCACCAGTGACACGCAACCTTGTTCCGTTATCCACACCCGCAGGAAGAGTGACTTTGATTTTTCGTTTTGTTTTTGTACGGCCTTGACCACGGCAAGGCTTGCATGGATTTTCAATTGTTTCACCAGCACCAGAACACGTTGGACATGTTGTGGCCATTTGAAAAAAACCTTGCTGACGAACAACTTGTCCAGCACCACGGCACGTTTTACAAGTGACGGCTTGAGAGCCTTTTGCAGCTCCTGTTCCAGAGCATTCTCCGCACTGTTCATCCGTATCGAACTCAATTTGTTTTTCAGATTCTTTTAAAACATCTTCTAATTTAATTTCAGAAATATAACGAAGATCAGAACCTCGGCGCGCCGAATTTCTAGAACGTCCTTGCGAGCGCCCACCGCCACCACCACCAAAAAGGTCGCCAAAAACATCACCAAACTGAGAAAAAATATCGTTCATATCGTGGAATCCACCACCACCAAAACCGCCCTGACCTTGGCCGAAAGCTTGATGACCGAATTGATCGTAACGAGCTTTTTTTTCTGGCGAACTTAAAACTTCGTAAGCCTCTGCGGCTTCTTTAAATTTATCTTCGGCCGCTTTATCGCCCGGATTACGATCAGGGTGAAACTGCATTGCAAGCTTTCGATATGCTTTTTTTATCGTGTCCGCATCAGAACCTTTTGCGACACCTAATATTTCATAATAATCTCGTTTTTCAGCCATAGTGACAGAGAATAAGATTTCAAGATGAAAAAGGTCAAGGCGTCAGTCTTAAAAATACCCGTTTCAAAGATCTTTCTTGGCCTCATTAGCTTTTGAATTAAGCAGATTTTTTTCTTTTTTTAAATTCGCTAATTTTTCTTTCAAGCGGATAATATATTTCTCTTCCTGATTTGTATCAATCATCGTTTGTAATATTTTTTCAGCATAATCGAACTCGCCGCCTTCAGCCGCTAATCGACCTGCCAAAACATGTACCCAATCAGGTGCACCATTTTGTGCCGCACGGAAATATAATTCAGAAGCTTTCTTTTTGTTTTTTTCTTCAAAATAGGCCTGATATCCAGCTGCATAGAGCAAGGGCCAATTATTAGGATATTGCTTAATCCCTTTATCAAAAATAATTAAAGCGCCTTCATTATCTGAGATCAAGATCGATAACGCTAATGCACCCATACGATACATATCAGATTCAAAGATAGGATCAAGATCAGTTGCCAAATCTAAATTCTTGAACAGCCATGATTTTCCAATACATTGTGTTTTATTTATTTTTTGCTCACAGTAATCAATATTTTGTAAAATGCGAAGCCACAAAGCCGAAGCAAGAGTTATTTTAAATCCTACCGAAAAATATTTAATGTTTGCAGAAGGAGGTAGTAGTAATGTTTCTTGATTTACTGAAGGTTTTATAAAAAACAGAGTCGTTAAAAAAAACAAAGCTGAGATAAAAATCAGCTTTGTTTGAAAAAAAGAATAAACAGAACTTTGACCCAACTATATTCCTGATTGAGTATTCGCAATTGCTTTAAGCTCATTTATAGACCACTGATCAGCATTCGCAGCAGTTGGTGTATTCTTTGGATCACCGACAGACCATGCTGTAAAAGTAGTCCCCGTACAAACTATTGCCGTCATAGCAATCGCTGTTGCCGGCGTGTGTAATGAAATAAATGTCGCGCCTAAAGCGCCCGTGTTTACAGTTGCTAAATGAATCTGAGTATTCGCCGCATTTTCAGCCGGTGCACCTGCATTACGCCCAGTCGTTGTACAAGCTGTTGCTGCAAAACCAGCTGTGTACTTTAAGTTAGTACCTGAAGCAGCATAACCAAGACTTAGTAAATTTGATGTATAGCCGTCCCATTCAGATTTAAATGCGCTTTCAGCTGCATAAATACCAGTGAGGTGTCCTTTAGCTTCAGACTGTCGCGCTTTCGCTTGGAATTTTGCGTACTGCGGAATTCCAATTGCTGCCAAAATACCAATAATCGCAACAACGATCATAAGTTCGATCAGTGAAAAGCCTTTTTTGTTTTGTAGTATCATTTTCATTTTGTCTGTCTCCTGACGGTGTTCGATTTAGTCCTTTAAATTCCTATTATTTACCTAATCCAAATATAATACCAAGCACAGAAGTCACAATCAATACTTTTAATTCAAATAGATTTATGTATAGTTGGAAATATTATGTTGTATAAACTGTCTCAAAATAATCCGATTCAAATCATTTCCCTCATGCTACAAACAAAAATGTCAGATCCAAAATCAAGTCCCGATTTGTTCTCAGACACAGAAGTCGCCGAACCAGCCCTTTATCGAGTCCTGATTCTAAATGATGACTACAGTCCGATGGACTTTGTTGTTTACGTTTTAAAAACTTTTTTTGGTCACGATGAAAAATCGGCTCAAAAAATCATGCTCGATGTTCATCACCAAGGCGCAGGTACTGCTGGTGTTTATTCTTTTGAAATCGCCGAGACTAAAGCCGCTCAGGTGAATGCATTTTCAAAACAAAACAAGTATCCTTTGAAATGCACGATCGAAGAAGAAATCGCGTAAAAGAAAATGGAGTAATACCGTATGATGTCTAAAGAGCTTGATAAACGATTAGGTAAAGCCATTGATCTTGCCACTCAATCAAAACATGAATTCGTCACTCTTGAACATTTTTTATATTGTCTGATCGAAGCTCCGCTCGTCATCGAAGTCTTTGAAATCCTCGGTACATCTGTTGTTGAGGTTAAACAAGAACTTTTAAAATACATCCAACAAAATAAACCTCTCAAAGGGAAATTAGATCCCGACTGGAAACCCGAGCTCACCATTTCAGTTCATCGCGTATTTGAAAGTGCCGCTTTACAAATGCAAAATGCCGGTCGCTCTGAATTGAGCGAACTTGCAGTTCTTGTCGCTTTATTTGACGAAAAAAAATCTAGAGCTTGCTTCGTATTAGAAAGTCAGGGCTTAAATCAATTTGATGTGATCCAAGCTGTGAGTCACGATGTTACGGCTTCAACTTCAAAAAGCGGAACCCAGGAATCTTCTGAGGACTCAACAAAAGAATCAAAAAACAAATCAGCGCTTGATGAATTTTGTCAAAATTTAAATGAATTTGCAAAATCATCGACGAAAGATCCCCTCGTGGGCCGTGCCGATGTGATTGAAAAAATGATCCAAACCTTAGGGCGCAGACAAAAAAACAACCCTTTGTTAATTGGCGATTCTGGGGTTGGCAAAACAGCTATTGTCGAAGGGCTTGCAGAAAAAATTATTCAAGGTGATGTTCCCGATTTTTTAAAAACGAAAACGATTTATTCTTTGGATTTGGGAACACTCCTCGCTGGCGCAAAATATCGCGGAGATTTTGAAGGTCGCTTAAAAAAAATTCTGAAAGAGTGCAAAGATCGCGGAGATATTATTTTATTTATTGATGAAATTCACAATCTCGTTGGTGCCGGCAGCACTTCAGGTGGTTCGATGGATGCCTCGAATTTATTAAAACCTGTTTTGTCAAAATCAGAAATTTCTTGTATCGGCGCCACAACTTTCCAAGAATATCGGCAGCATTTTGAAAAAGACCGTGGACTGAACCGCAGATTCCAGCGTGTCGATATCTCTGAACCCACTGCTGCTGATACTCTATTGATATTAAAAGGCATTCAATCCAAGTACGAAACTTTTCACGGCGTGCAATACTCAGAAGAAGCGGTCAAAGCCTGCATTGATTTATCACAAAAATACATTTCTCAAGGTAAATTTCCAGACAAAGCCATTGATCTGTTAGATGAAGTCGGAAGTTTTACAAAACTCAATTTAAAGAAAACAAATGTTGATGCCAGCGACGTTTTAGCTGTTGTCAGTCGAATTTCAGGAGTCCCTACGACTCAAATCACATCTGACGATGCGCAAAACTTGAAAGATATCGATAAAAAACTTAAAGCCCTTGTTTATGGCCAGGACGAAGCCATCGATATGCTTTCGAGATCGATCAAATTTGTACGTTCAGGACTGGAAAACAAAGAAAAACCATGGGGCTCATTTTTATTTGCAGGCCCGACAGGTGTTGGTAAAACAGAAGTCTGCAAACAACTCGCGCGCATTTTAGGAATTCAGTATCTACGCTATGATATGAGTGAATACATGGAAAAGCATGCTGTCTCGAGACTGGTCGGAGCTCCTCCAGGATATGTCGGCTTTGAACAAGGCGGTCAATTGACCGAAGCTGTCTCTAAGAATCCATTCTCGCTCGTTTTATTGGATGAGATTGAAAAAGCGCACTCTGATATTTATCAAATTTTACTGCAAGTGATGGATGGTGGACGATTGACCGATGGCAATGGTCGCACAATTGACTTTAAGAACTGTTTAATTGTGATGACTTCAAATGCCGGAGCCAGCGACCTCGCGAAAGGATTTATCGGACTTTCGCAAAATGCGACGGATCGTCGAAGCGTCAGTTCCGATGCGATCAAAAAAACATTTTCGCCAGAGTTTATTAATCGTTTAGATCATATTATCTATTTTAACTCTTTGACGATCGATCTGATTGAACAGGTGGTTGAAAAGTTTCTCAATGAACTTAAAATGAGTCTGGTGACAAAAAACATTCAATTCACATTTAGCGAAGCTTCGGTGAAGTTTTTAGCCAAAGTGAGTTTCGATCCTATTTACGGTGCACGCCCCGTAGCTCGAAAAATTGATGAATACGTAAAATCAAAAATGGTGGACGAACTTTTGTTTGGAAAACTTAAAAATGGCGGCTCGGTTCATTTAGAAATCGAAAATAATACAACCAAATTAGAATTCGGACAAAAAAATACACAACCATCAAAAACCAAGGTTCAGGTTTAAACTATGCTTCAACTATTTTTCAATTTGATCATATTTATCTCAACTCCCCTCTTCGCCGCTGAGAAAATCAACGATTGGACCTGCGAACAACTGATCGAAAAATCCAAAGATGAAAAATTTGTGCTTGCCAGTTTGGCCGGACTACGAGCGCACAAAAAATGTGATAATTTTAAATATGACTGGAGAAACTTATCCTCGGTCGATAAGCGATTGTATGTGGATGAGTTACTTGATATTGACCCTGAAGCCCAAAAACCAACTGCAGAAATTCCTGTGGATGATCTGTTAAAGAAATTAAAGACTGAAAAAGATCCGGTCGCAAAATTTAAATTATACAAATTGATCCGCCAAAAATATCGCAACAATGGCAAGCGTGATGAATCGCAAAAAATGGCAAAACAAATGTATCAGTGGACGCAAAAAAATTGGAAAGCCGATAAAAAAAATACTCTGGCTAAATCGCAATATTTTGAAGCCGGCATCAGTCAGGCACGTCTACTTTGGAATACAGACAAAGTGAAAGAGTCTTTGGATTTATTGAAAAAGCTGAATTCAGAATTTAAAGATGAAAACCTAGCTGATAGTCATTTTTTAAATGGAAAAATATTCGAAGAACAAGAAAAATTCGAACTCGCGATTGAACAGTATGAAAAAGCACTGACGGCGCTTAAAAAAGGGGGGTCTTCACTGAGTCCCAACATTGATGCTCTCAAACTCAGCTGGACGAAATCTTGGTTGTATTACCGCACAGAAGCTTGGGCTTTGGCTGAAGCTTCGTTTAAAGACTTATCTGACAGTACAACGGATGTGACTGAAAAATCTCGCGCTGAGTTTTTTCGCGCGCGCGTTCTGCAAAAACTGAATAAATCAGAAGAGGCCAAGTTAGTTTTAAAGAGTATTATCGAAAATGATTTCTACAGTTATTATGCGTTGGCCAGTTATCATCTTTTGGGTGAAAAGCTACCTCCTTTAACGAAAATGAAAAAATCAACAGACTTTGTTATAGATCCAAAGTTGTCATTTTTAGATGAGAGTTCAAAAAAACTCATCGATGCCCTCATCAAGTACGAAGAATTTGAAATCGTTGAAAAAGCAGTTCCCATTTTCTCTAAAAATTTGGACCAAAATGTGAATCTCAGTTTGTATTTAGCTGAGGAGTCAAAACGATATCTGCCGTTATTTTCAAGCTTTGCGAAACTCTCAAATACCGCAAAACTTAATTTGTTACAAACTAAACCAGAACTTGTCTTCCCCAGACCTTTTGAGTCTGAAGTTAAAGCCATGGCTGAAAAAACTGAACTCCCAAGCTCTTTGATATATTCCATTATGAAACAAGAATCTGGATTTAATTTGAATTCTCGCAGCCATGCAGATGCTTTCGGCTTGATGCAACTCATCCCGCGATTGGCGAAATCTTTAGCCAAAAAATTTGATGTGCCTTACAAAAATCCTGAGGATTTATATAAACCTGAAATCAATATTCCTCTGGGATCTTATGAACTTCGCGAACAAATTAAAAAACAAAAAGGACAAATGACTTTTGTTGCTGCCGCCTACAATGCAGGACCGAATGCTTTAGCGCGCTGGCTTAAAAATCGCAAATCCACTGATGATATTTTCGATTTTGTTGAAAGCATTCCGTATGATGAAACCAGAATGTATGTTAAAATCATTGCTCGGAATAAGTTGTTCTACGATCGCACAGAAAAGCCTGACCAACCGACATCTTTCCCTGTTGAGTTCGTTGCCGAAGCCATCACTGAAAACACTTCAATTTTGAATCAATAATTGAATTGCATTGAGCACTTCATCAGGATCTTTTTTTAGTATTTGATGTCCCGTATTATACAAAATTTGCTTTTTGAACAACGAGTTACCCGATAGTTCTTGCATAATGAAATCGGCATTCTCAACAGGTACTGACGAATCCTCCATACCGTGAATGACGATAACTCTGGATTGTATTTTCCTCCAAAGTGGTTGCATTTCCTCAAGTTCAGTTTTTAGTCGAGCAATTTCTTCAAAGAAAACTTTCAGTGCCGGTCCTTTTTTGATTTGATTGACAACATATTTTACAAATTGAAAGTACCATTTGCTTTTAACATATTCCGGAGATGCAAGACTTGAAATCAAAATCAATCCAGAAACTTTTTGCGGATATTCAATTGCAATCCTTGCAGCGACAGGCCCGCCGAAAGAATATCCTACGACAACAGCTGGTTTTGAGCTGTGATTTAAGCTCAACGCTTCGATGATCAGTGCAGCTTGTTTTTTTAAAGATGATTCTGACTGACCTTTATCAGATCCTCCATAGCCCATTCGATCCACGGCAATGAGATGAAATCTGTTTATAAGCTGAGGGTGATTCAAAAAGTAATTCCAATTTTCTGCCCGCCCGGGAGCTCCGTGGATCAACAACAGAGGCGGACTCGCTGGGTCACCGGCAGTGACGTATCTTAACTTTTGATGATTTACGACAATCGTACCTGACGTGACTAAAGTGGTTTCAAAAAGATCTCGACATGACAAAGCTGCTTTCGTCTCAAAACGAAACAATAACAGGACTCCAAATAGCAAAATATTTAATTTAACCACATCAAACAAGATGCAACCGACGTACCAACAACACTTAAATCCTCAGACTGGAATACTTACAGCCTGAAGGTATTCGTTTTACAGAACACCAATCCGAGTGATAGTTTCCGTTCATGCTTCGACTCTCAAAAATCACCCAGTTTTTGTTGCTCACAATCTTTGCCTTGCCGAGCTTTGCTTTGCAAATATATACAACGGGACACCCTTCTGACATTGTGACTCAACCCAAACAAATTGTCTGTCTTGCTGGTGGTGGATCAGATAATCTGTGGTCTGATGGATGGAAAGCACTTCTAAAGGCGAGTCACGGCGGCGACATTTTAATTATTCGTGCTGATGGACAACGCGGTGGTTATGAATCTTGGATTTACGATGACGAAGACAATCTCGATTTTCCGCGAGTCAACTCTGTCAGCTCTGTCGTTATTGAAAAGGCGCAGGACGCCAATTCAACTGAAGTTGTTAATCTCATTTTAAAATCAGAACTCATTTTTTTTGCAGGTGGAGATCAGTCGTTGTATGTCGAATGGTTTAGGAATTCAAATTTAATTCAAGCCATCAATGAAAGAGTTCTTATCAAAAAAATCCCCGTCGCTGGCACAAGCGCTGGCATGGCACTCCTCGCAGATATCGATTTTGCAGCTCGTTTTGATTCGCCAAATCCCAATAACAACCTTGTAACCACTGAGGATGTTCTCAAAAACCCGACAGGTCAGTTTGTGGATTTGGACCGAAGTGTTTTAACTCCTGATTATATGAAAAATGTCATCACCGACACTCACTTTTCAGAACGAGATCGTGAAGGACGACTGATGGGATTTTTAGCGAGAGCTCTCTTTAATAAATATCCACAGACAACTGACCAGAATCTTCGTGGAATTGGTGCCGATGAAGGAACAGCTTTCTGTTACAATAGCAAGGGGCAAGGCCGAGTGTTTGGCGCTGGCAATGTTTACTTTTTAAATCTCAACTCAGCACCAGAACGGCTTGAGCCTCAACAATCATTGAATTGGATCAACGATCAAAATGCAGTCACATCTTATGTGATTCACGGAGCACAAACAGCCACTGCTGGATTTGATCTTAAAACGTGGACCGGCTACGGAGGTCGCGTTGAGTCTTGGTGGATCGATGGTACCGATCCTCGTCGTCCATTCTTTGAACGTAAATAAAATAATCTCGTTTTGAAACGCCTTCGAATCCTTCCCCGTCTAAAGTATGGAGTGTAGAATTCCGATAATACAGAAAGACATTTGCGGGGGCCAAAGAATGCCATTCAAATTCAGTAGAGGATTGGTTTTACTCTTTATTTCAGCATTGTGTAGCGTGTTGTTGTTTTTTCAAAATTGCAACCGTTTTCAAGTAGAGACAAAAACTCAAACAAGTGTGACACCTGTTACAAATACTCTTCCAATAATACATCCACCCAATTTAAATACGACAACCTCACAGAAAGATAACTTTGCAATCGGCGACGGAAGCACATGCCATATTGGTTCTGCCGGCGAACTCCAATGCTGTGGTTTTAATTATTTGAAAGTCCTTGGTAATGACACTGCAGAATTATCAAAACCAAATCCTGTCAGCATTGATCAAGGAACACTTTATTCCAAAATTTCAAAATCGAATGCGACGACTTGTGCAATTACTCAATCAGGGGTTTTAAAATGTTGGGGTTGGAATACCGAAGGACAAATAGGTGATGGAACTGTTGATCACAAATCACATCCTACAATCATTGATGCAGGATCAACCTATTCGTCAGTTTCAGCTGGACGTGAACACTCGTGTGCAATCACGACACTCGGTACACTCAAATGTTGGGGGAGCAATCAAAGCGGAAAAATCGGTGATGGAACTATAGGACGAACGACAACAAGTGGCTCAACGATAGAGTTTAGAAAAACACCAGTGGTCATTGATCCTACGGTTTCCTATAAATCAGTCTTTGCTGGCTGGCAAACCACATGTGGAATCACAAAAGATGCCGTCCTGAAGTGCTGGGGAAATTTGGAAGGTGGCTCCGAAGTCATCTCCACACCACGAGTTATAGACCCTGGAGTCACATACCAGCAAATTGCGTTACGTGAATGGACTCTCTGCGGGATTACTTCTGCGGGTGTTTTAAAATGTTGGGGCGACAATTTAAATGGCCGAGTAGGAAATGGTAGTGGTGGATCGAACAGTCCAAGTTCAAACTGGAAAATAATGAGTCCCACTATTATTGACACTGGCGTGACATATAAAGATATCTCGGGCAACAGCACAAATATGTGCGGTGTCACCTCAACTGGTATTTTAAAATGCTGGGGTCGTAACTCATATGCAACTCTGGGAGATGGCACAACCACAATCAAAGACAGTCCAACTGTCGTTGATTCAAATGTGACTTATGCTTCCGTAAAAACAAATAGTGTCCATAGCTGCGGATTAACAGCTTCTGGAAAACTCAAATGCTGGGGAACTAATTATTACGGCCAGTTCTGTAATGGAACAGCACAAGGTCTAGATGTATTTCATCTTCCCCTGTCATTGCCATTTTAAAAGTTTATAGAACCTGAAATTAACTATTCAGAAGTCGTCTCAAAATGCCGACATAGAGACTATGAAAAATCAAAAATTGATGTTTGGAATTATGGGTGTTTTTACAGTTTTTTGTGTAGGAACAGCTATCTATGTTCAGTCGACCTCTAATCAAGATCCTGACCGACAACTTCAATCTTCAAAAAAATCGAAAAAAATTGAAGGTCGTGAACTTGAACTTGGATCAATTACAGAAAAAAATTCTGAAGTTGTGAATGAACCTTCAGCTTTATTTAATGATCCGGCGATCAAACAAGCTTGGGGACTTAAAAAATCGGATGCGGGACGTGCGTGGTCTGTCAGTCGTGGCAGCAAAAAAGTGATCGTTGCTGTGATTGACACTGGGATTGATGAAAATCATGAAGATCTTAAAAATAATCTCTGGACGAATGCGGGTGAAACTGGGTTTGATGCCAAAGGACGCGACAAGGAAACAAATGGTATCGATGACGATGGAAACGGTCTTGTCGACGATGTCCATGGTTGGAACTATGTTTCTAATAATAACAAATTAACTGACAATCACGGCCATGGAACACATATCGCAGGAATCATTGGCGCAGAAGCGGGAAACAAAAAAGGTATCACGGGAATTTCTCCTGATGTGAGTTTGATGATTCTGAAATACTATGATCCTAAAGTTCCTAACACGGACAATTTAAAAAATACAATCGCTGGAATTCAATACGCCGTCAAAATGGGGGCTCACATTATTAATTACTCGGGCGGCGGGACTGATTTTGCCCAGGATGAATACGATTCTATCGTCGCCGCTGAACGCAAAGGAATACTTTTTGTAGCAGCAGCAGGAAATGAAAGATCGAATTCGGATGAGCACCATTACTACCCTGCAGATTATAAATTAAAAAATATAATTTCGGTCACGGCGATCGATCCAACGACAGAGGTCTTATCTTCATCAAATTATGGTACCGAGACTGTCGACATTGCTGCCCCAGGGCAAAATATTTTATCATGTCTGCCGAACAGCACTTACGGTTTAATGACAGGAACTTCGCAGGCCACAGCATTTGTCACAGGTGCCGCTGTTTTAATTATGGCTCACAAAGAACTTTATGGTGATCCTGAAGAAATTAAAAAATATATTCTTGCAACCGGTGATTCATCAGCGTCTTTGATGGCAAAAACAAAAACCTCTCGGCAGCTGAATCTCTATAAAGCTCTCACAATTTTAGATGGCGAAAAGAAAACTTTTACGGGAATTCCATCAAATGTGAATGGAGTTTTTGTGAACGGAAAAAATTCAGGAGTAGATCCGAATTTAAAAAATGCGCCGAATAAAAACTTAAAAGATGTGGCCAATTTCAGTAAAAACTTTATGAAAGTCATAGATGACCAAGACCGCCGTAAAAAACCAAGCGACCGGATTGGAACTGAAAAAGAAGAAAATCAAAATTAGTTTTTAAATTTGTGGTTTGTTCAATGAAATAAACCACAAACCGTAAGATAATAAAGTCGCCGCAACAATAAGGCCGGCTAAGTTCGGAAATGTCGGATTGATTTTATTATAAATCAACAAAGTCGTACCTAACAAACTGATCCCCATAAAAATATCTTTTGCAGTAATATTCATAAGGCGAGAGATCACAGATCCCAGATCTTTCGGATTGGGAGCTACAAATTCTTTTTGCTTTTCCACATGAAACCGAGCTTGTATCATCGCCGATAAACGAACTTCGATTTGCTTGAGGTATTTGCTGATCAATGGATCTTGACCAATTGTTTTTTGTAAATCTTGGTATTTCTGCGAGGCTAAATTCAAAGCTTGGTGTTTCTGAGCCAAGTTTAAAAACGATTGGTGAAGTTCATCATTCGTTAAATCAGTAAGAACAGCTGACCATGATTGATCAATTTCAAAAAGACGAGGATTCTCCATTTTTTGAATTTCTTTAAACTTCGATTCTAATATGCCACAATTTGGGCACTCATCTTGGCGAAATGGCTTTAGAAAGTTGCATTTAGGGCAGGTCGAAAACTCAACATGGTTCGTTTTTTCTGTTCTGTACAAACCCGTCTCGGTCTTTGTGGCATAAAGAAAAAAAGATTGCGAACATGAAGCACATTCAAACTCTGAAGGTTCGATACTGTTTTGAGAAAACGCTGTCGTGTCAGAGCAATATAGCTTTTGACAACAAGGACAACGAAATCTGATTTCTGCTGTTAATTCAACATTCATATGATACCACTAATAGGATGTCTAAAAAGATTGAACTTTTCAAGTCTAAATATCACTTTTTTTTAATTGCAATATTTTCAGGAATACTCGTAGGTACATCTTACATCCCCTACCCAGCATGGGCGATATTTTTCTGCTATATTCCCCTTTGGGTGGCCGTCCTTCGAGCTGAACAACAAAACTCTAGTTTGAAATTTATTTTTTTCTTAGGCTGGCTCACTCAATTTGTTCTGACACTGATTGGTTTTCATTGGATCTATTACACGGCGACCGAGTTCGGACAACTCCCACCAGTCATCGCAGGCGCAGCTCTCGCTTTGTTTGCAGGACTTATGCACACGTACATCCCTGCCAGTCTTGTGTTAGCAACATGGATTAAACGAAAAAAAAATATTTCTCAAACTCCTTATATTTTTCTGTTATCGACATTCTTGATTTTACTTGAGCGGGTTTGGCCTAGTATTTTTGAATGGAATCTGGGGTACACTTTGCTGTGGATGAAGTGGCCGTGGTTTCAATGGGCCGACACGGTGGGATTCTGGGGTCTTTCTTCAATGATATTGAGCCTTCAAGCTATTTTACTGTATTTAGTCCTGAATTACCGTAAGCCAAAAACAATCTATATGTTTTCATCACTGATTCTTGTTCTTTTCATACTGCATTTTGGTGGACAGATGAAAATGAGGAAGTGGTCAAAAACAAATGACATTTTTCAAGCTCTTGTCGTCCAAGCGAATGTTTCTAACGAAGAGAAAATTGCAGCTGAAAAGGGAGTTCACTTTCAGCCATATATTCTCAACCTTTACGCCAACCTCACAACAGAAAAACTTTCGACGACGGGCTCAGTGAAGCCCGACGCTTTATTGTGGCCAGAAACAGCTTTGCCTTTTCCTTTAGATTCAACTTTTTTCAATCGACCAAATCAAAAAAATTTACAAAATTTTCTGAACCAATGGAATATGGTATTGATCACTGGTGGATACTCACAGGACTTGTCAGTGAAAGACCATCTTGGCAATTCAAAGGTTAGAAATTCGATATTCTTTTTATCACCACAACAGGGCGCTGACACAAAAATAAATCCTTCTCCGTATTTTAAAACCGATCTTCTTGTTTTTGGAGAATACATGCCATTTGGCAAAGAGTTCCCAATTCTTTATAAATGGCTTCCTTTTGTGGGCGTCTATGAAAAAGGCCCTGGCCCTACGGCAAAAAAA
>JBPOIE010000022.1:0-100034 GCA_052034855.1 Bdellovibrionota bacterium | reverse complement strand
TAGCCTAATCAATCCCCGCCTCTTTTCTGACTTTTTCAATCGTTTGATTCAAAACCTTTTGTTTTTCAATCGATAAAAATTTTTCCTCAGACACAATATTTGGCGTAAATTCAGGAATCACTGTTTCTGCCACACTTACTTGATTAAGAAATAGAAAGAGAAAAAAGAGTGAAATTGTTTTTGAAAAAACCAAAGTATTATTCTTCATATCCTCATTAGGACAGTCTCGATATTAATAGTAAAAAGAATTCGAATTTTATTCCAAAACAGGCCATTTGTCCGTGCGAAAAGTACAAAAAAAGGAGCGACTTTCCTCGCTCCTTTTCAAAATAAAATATAAATTTATTTTTTTATTTTCTAAAAACTAGATTTTGTAAGGACGGTATTCCATTCCTAAATCTTTGGCTACTGGCTCGTAACAAACATAACCGCCGTAAACATTTAAACCTTTCATTAAAGGTTTGTTCTTTGCGATAGCGTCTTCAACGCCCATTGCAGCAAGCATGCTTGCGTACTTCAATGTCACGTTTGTTAATGCATAAGTAGATGTTCTTGGAACAACACCTGGCATATTTGGAACACAATAATGGATCACGCCATCAACTTCGTATGTTGGAGCTGTGTGTGAAGTTGGTTTACAAGTTTCAATACAACCACCTTGATCCACGGCAACGTCAACAACAACAGAGCCTTTAGACATTTGAGAGATTAACTCTTTAGAAACCAATGTTGGAGCTTTTTGACCTGTGATCAAAACGCCACCGACAACAAGGTCAGATTCACGAACTGAATCTTCGATATTTTTTGCATTCGAAAATAAAGTTTGGCAACGACCTTGGAAAATATCATCTAAATATTCTAAACGCGCAGTTGAAACGTCCAAGATTGTGACTTGTGCGCCTAAACCCACAGCCATTTTCGCAGCGTTCGTTCCCACAACACCACCACCGATGATTGTGACTTTACCTGGCATAACTCCGGTTACGCCGCCCATGAGAATCCCTTTGCCACCGTGATTTTTTTGCAGGTAATAAGCGCCCACTTGCGTTGCCATACGTCCTGCAACTTCAGACATCGGTGTTAATAATGGAAGTGAACCATTTTCTAACTGGATTGTCTCGTACGCAATCGCTTTCACTTTTTTCTCGCAAAGAACTTTTGTTAATTTAGGTTCTGCAGCTAAGTGAAGGTAAGTGTAGATAATTTGATTTTCGCGCATGAGTTCATATTCATCTGGAAGTGGTTCTTTCACTTTCATGATCATATCGGCTTTGGCATAAACATCTTTTTTAGTGTCGATAATTTTTGCGCCGGCTTTTTCGTAATCTTGATTTGAAATACCGCTACCAACACCCGCATCTTTTTCAACGATAACTGTGTGGCCTTCTTTAGTTAACTGCTTAGCACCTGCTTCAGTCATACCTACGCGGTTTTCACTGATTTTAATTTCCTTAGGAACTCCGATAATCATAAGACACTCCTTTAAGTGATTTTAATTTATATCTAATAATTTGCGATGGTCACAAGCTTAGCTTTGCAGCGACCAATTGGCAAATTTTTTCATCTCAGCTGTCATATCGGCCCCTAAATGAACAAAACGGTACGACTGAGGACTAGTGACTATTTTTTTCACGAGTTTATTCATAATGTCATGCCCTGCTTTATGCAAAACCAAGTGTCCCATCAGGGGCATTTCTAAAGTGACGAGGTCACCCAAAGCATCCAAAACCTTATGGCGGACAAATTCATTTTCAAAACGTAAACCCTCAGGGTTGACGACTTTGGCATCATCGAGAACTATACAATTTTCAAGACTTCCACCCTTGGCAAGTCCCGCTGATTTTAAATTTTCAACATCTTTTAGAAAACCAAAAGTTCGAGCCGATGCAATCTCACGTACAAAACTTTGCTCGGTCATCTCAAGATCTAAAGTTTGCTTTCCGATCAAGGGATGAGCAAAATCAATCGTAACGCCGACACGGAGTCCATGATAAGGTAAAACATAAGCAAATTTATCACCCTCTGTATAACTGATGGGTTCCGTGATATAACAGTACATCCGAGGCTCATCGAGCTCGACAAGCTCTGCATTGAGAAGTGCTTGTGTAAAATACAATGCACTTCCATCGCAAATGGGGATTTCGGGCCCATCAAGTTCAATATAAATGTTATCAATACGCATCGCCGACAAGGCTGAAACACAGTGCTCAATCGTGGCGACTTTAAAATGCTCGCCACCCAAAACAGTTTGATAATGGACAGCTTGAACATTCAAGGCGGTCACTTTCAAAAAAGGACGATTTGGTAAGTCTGTCCGAATAAAATAAACGCCTGTATTGGCAGGAGCTGGTTTAAATCTGAGTGTACAATTTTCCCCAGAATGAATTCCCACACCTTGAACTTCCACTGATTTTCGAATCGTTTTTTGAAAAAACATTTTTACCTACTTTAAGTTCTCGGTTGATAGATCGATTGTCATTTGTTTCGAAAAACTTGTTAACACACGACCGCGTGGAGTTTTCTGAATATAGCCCTCTTGAATCAAAAACGGCTCGTAAACTTCTTCCAAAGTTTCTCGTTCTTCTCCGAGGGCCGAGGCCATCGTGTCAATTCCGACAGGGCCACCATCATATTTTTCAGACATCAATTTTAAAATTCGACGGTCCATATCATCCAAACCATATTTATCAACACCCAATTGATCCAAAGCATACAGCGCAATGTCTTTAGTCACATGGCCATTCCCTTTAACTTGTGCATAGTCGCGAACTCGTTTTAATAATCGATTCGCCACACGTGGAGTACCTCGCGCACGACGTGCGATTTCTTCGGCGCCTTCAGGGTCAGTTTTTAAATCCAGTAAACTGGCAGATCTGATCAGGATTTTTTTTAATGATTCACGATCATAAAACTGAAGTCTCTCTTGAATGCCGAAGCGATCACGAAATGGATTATCTAATAATCCTGCGCGCGTTGTCGCACCGATCAATGTGAACGGTGCCAATTGAAATTTCATCGACATTGCACCTAAACCCTCACCCGTCACGATATCGATATAATAATCTTCCATCGCCGTGTAAAGGTACTCTTCAATAGTTCGATTCAGTCTATGAATTTCATCAATAAATAATATAGAAAATGGCTTAAGGCTTGTTAAAATTGCTGCCAAATCACCTTTTTTATCAATCGCGGGAGCTGAGGTAATTTTAATTTCGGCTTTCAGTTCATGAGCAATAATTTGAGCGAGTGTCGTTTTACCCAACCCCGGAGGGCCAAATAAAAGCGTATGATCTAAGGGTTCATTTCTGTTTTTTGCAGCTTGAACAAAGACTTTCATTTTTTCTTTGACGTCTTCTTGACCCGGAAAGTCTTCAAACTTTGTGGGACGAAGTTTATTTTCCCATTTGATTTCAGTCTCAAGTGGAGCTGATTCTAAAATTCGTGTCATAAAGACCCCGTCAATTTTTGCAGCCCTAATCGAACGCCCTCTTCAATTGTCGCTTTTTGATCGACGGTCAGAATAAATTCATCAACAAGCATAGGTTTAAACCCCAGATTCACAAGAGCCGATGAAATTTGACGATGATTTTCCGATTTCTTTGGCGCTTTTGGATTTGATTCAATCAATACGAGTTTGCCTTTTAAAGTCAGAACAATTTGTTCTGCTGTTTTTTTTCCGATTTTTGGCAAAGCTGAAAGCGCTTTCGCATCACCAGATTCAATCCATGATTGGATCTGCGACACAGGGGCGCCACTCATGACAGTTAAAGCTGACTTGGGTCCAATGCCGTTCACTTTGAGAAGTTGAGTGAAAAATTCTTTTTCTGGTTTCGTCAAAAAACCAAAAAGCTGGAAAGCATCTTCGCGGATATGAGAATAAATCCACATCGGCATATTTTGTCCGATCAGAACATGTGCATCGGCTAACGTTTGTTGAGTCACAGAAATTTCATAACCGATCCCACCAGATTTTAAAATCAAAGAATCTGCACCAACATCAAAAATAAGTCCTTCTAAATATCCAATCATCTGGTTCCTTTTTAATTTGTTTTACAAATCCTGAGTTAATTCTTTTTTAATTTTCAAGGCTCTCAGTTGAGTGACATGGTAACAAGCCATGGCCAGTGCATCTGAAGCATCTAAAGATTTTACGGGTGGTAGTTTTAATAAGTTCTGCACAACAAGACGAACATGTTCCTTGTCAGCACTGCCTTTTCCAGTAATTCCCTTTTTAACAGAACGCGTGGCGTACTCGAAAACTTGAGCGCCTGCTGCCAAAGATTCATAAATGACCACACCGCGCGCATGCCCTAGTTTAAAAGCACTGTCGGCATTTTTACCTAAAAATATTTTCTCTAAAGACACATGATCTGGCTTGTAAGATGTCATCAAATCACGTATTCCTGAACCGATTTCAAGAAGTCGGTTTGACAAATTTTCGCCAGAGTCGAATTTGAGTACCCCGTACTCCAACGGTTTCATACGCGAATCTGCACCCACTTGAATGGCCGCAAAACCTAAAAACCGTGAACCCGGATCGATGCCTAATATGATCATTTCTCTATTGAATATTTGGCTTCACATTCAGTCAATATAATGACAACATAATACAAGATGACAAATCAGAATGATGATCAAAACAATGCACAACTTAAAGCACAGCAAATGCAAAAGATAGAAACTCTGCAAATTGAATTGCAGAACAACCCTAAATCCTTGTCATTTGTCCAACTTGGAGAGCTCTATATTGCTGAAAATATGATCGATGAGGCTCAATCTTTGGTTGAAAAAAGTTTGAAATACAATCCTCATTACGTCAGTGTAATATTACTTTTAGGTCGAATTTTTAAGGAAAGAGCTGATTACCAAAATGCAATTCTCAATTTTGACCACGCTTTAAACAGAGCTCCGACAAATTGGCATGGCTTGCTTCTTAGGGCTGATACGTATTTGAAAATGCAAAAGCCAAAACTTGCATTGGCAGATTTTAAGCGAGTCTTGCTGCATAATCCAACTCATCCCCTTGCTCGCAGAGCCATCGGAAAATTGGAAGTACTGACTGCAGATGAGTACGACGATGACGTCTTCGAAATTCAATCCGTCAAGGAAGTTGCTGATAAAACTCAGCCAATCGAAATTGCAACGCCTGATACCAGTTGGACAGTCTCGAACCACAAGCTTGAGCGTGTGTTATCGCTGGTTGATGCTTTTACGATTCGGCAGGACTATCAAAAATCGATTCAACTTCTCAGAGAATGTACGAGTGAATTCGGTGAACATCCAGAAATCCAATCGCGCCTTTTAAGACTTTCACAGTATGAAAGTGCTGAAAAAATACGCCCAAAATCTGAAGAAAAAAAGTCAATTTCTCGCCGCGCGCTCATCAACAATAAAAAAATCAAAACTTTAGAATTACTGCTGCGCAGAATACAACAATTAAAACCCCCTGAGCTTGTGCCCTAGCACAACCTACCATAGAATCAAATTTCAACTTATTTCGAATGAAAAGACGAATAAACAGGAGTCGTTATGTACGAAACATCGGATTTTAAAAAAGGCTTAAAACTTATGGTTGAAGGTCAACCTTATGTGATTGTTGATTTTCAACATGTTAAACCAGGTAAAGGCAATCAGTTCTCACGCACAAAAATGAGAGCATTACTCACAGGACAAAATTTAGAACGAACTTTCAAATCAGGTGAAAAATTTGAAGTCCCAAATGTGGAAAATGTAGAAATGACATTTTTATACAAAGACGACAATGGTTACAATTTCATGAATCAGGTGAACTTTGAACAAATCTCGATGATGGAACATGAAATGGGTGACTCTAAAAACTTTTTAACTGAAAACCTCGTTGTCACGATTACAATTTACAATGACAAACCAGTACTTGTGGATGTGCCGAAAGCCGTCAACTTAAAAGTTGCTTCTACTGAACCAGGAATCAAAGGTGATCGCGTGACAGGAGCTACGAAGCCTGCAACGATGGAAACTGGCTTGGTCGTCAGTGTACCTTTACATATCAACGAAGGTGATACTTTACGTATTGATACTGAATCTGGTGATTATGTTGAACGCGCGAGCATGAGATAATTAAAGTCCGACATGAGTGGACTTTTGTAAAATAAATTCTAACGACAAGGACAAGGCTTGGCAGGGACGAACAGCCTAGAAATTGAAATTCATAATTTATTTCAAGAGGGCTCCTCTATAGATTACGTTTGCCAAGAGCTACTCAATAAGTATGAAAAAAGTGAAACACTCAGTTCTTCTGAAATCGAAGGATTGAGTCATTTTTTGATCTCGTGTGGTCGTTTTGATCAATTGCAGAAACTCTACTCTCGATGCCTTAAGAAATCCAAACTGAGTCAATTTCCCATTGGCTTTTTGGTCGAAGCATTGGCACAACAAAATATTGAGCTGACGGAAGACGATATCAATTTGGTTGAATTCGTGATCGAACAGCAACCTAAAGAGCTCACGGCTTTGTACTCCGAGAAAATTTTGAGCTTTTCGACACAGGCCCTAAACGCATTTCAAAAATTACCTGAAACTTACCAAAAAGATCGTGCCCAACTCAAAACGAAACTGATCGAACAACTCAATCAAAACCGAATGTATCAATTGATTGAGCAAGAAGAATCTGTTCTGAATTTAATGATCAAACTTTTTCCGAATGATATGGACGTCGGCTTGTTAAAGCAAGCTCACCTCGAGAAAAAAGCGGACGACATTTTATCCAAAGTGGTCACACAAAGAAGACTTGTTAAAACAAAGTCCGGCGCGATCATGAAAGATCCCGAATCTGCGGTATTCGCTCAGGAAATTATAAAAAATATTCATATATTGATGGCTAAAATTCAGAATGAAAACCCAGATCAACTTTACAATCTTGCGATTCTGACTTTTCAATTTGAAATGTTCGAACTCACTCTCGAAATCTTAGAGCTTGCACCCAAAACCGTGGCACGAGACTGGCTCAAAGCGGAAGCGTTACTTGAGTGCGCTCGTTTTCTAGATCTATTGAAACTGATTGAATCTTTAGAAAATGATAGCTCGACACAATCTGAAGTTATTTTTGGAGCCACTTACTTGAAAGCCCTTGCCTATTATGGCTTGGGACAAAAAGATATTGCAATACAACTTTTAGAGTCTTTAGCGATGACTGTTCCTTCATATCGCTCCACTGAAGCATTACTTCATGAATGGAAAAACTCATGAAAAGAAGCACTTCAACAGCTCTATTTTTGAGTCCTGCTTTTTTTCTGGGACTTCTGAGTCTTGCTTGGGTGTATTGGCTCAATCCTTTTGTAAAGTCCTGGGTTCTGAACAAGATTCCAGAAATCAATGAGTCCCAGCCGTATGTCACCCTCACTGTCGAGGATTTAGATCTTTCCATATTAAAACTCCAAGCCCGCATCAAAAATACGAAGATCGAATTTAAAAATGCGGCCGTCTTTCATGGAGCAGAATTAAATCAGATCCATGCGGATACCATCAAAGCACAAATTGATATTTTTTCTTTGATGGTAGGTCAACTTTCAATATCGAATATTTCAATCGAAGGACTTTCAAGTGATCAAAAGCTGAATGAGCTAGTTAAACTGAGTAATCCAAATAGTCCCGAAATCAAAGAGATCGATTTGAAACCCGTTTTTGAATTGATTGATAAAATACCTGTCAAAAAAGTATCACTACTAAATAGTGAGTTTCAAATCCGAGTAGATTCTTCTTTCCACAACACTCTTCGAAAAATTCAAACCAATGTGAAGCTTTTAAATCTTGGACTCAATCGAAACTCGATGACAATTGATACTCAGCAATTTGAAACAGTTTTAACAAATCAGATTCAAGCTTCGATCAATTTATTTTTAAATTTAAAACTAAAGCTCACTGCAAAATCCTATGATTTGGATCAATTTCAAATCACCCAAGGGCAATCTGAAGTTAAAATCACATCATCGAGTAATGATCTAGAGCAACTGTTGTTGCATCCAAAAACAAATTTAGATTTTAGTTTAAATATTAAACTCGATGAAATTAGAAATTTAATCTATATTTTCACAGAGCAAACTCGCCGGCTACCGCAGGTTTCAGGATTCATTAAAACTTCGGGTTCGATTACAACTGATGGGCTCAAGAAAAATAAAGGCTCTGTCAAAGTCAGTACCGAAGAAGTTCGTTTTGAAAATTTAAAATTTGGTAACGCGAAAGCTGTCGCGCAAGTCCAAGACAGTCATGTCCTTGTGGACTCCGTCCTTGTCGAGCATCCGTCAGGCCGCGCAGAACTAAAGCAAATTTCGATTCAACATGGAAAGCCTTTTAATTTTAAAACCAACCTCATCGTTCAAAATTTTCAACTGCAAAAATTATTTGGCTCATTGAATTTAGCCAATATTCCTGCTGATTTCCAAGCCGATGCGAAAGCAGAATGTTCTGGCCAGATTGAAAATTTCAAGCTGCACTGCGAATCCATTTCTATTAATGCCGCAAATATTTCTGTCAAAACAGATATCAAGGACACCTTTCAAATTGTACAAGTCGACAAGGCTAAAGCCACTGGTCAAATTGATATGAACTTGAAAGAGATCCAATATGTTTCTGAATTACAAATTGGGTCATCCTTGGCCAATTCAACCGGAACTGTTGATTTTCAGAACGGCTTTAATCTTGAATTCAAATCGAAAGCTTTCAAATTTGATGATATCAATAATATTGCGGGACTTGGCCTCAAAGGAACCGCTTCAGGTGATTTAAAAACTCAAGGCACATCGAGTTTTGGGACCATCGATTCAAATATGAATATCCAAAATCTGATCATCGATCGCTTTTCTTTGGGACAAGTTCAAACGCAACTGAAATACAAAGAAGGACAACTTTCATTTTTGAATAACACAGCCCAATTGAATAAAACACAATACCAAGGTTCTGTGATGCTGGATTTTGTCAAATCGAGCATCAATGGCGAATTTCAAATGAAAACGCTATTTATTGAAGATATTCTGGCTGCAATTGAAAATCGTTGGCACTTGCCGATCGTGGGCCTCGGCAAGGGTTTTGGCGAAATTGAATTCTCGGGACCCCTTGATTTTTGGAGGATGAAATACACTCTAAAATCTGAATTCAATCGCGGTCACATCATGGATGAGTCTTTCACTCAACTTGATTTCAATTTGAATTCCGATGGTGAAAAAATAGATTTCAAGAATGTCACACTTCATAAAACGAATGGAACTATTCAAATCTCAAACGATATTGTGACTGTTCCTGCAAATCAAACACCCAATTTTGATTTGCAAATTCGAAGTCGTAACTTGAAATTTGAGGATATTGATCATTTTTCGAAATTTTTTCCGAATACAAATGGCTCGCTGATTTTAAATGGTGTGGTGACCTCGAATATTCTTAATCCTCAAATTGATATGCAGACTCAGATTAAAGATCTGAAAATAGAAACACTTTCATTACCCACATCCCAAGGCCAAGTGAAACTCAACTTGGACCGATTTCAATTCACAGGTCAAATCTTTGGCCGCCAACTTCAGCTTGATTTAAACATTCCCTTTTCAAACAAAGATAAATTCTCAATCAAAGCCCAGGCACGTGATTTTAATCCTTTAGTTCTTTTACCGCTCATCAGCTTGCCACTCCCTCCGAACGACACTTATGCGACGGTATCAGGCGATGTGGATCTGGCTGCGGATGCTCTTCGTTTACAGAAATTAACTGGTGGTATTCAAGTGGATAACGTGCTTCTTCAAAGAAGTAGTCAGTTTTTAAAATTAAAAAAACCGAGCTCTTTAATTTTTAATCAGGGACTCCAAAAAATGACGCCGTTGGAACTTGTGGGTTCAGAACAAAATCTTCGAATGATGTTAAAGAATGGCTCAAGCTCTGATTTAATGATTGATGGTCGTATTTTCTTGCGTCCTCTTCAATTTTTAGTTCCCTTTTCGGATAATCTATCAGGAATTGCCGAGATCAGTTGTATGCTAGATTTGAGTGCTGATCGACTGAGTTTGAATGGAGAAGGATTGATTGATAGCGCCTCATTTTCGATGAAAGGATTTAAGTATCCAATCAACGACATCACCGCTTATTTTGATTTTTCTAAATCAAAAATTATTTTCTCTGAAATCAATGCGACGTTGAATCAGTCTGAAATCACTGGGCAAGGTCAAATTGACATCAAAGGTCCACAGAATGTCGAAGTTCAACTTTCTGCTGAAACCGAAAAAATTGATCTTGAATTTCCAAAACAATATCAAACCTCTGGCATTGCTCAAATTCAATTTTATGGAAAATGGCTCCCCTACCACTTGAAAATCAACTATGCGATTGAAGAAGGTCAGATCACCAATGAATTCACGGACGATGATGAAAATTCAATGCTGAGTTTACGTCCAAGTCCGTTCTTGCCAGCGCAACAACTCAGTCAAAAAAACCAGTCTTTGATTTTGGATGTGAATGCCGATTTCTCAAAAGGCGTTTTTATTAAAAATCGAATTATCGAAGGAATTGCGACGGGCCAAATTCAAGTTTCAGGTTCACCTGAAAATCCGATTCTGCAAGGCCGCGTTGACATTCAACAAGGCAGTCGTTTGATCTTTAAAGACAAACCATTTGATATTCAGTTGGGCTATGTTTTATTCAACGGTGAGTACGTGATTAACCCGAATATTTTTATTAATGCCAACGCCCGCGTATCTGATTATGATATCAATTTACTGATTCAGGGACCGGCAAAAAATTTAGATATTCGTCCTAGCAGCCAACCAAGTTTGACTCGCGAAGATATTTTTTCTTTATTAACATTGGGTTATACGGCTTCAAAGAATGATCAGACTCTCAGCTCGGATGCACAGCAAAAACAAACTGGTCTGGAAGTTTTAGCAGCACTCAGCAATCAATCCCAATTCAATAAAAAACTGCAAGAAAAGCTTGGATTGAATGTTCAATTGTCACCGAGTATCGATAGCACGCGAAACATTGCTGTACCGAAAGTCACTGTCAGTAAAAAATTGAGTCCCAAAGTGACAACGTCTTACTCGCGCCCCCTAACTGGCGATCAGCAAGAAAATGAAATCCGTTTGCAATACTTGTGGACCAAAGACGTCTCTTTGATTTTAAATTATCAAAATCAAAACTCCGATCAACAAACGAATATCTTACAAAGTGACAAAACAGAAACTGGTGTTGGAGGAATTGATCTGGAGTTTAAAAAGGAATTTGGCGAATGAGATTGATCCTCGGAGTATTTTTAATTTTATTCAGCTTTAAATCTTTGGCTCAAGAGAAGCTTGTCTATCCAGAATTCAATTTAGCCGACTGGCCTACAGAAGTTCGCAAATCTTTCGATCAAATGTTACCTGAAATTAAAAACAAGTCTTTCACTGAAAGCGAATTAAATAACATATTGAAAAAAGTAAATTCGCTGTATTCATTTGATAATTTAAAAATTATCGAAAAAGACAAGCAGCTGTACTTGATCGGCACTTTAACCAGTAAAGTCGCAGATTTGGTATTCAATTCAGACTCGTCTGAGCTGAACACAGATGAGCTTAAATCCGTCATCACATTATCATTAGAAGACGCTGAAAATGAAAACAAAGTCGTCCAGTCTATTGATAAACTGAAAAGTTACTTTAAAAATTTAGGTTATAGAAATTCCAAAATACAATTTAAATATGAAACAAAAAATAACTTAAATCGAAATTTAGTTTTTGATATCAAGTTAGGACAAAAAACTCTGATTTCACAAATTCAAGTCACTGGCTTAGATTTACAAACACAAAAAGAAATTGAAAAACAAATCTACTGGTATGGCGTTGGGGACATTTTATCTGATGATAAAATCAAAGCACTCACTGCTAAAATGCGAAACTTTGTCAGTTCGAATGGCTATTATTTAGTTCAAGTTCAATCACCTCAGATATTTTACAGTGCCGATGATTCCGAAGCACGTTTGGTTTTCAAGTTGCAATTTAAAACAAAATATAAAGTAGAACTTCTAGGGGCAAAATCTTATTCAAACATCTATTTAGCGTCAGATATATTGAATCTGGATAACTATTTCTCGACTGAAAGTAATTTTGGCGCTGAGCTTTCAGAGAAATTACGACAATTTTATTATGACAAGGGTTTCAGTTTATTCGAAGTGACTTATTTTGAAAGAAAACAAAATGAGACGATTATTTTAACTCTCAATATTGACGAAGGTGAGCAAATCCTCATTGAAAACGTATTGGTTAAAGGTCAACTGTCTCGTCCAGAAAGTTATTACAAGAATCAATTTTTTAATCTCGCCTCACAAAAAATACATGATCGTCTTTGGATACGCAGCGACGCAGACCAGGCTGGTAAAAATTTAATTACAAGTCTTCAAAATGAAGGATTTATCTCTGCGAAACTCATCCGCATCGACACCCTCAAAAACTCAAAATTCAAAAACAAAGTGGATCTGGTTGTCACTATCGAAGAAGGACAACGTACTATGATCGAAAGTATAGATATTTTGAATTCGACGGCGTTTTCTAAAGAACTTCTTTTATCTAAAATGGGCTTGTCAGAGGATCAACCATTAAATTTGAATCAACTTGAAAAAGCGATCAATCAATTGAAATCATTTTATGCAGAAAATGGCTATATTGAAATTCAAATCACAAACGAAAAAACGAACTCAAACAGTGAAAATATTGTGATTTATTCTTTTGATTATTCAAAGGCCCGATTGACATTCAAACTGTCTGAAGGAGTTCCCATCTCTGTTGGGTCGATCGTACTCTATGGTAATAAATTAACGCACGATAAATTGATTTTAACAGAACTTGAATTTAAACCCGGCGATATTTTAACTCCTCAAAAAATTGAAGAGTCAGTTTCTCGTCTCCAAAAAACAGGTCACTTTGCATCGATCGACATCTATTCTTTAGATCCAAACTCGACAGTGCGTGAACGTACAGTTGTCGTGAAACTCACTGAACGAAAACCGATTTTAGCAACGGCTGGTATCGGTGCTACGAACGAAAATGAACGTACATTTCATGCCTACGGCGGTTTAGCTCATCGAAATTTTGGTGGTTGGGGTCGTGGAATTTCAGCTCGTGCTGAATTAAATTACAACGATGTCTTCCTCAAATTTTTAGAAAAAAAAATCACATTGGGATATTTAGAACCTTATTTGTTTGATACTCGAACGAGGCTCCGTATTAACTACACCACTCAGGTGAATGTGACCGATGTGAATCTACGTAAGCAAACAATCGCAAACTCAGTTATATGGTCTCTCGAACAAGATTTTACCTCGCATGTCACAGGAATTTGGGATGTGTATAATATTACAAACTACGTCGAAAAAGGAATGACGACACAGGATGAAATCGACCATAATTATTCGGGACAAGACTATGTCATTGCAGCTACTGGGCCGACTTTAGATATCGACTTTCGCGATCAAATTTTAAATCCACAAAAAGGTCATTTTTCACGTCTCAGTCTTGAATTCGCCAGCGGTAAAATTGGCAGTAACAAAGTCGATGACTACGCTCGACTGACAGGTCAAACAACTTTGTATATACCATTTGTCGAAAACAAAGTCGTCTGGGCCAATTCACTCCGTGGAGGCTACACAGCTCCGATCGGCGAGATCAACTCGGGTATTCCCTATGATAAAAAAGGTTTTATTTTAGGAGGACGTTCGACAATTCGAGGCTTTGAATCAAATGAATTTTTCCCGACCAGTTCAAGCTCAAATCCCGAATCATTAGGAGCCAATTTTCGCTTTACGACTCCGACAACATTCCAATTGATCAAATCAGAACTCCGTTTTCCATTCTCCTCGAAACAAGAAATTTCTGCTGCTGTATTCTACGATGGCGGTCGCGTCACAATTGACGGAGTGCATTTTGAAGACTCCTATCGAGATTCCTTTGGAATTGGTCTACGCTATGCCACTCCTGTGGGCCCTTTGAATCTGGAATATGCCCATAAGCTCGACAGAAAACCCTATGAGTCAGAAGGCGCATTTCATTTGTCTGTCGGTGTGTTCTAAGGTAATTTTTAAAACGCTATTAATATTAAATTAAATGTTTCAATAATGAATAAACTCATAAGGAGAATCCTATGCGTCAACATCAAGTTCGCGTTTACCCGTCTAAAGAAAAAATCGACCGCAAAGATCAACTGGCTTGGAAAATGGCCGAGATCTGCACAGACTCTGCTCCAATTAAAGACGACGTCATTGATATGATTATCAATCGCGTGATTGATAACGCTTCTGTGGCCATTGCTGCAAGCAATCGTCACCCCGTTGCGTCAGCTCGAAGTATGGCTTTAGCTCATCCACGTGCAGGTGGTGCAACTGTTTTTGGAATGCCCAACGACCAAAAATTTTCTTGTGAATGGGCGGCATGGGCGAATGGAACTGCTGTTCGTGAGCTTGATTACCATGATACATTTTTAGCGGCAGATTATTCTCACCCCGGCGATAACATTCCTGCAGTTCTTGCGGTGGCACAACAAACAAATAAAAACGGAAAAGATTTTATTCGTGGAGCACTTGCGGGTTACGAGTTACACGTTAATCTTGTGAAAGGCATTTGTCTTCATGAGCACAAAAAAGATCATATTGCTCACTTAGCTCCCGCTCAAGCTGGCGGTATTGGTGCACTTTTAAATTTACCAACAGAAATCGTTTTTCAAGCGATTCAGCAAGCCGTTCATGTTTCATTTACAACACGTCAATCACGCAAAGGTGAAATTTCATCATGGAAAGCTTATGCTCCGGCTCACGCTGGAAAATTGGCCATCGAAGCTGTTGATCGCTGCATGCGCGGTGAAGGCGCTCCATCACCAATTTATGAAGGTGAAGATTCTGTGATCGCCTACATGCTGAGTGGTAAAAATGCTCATTACACAGTTCCACTTCCAGAGGTCGGCGAAGAAAAACGTGCGATTCTTGAAACATACACGAAAGAGCACTCGGCTGAATACCAATCACAAGCTTTGATCGATTTAGCTGCTCGTATGAAAACAAAAATTAAAAATTTTGATGACATCAAAGAAGTCATAATTCACACGTCTCACCACACTCATTATGTGATTGGTACGGGCGCGAACGATCCACAAAAAATGGACCCTAAAGCAAGTCGCGAAACTTTAGATCACTCGATCATGTATATTTTCGCAGTGGCTCTGCAAGATGGTACATGGCACCATGTCGATTCATATTCGCCAGAGCGCGCACAACGTGCAGACACAGTTCGCTTATGGCACAAAATCAAAACAACCGAAGATGCTGAATGGACAAAAGCTTATCACGATCAAGATCCGAACAAAAAACGTTTCGGCGGTCGTGTTGAAATCATCATGAATAACGGAGATAAAATTGTAGATGAATTAGGTGTTGCCAATGCTCATCCAGCTGGTGCAAAGCCATTTAAACGCGCTGATTACATCCGTAAATTTGATACATTAACTGCAGACATCATCACTGTTGAAGAACGTAACCGTTTCATTTCATTGTGCGAGCGTCTACCAGAATTAACTGCTGCAGAAATTCAACAGTTGAATGTTCAAATTCCTATTGAAAAATTAGTAAATAATAAACGCGATACAAAAGGGATTTTCTAATGTTATTTCCTGAATTGACACCCGCTCAAAAAAGAAAAAATTTTCGTGACCAGTTAAAAACCGGAAAACTTTTACAGTTTCCGGGTTCATTCTCACCTCTAGTGAGCATGATGATCGAAAAGAAAAATTTTGACGGTGTGTACATTTCAGGATCTGTTTTATCCAATGATCTCGGTTATCCTGATATTGGCCTGACAACACTGACTGAAGTCGCCCAGCGCGGACGTCAAATTGCAAGAACTACAAAGTTACCGGCAATCATTGACGCCGACACAGGCTGGGGCGAACCGATGAATGTGACTCGCACGATCCAAGAATTTATCGAGATGGGTCTTGCAGGTTGTCATCTTGAAGATCAAGAAAATCCAAAACGCTGTGGTCATCTCGATAACAAAGCTGTAGTTGCCACAGACCTTATGACTCGAAAAATCAAAGCGGCCACATTAGGTAAAAAGTTAGACGAAAATTTCTTGATCATCGCACGAACTGACTCAAGAGCTTCCGAAGGTCTTGATAAAGCGATCGATCGCGCCAAAGCATACGTTGATGCCGGGGCTGAAATGATTTTCCCTGAGGCTTTGCAAGATGAGAAAGAATTTGAAACTTTTCGTAAAAGCATCAATGTCCCTTTACTAGCAAATATGACTGAATTTGGTAAAGGCAAACTTTACACAAAAACAGAACTTGAAAATTTAGGTTATAATCTTGTGATCTATCCCGTGACGACTTTGCGTTTAGCTATGCATGGCGCAGAACGCGGATTAGATATCATCAAATCAACAGGTTCGCAAACTGCAGCTTTAGATTTGATGCAAACACGTAAAGATTTGTACGCGCTGACAGCGTATGAAGATTATAACCAATTCGATCAAAATATTTTTAATTTTAAACTGAAATAATCAATTTAATCGACGCTGACTCGCAAGACTTTATTAAATGTAGAAATTCTTTGTATAAAGTCTCGAATTTCAACGTCTCCCCAAAGGGGTTCCTGCAGCTGAGCGACTGGCAGCCTTCCAAGCGCAAGTTTTGGATCTCCCCAGTTAAAACCTAAAGCGTTAAAACGTGATTCTCTTTGTTGAAACCACAGATGAACTTGGCGTCGTTTTTCCATGTTCAATTCAGCTCCCCGAGTGGGCCCAAACCATAAACTCGTATCAGCACTGATATATCGTGAAGGTTGAATATGCTGATCATCCAACTGATCATCTTGGGCTTCGTACATCTCTAAAAATGTTCGCCCCACTTGGCAATAATTTGCATAAACTTCTCCAAATTTTACTCCGATCGTAAAATCCGTATAACTCTGATCCGGTATAGGTATACGCTTGATATCATTCACGGTGAATATGATATTTGCTAAAGGGATATTTGTTCGCTCAACACTTTTCTGGCTCATCATACAAAATTCAATTTCGTGCAGCAAAATATTAAATTCTGACCACAATAACTGATTACCGCTATGAATATATTTCTGAACATGATGACCGTGAGCAAAATGATAATGGAGAGTATTAATCGATTCTTGAAGTTGATTTTGATCGAGCGATGGAAAATCTAATTCCGGATGGCGCAGCTGAAGTTTGTCCCGAACTTTTTCAAGTTTTGAGCATAAGACGTTTAAATCAGATTTTTTGTGATTAGGAAAATTATAGAATCGATCATCTTCACGAAATCCATTTGAAACATCTTGAGCAATACACCGGGCCCAGATTTGAGCGGCCTCAGTGCCGTGAATATTGTACTTTAAAACCGTCGACAATCCCTGCTCGTTTCCGAGGTGGACTTCCATTTTTGTGTATTGCATAAAGTTAATCATAGCGGACTTTAAATCAATTTAAAGTCTATATTTTGATCAAAACCAAAGTCTTCGTGCGCAACAACAACTTGATATTAGAATATCTCCAATAAAACAATTTGCTCGCAGATTATCTCGTTGATAAAGTTTCAGCCATATCACTATCAAGGAGCATAAAATGGCTGAATATATCAATCCAGATTACGTCGCAGAACCAGAAAAAATGAATGTTAAAAAAGGCCTCGAAGGCGTTGTGATGGACACATCCAGCGTTTCTAAAGTGAATGCAGAAACGAACTCTTTAGTTTATCGTGGTTACCCGGTTCAAGATCTTGCTGAAAATTGCAGTTTCGAAGAAGTCGCTTATTTAATGTATAACGGCGAACTGCCTAATGCTTCACAACTTGCTGAGTTTTCTAAAAAAGAAAAATCATTACGTGAAATCACAAAAGCCAATTTGAATGTGATTCAAGCTTTACCTAAAAAATGTCACCCAATGGATTCAATCCGCACAGGTGTGAGCTTTTTAGGTTGTGAAGATGAGCGTATTTGGGATGCAAGTCCAGCAACAAACATGGATAAAGCAATTCGCTTACTCGCAAAAATCCCAACTATGGTTGCTGCTGATTATCGATTTAAAAAAGGTTTAGATTTTATTGCTCCAAATCCAAACTTAAGTATCGCTGAAAACTTTTTTCACATGTGTTTCGGAAAAGTTCCTGATGCTAAAGTCGTTAAAGCCTTTGACGTGTCTTTAGTTCTTTACGCTGAACACAGCTTTAATGCTTCAACATTTACATCACGTGTTGTGACTTCAACTCAATCTGATATTTACTCTGCAACAACGGCTGGTATCGGCGCACTCAAAGGTCCTCTTCATGGCGGCGCGAACGAAATGGTGATGCACATGATGATCGAAATTGCCGATGAAAATAAAGCCACAGAGTGGATGCTCGATGCATTAGCAAATAAAAAGAAAGTTATGGGTTTTGGTCACCGTGTTTATAAATCAGGTGATTCTCGCGTACCAACAATGAAAAAATATGCGCAAGTCATGGCTGATGTCACCGGACAACAAAAATGGATGAAAATGTACACCGCACTTGAAAACGTCATGGTCGAGAAAAAGAAAATTTATCCTAATTTAGATTTCCCAGCAGGACCTGCTTACTACATGATGGGTTTTGAAATTGATTTTTTCACTCCGATTTTCGTGATGGCTCGTACAACGGGTTGGTCAGCGCACATTATGGAACAAACTGCGAACAACCGTATTATCAGACCACTGTCTGAATATATTGGTGCAGCTCAACGAAAAGTGACTCCCATTTCTGAAAGAAAATAATTGAAATTTTTCAAATATTTTCTTTTGATAGTTTCAATACTTCTGCTGTGGTCTTGTGACATTGTGAACAAGGCCCAGTCAGATGAACAATCATTAACGTATTCACTGGATGTGAATGGTTGCCAAACTGGCAGCCATTCTTTTGGTTCACTCGAAGCCTATTGCGATGGTCTCGAAGACAATACATTGAATAACAATTGCGCGCAGTCTGCGCGAGCCTCTTTATTTGCTTCAAAATGTCCTGGTGTTTTTTCACCGGCATTTATTGAAATTAAAATTTAAAAATAATTACAAATAATGAAATTATAATGAACATGACTTCAGAACCATGTTCTCAAGCCAAATGTGTGATGAAACTGGTGATGATTTCAAAGCTTTATCTGTTTCGTTTAAAATAACTAAAGCATCTTCAATTTTTTTAATCGACCATACTCGAGCTTGATCGCAATACCCCTCAATAAAATACGCTGGCACCTGTGCTAAGGAAGCCAATTTTGCTCCGCCTAACCCCTGGTCCATTCCCGATCTGACAGTTAAAAGAATTCTCATGTGTCTAGCAAGTAAAGATACTATACCCACTTCGTTTTGACCTTGATCTATCAATTGAACAAGTTGTTCTAAGGCACTGATCCGGTCTTTTTGACCGATGGCACGAGTGAAATCAAAAACACTTTCTTCGCGTGAGTTGGAAACAACATCATTGACGTCTTTTAAATCAATAACAGATTTTGTACCTACAAAATTTTTCAACTTTTGAATTTGATTATCAAGCTCTGAAAGATTATTCCCCACAAGACGATGCAAACGGTGCGTCGCCTCACTTGAAAATTTCAAGTCATAATTCTGTGACAAAAAATTAATCCACTGTGGAATTTGATTGTCGTAGGGCTTTTTGAATTCTGAAGTAATGGCATTATCAAAAATCAGCTTGATACTTTTTTTACGTTTATCGACTTTATCAGCACAAATCACAAAAACAGTCGAATCCACTGGATTCTTGAAGAGCGATTCCAACTCTTGCCACTCAGACTCTTTCAACTCTTGGGCATTTTTTAAAATGACCAATCGATTCATAGTCATTACAGGTAATGTTTCAACGGTGTCTTTGATTGTTGAGACATCAACATCACCGGCATAAAAAATATTCAAATTAAAATCAAAAGTATTTTCATCTAGGATCGCAAACTTAAAACGATCTGGAATTTGACCCAATAAATAAGGCTCATCACCATAAAAAAAGTAAACCGGAGCAAATTTTTTATTTTCCAAATCTTTATAAATCTTCTGCGCATCAACGACTGGCATAAATTAATTTTTCCCTGATGCAAAATTTTGTTTAATTTTTTGAATGACCGTCAATAGACCTACTGCTATTGCTCCAGAAATTATACCTACAAAACCCTGAAATAGAAAATGTTCCGAGATATGATGAAGGAATGGAATACCATGAGCTATGATTCCACCACCCACTAAAAACATCGCGGCAGTGCCTAAAATACCTAAGCCTTTCATCAACCAAGGTGCAAAGTTAACAATTTTTAAGCCAAGAAATTGTAATTTTGAATTTTTAGATTTCATCAGCAACAAACCGAAATCATCAATTTTGACAATTCCCGCAACAAGTCCGTACACAAAAAAAGTCATTCCAATCGCCACAGTAGACAGAACCATTGCCTGTTTGATCAGAGGTTCCACGGCCACAATCCCCAAAGTGATTGCTATAATCTCAGCTGATAAAATAAAATCTGTTGTGACAGCACCTTTTATTTTGGTTTTTTCAAATTCTTTAACATCAGTAATTTGACTTAAATCGTCATGCTTTTTTTCAGCATGAGGGAAAAACTTTTCTATTACTTTTTCAAAACCTTCAAAACACAAAAATAGTCCGCCGAGCATTAACAAAGGTGTCACTAACCATGGAACAAACGCACTCAAGAGCAATGCTGCAGGAACTAGAATAATTTTATTGATGAGCGAACCTTTGAAGACTGAAAAAACGATGGGTAACTCACGATCAGCAGTTACACCAATAACTTGTTCTGCATTCAGAGCCAAATCATCACCTAAAACGCCGGCTGTTTTTTGTGCGGCGACTTTAGTCATGACAGAGACATCATCAAGTAATGTCGCAATATCATCAATCAGTGTTAATAAATTACTGGCTGCCATAAATCCTAAAATCTGTATAAAAAATTAAAAATTATCGACCAAACGATCAAACGCCAATTGCATCATCTCTTTTGATAAAGTGGATAAAGTCTGCCTTCTGACAGATAAATTGTAAAGACTGTTTGCTGAGTTAATTGTGGGTAACGTCAATTGCGGAGGAGTGTAGTTTCTGGCTTGAGTAAAACTCCCGGCCCATAGAATTTCTGAAGATCCCTTCTTTTTAAGCACAAGATCAACAGCAACTGTGACTTTTGCTTGCGCAGAGAGCACGGTTTTATTGGGCAAATAGTTTCCCGATTGAGGTTCAACAACAGATTGATCTGAAACCACTTCGACAGTTTGAACTGTGCCATACATGACGGCATCAGCTGCTGATTCCGAGTTTACAACTTGAGCATAACCCGATCTTAAAGCTTCAGATCTTAAAGAGTCTGTGTAGATTGTTTCAACCAGAGGTTCTGAAGAATTATTTTTAAAAAGAGGAATGTAAATCGCTTTAACGTTTTTAGGCAAGTTGTCGACTTTGTTACTTAATTTATATGCACAGCTGCTCATCAAGAGCAGAATTGTAAAAAACTGTATGACGCTGAACGTGACTTGAAAATATCGTGAGACAAAGACTTTATTCATTGATGTAATAACAACCCGAAGGCTGTGTGTATGTCAAATCAGAATTTGTTATTAGCGCCGGGACCGGTGCAGCTCCATCCTGAAGTTCAAAAGATTTTATCATTACCAATGATACATCATCGCACACCCGAATTCGACGCAATCCTAAAGTCGGCGTTGAGTGGTCTTCAATTTTTATTTCAAACTGAGTCCCCAGTTTTCATGCAAACATCCACCGGAAGTGGTGGCATGGAAAGTTTATTAATCAATGTCCTTTCACCGAAAGACAAAGTCCTTGCGATTGTTTCTGGAAAATTTGGCGAACGTTGGGCCGATATGGCCGAATGTTACGGAGCAGATGTTCATCGAATAAACGTTCCGTGGGGAGAAGCCGTCGCCCCACGGCTAGTCCAAGATTATTTACAACAAAACCCCGATACTGAAATTGTGATGACTCAAGCGTGCGAAACCAGCACAGCGACGGCTCATGATATTCAAAAATTAGGTGAAATCATCAGAACCACAAAAGCACTTTTTTTAGTCGATGGGATCACTGCTGTTGGCGCCTACCCTGTTCCGATGGATCAGTGGCATATCGACGGTCTTGTCGCTGGCAGCCAAAAAGCCGTGATGCTGCCAACAGGGATGAGCTTTGTTAGTTTTTCTGAGAAGGCATGGAAAAAAATTCCGCGGGCTTTATGTTTAAAATTTTATTTTGATATCCAAAAAGAATTCGCAGCGAATAAAAAAGGAGAAACTTTATTTTCTTCCAATGTCCCTCTGGTTCGTGCGTTGGATTATGTCATCGGTCGAATTCAAACTCTGACTTTAGAAAAACATTTTAGACAACTGAAACGCCGTGCGGATTACACGCGGGCGATGGCAACTGAATTAGGATTATCGCTGTATTCAAAATCTCCGTCTGATTCTGTGACTGCGATCAATTTACCACCAGTGATGGACGGCACAAAATTACGTGAACATTTAGAGAAAAAATATTTAGTCACTGTCATGGGTGGGCAAGATCAACTCAAAGGTAAAATCCTGCGCATTGGTCACATGGGATACATTACAGATCATGACATGCACGAAACGACGCTACGCCTAGCTCAGGGCTTGATTGATTTCAGCCACATCATCAATATTGAAAAAATCACTCAAGCTTCGCTGAAGTATTTAAATGAAAGCGAAATCCTGTGAGTAATTCTCAAAAACTTAAAGTTCTCATTACGGAAAAATTTTCCTCAGAAGCACATGTCTTACTTTCGACGAGTGGAATATTTCAAGTTGAACGACTCAATTCTTTACAAGAGCTTCCTGAAAAAATAGTGACAGCGAATTTATTAATTATTCGAAGCAAGACAAAAATCACAAAAGATTTGATCGAAAAAGCACCAAATCTTAAGTGCATTATCACTTGCACAAGTGGTTTTGATCATATTGATCTCGTAACTACTAAAGAAAAAAACATCACCGTCATGTACACACCTGACGCCAATGCCACATCGGCTGCAGAGCTCACGTGGGGTTTAGTTTTAACTTCGGCTCGAAAAATAGTTGAGGCACAAAAAAATATTAAGTCTGGAGTTTGGAACCGCGAACAGCTTTCGGGGATCGAACTTTCAGGACGTACTTATGGAATTGTAGGACTGGGCCGGATCGGACAGAAAGTGGCCGGTTTTGCTAAGGCTTTTGGAATGAATGTTGTTGCTTTTGACCCTTATCAAGAGGACGACGTATTCGCTCAACTTAAACTTCAAAGATCCAGCTATGAAGAAGTTCTGAAGCAATCAGATATTCTCAGTTTCCATGTCCCATTGACCAAAGAAACCAGAAACATGTTGAACCGTTCACATTTTGAATTCACAAATCGAAATGTAATAATAATTAACACTAGCCGCGGTGGTGTCGTGAATGAAGACGACTTAGCCCATGCTTTAGAAAACAAATTAATAGCAGGATGTGCACTTGATGTTTTTGAAAAAGAGCCCTTGGGACGCGAATCAAAACTGTTAAAGGCTCAGAACGTCGTTTTGACACAGCACATGGGTGCGCTCACTGAAGAGGCTTTTCAAAAGGCCTCTGATCACGCGGCGACAGCTGCGATTGAATTTATCAAATTAAATAAAATCACAAACTCTTTACCCTTAGTGAACAACTGGGGCTCATTGAGTTTTGATTAACTTCGAAAAGGAAAAAAAGACTATGTCAGCAGTTGTCGTTGTAGGAGCCCAATGGGGCGATGAAGGAAAAGGTAAACTTGTTGATGTGTTTGCAGCGAATGCGGACACCGTCGTCAGATTTCAAGGTGGATCAAACGCAGGACACACTTTAGTTGTGAATGGAAAAAAGACTGTTTTGCATTTAATTCCGTCAGGGATTTTACATCCTGATAAAACGTGTTTAATTGCCTCAGGTGTTGTGATCGATATTTTCGGTCTGGTGACTGAAATTCAAAACTTGAAAGCCACGGGAATGACAATCACGTCTTCGCAGCTGCAAATTTCTGACACGGCCACCGTTTTACTGCCTTATCACAAAGCCCTCGATCAAGAGCGTGAAAAATCGCTTTCAAATGACAAAATCGGAACAACAGGTAAAGGTATCGGACCCGCGTATGAAGATCGTGCGGCTCGCCGTGCTCTGATCATGAGTGATCTGTTTGATACACCGAATTTAATGAAGAAATTAGAATTTGTTTTAAAAGAAAAAAATTCTCTCTTAAAAAATCTTTATGATGCTCCTGAAATCAAAGCCAAAGATTTATTTGATCAAATCCAAACTGTCATTGATGTCTTACGCCCTCACCGCTTGTCTGACGTCAGCCTTTTGATTTCACAAAAAATGAAACAAGGAAAACGTATTCTCTTTGAAGGCGCGCAAGGGACTTTGTTGGATATTTATCATGGCACTTATCCGTTCGTGACAAGTTCGTCGACTGTTTCTGGTGCGGGATCTGTCAGTGCAGGCGTTGGCCCGCATCACCTTTCAAAAATCGTCGGAGTTTTTAAAGCTTATGCAACACGAGTTGGAAGTGGTCCTTTCCCTTCAGAATTACATAACGACATTGGTGCTCAAATTCAAAAAGAAGGTCACGAGTTCGGATCAACAACAGGACGCGCTCGTCGTTGTGGTTGGCTGGATCTGGTCGCCCTGAAATACGCGATCCGTTTAAACGGAATAAATAGCCTTGCCATGATGAAATTAGATGTTCTTTCGTGCTTAGACGAAGTTGGAATTTGTACGTCGTATAAACTGAATGGTGAAGTGATTACAGACTTCCCGACATCAACTGAAGCGGTGTCGAAATTAGAGCCCGTGATCGAGATGTTTCCAGGGTGGAAAACAGATATTACTCAAGTCAAAGCGGTGAAGGATTTACCTCTGAAAGCGATGAATTATTTGAACTTTATCCAGCAGCATGTGGGTTGTCCGATTGATGTTGTTTCAGTGGGACCTGACCGTGAACAAACTTTATGGATAAAGCCTCTTTATAATGCGTAATTAAACATTTTTTTTGTGCTCTTAGGTTATAATTTGGGCACACTAAAAAAAAATTAAAAAACCTTTGACGAACCGAAAACTTTATAACAAATTGGTCGTCCAAGTTCATAGTGGTTCGCTAGCTCAGCTGGTAGAGCATTTCACTTTTAATGAAAGGGTCGATGGTTCGAATCCATCGCGAGCCACCAATTTTGAACTTCTGGCTTCTCCGTGCTGTTCCCATCGTCTAGTGGCCTAGGACACCTCCCTTTCACGGAGGATACACGAGTTCGAATCTCGTTGGGAACGCCAAATTTCTCCTCCGAAACTTAGGAGTCTTCTTGAAAATTCAATCTTTAAAAATTTTGTCTTCGATTTTAATTTTAGTATTATCTGCATGTGCAGCATCAACAAAAATAATTAATGGTCCCGACGGCACACCTCATCAACTCGTATCTTGCAGTGACATCGAAAGTTGTTACGAAAAAGCAACTGAAGTTTGTGGTGGCAAATATAAGATCGTGAATACTTCGAATCAAGTTTCAGGCGACGCACAGAATACATCAAGCACGACGAACCTTCTGGTTAAATGCAGTAGATAAGTTCTATGCTTGGCATAACGAATGAGTCTTAAAATGAATTGGCCAAGCCACCTATCACATTTTGTCGGCCCCGCTTCAACACAAACAGAAACTTCTGAAGATTCGCTAACGCCATCCAATTTCATCCGAGTGATTGACTCAGATATTGGTCGTCGCGTTGGTTTCAATCGCATTGCTGTTCATCATATCGTTTTGCCCGCAGGCTGCAGAACCTCAAGTCCCCATGCCGAAAGCCACGAAGAAGAATTTGTTTTTGTTCTGAAAGGAAAACCTGATCTTTGGCTGAATGGATATATCCATAGTTTGAATGAAGGATTTGCTGTTGGATTTCCTGCAGGAACAGGAATCGCCCACACTTTAATGAATAATACGAACCAAGAGATTCATTTGCTTGTTGCAGGTGACAGAACTAAAAAAGAAAATCTATGTTCGTTTCCAGTTAATCCCGAGCTGAAAGAAAGTTGTCCGATTTGGTGGAACAATCCCCCGACCCACCCGTTGGGTCCGCACAACGGATTACCCGGCCCTATCAAAGATTCTGAACGAGCAAAAGATCCATCACCTTTCATTCTTGATTGCAAAACCCAAGGCAAACGAAAACCGTTCCATTATCCAGGTGACAACGAAACTTTTGGTGAGGGTTTTAGACTGACAGATCACATTGGACTCAAAAATCTGGGAATTTCCTATGATTATTTACCACCAGGGACCCGAAGCGCATATCCCCATGCACACACGCACGAAGAAGAATTTGTCTATGTGATCCAAGGTCACCCAACAGTTTGGCTGGATGGATTTACAAAGACATTGTCACCTGATGAGTTTGCAGCTTATCCTTCAAACACAGGGCTTTCACATGCTCTGATCAATGATACAAATGATGAAGTTATTTATCTTTGTATTGGCGAAACTCAAGAATTTCCAAATGAAAAAATCAGCTATCCGCTAAATCCTTTACGACAGAAAGAATGTCACAGGAAGGGTTGGTCCTGGGATGATCTAAAAACTCCAGTCACTGGTTCAATGCCCGCAAAATCAGATAAATACAAAAAAGAACATCTTGAATTTCAAGTTTGTACCGAATCCGAAGCTGATCAGGTTCTAGAAATATTCAAAAAATCGCCGACTTATTTTCAAAAAGTCGATGGATGTTTGCCGACTTTTGAGATGGCAAAACAAGCCATCACTGATGGTCCCAAAAAACAAAACGAAAATTATTTTAAAGAATGCTTGATGATAAAATTTAATGGTGAACTCATTGGAATCCTGGACGTTCACGCTCATCATCCTGAAAAAGAAATTTGTTATTTAGGCTTATTGCTCATTTCTGAAAATTTATTTTCAAAAGGACTTGGTCGAAAATCCTACGAGCTGGCAGAGGACTACATCTTTCGAGCGCTCGGTTGTCAAAAAATTAGACTTGGAATTTCAAATGACAATGATGTGACTGGCTTCTGGCAAAAAATGGGTTTTGAATTGAACGGAAAAAGCTACGAACACAAAGGCGAAAATAAAATAACGACCGTTCAAGAGTATGAAAAAGTCATAGTTAGGACTGTATGAACCGAATAGAAAAGAACTATAATCAAAATCCAGAAAAAGAATGGATGAGACTTCAAGAGACTGCCTACGATACGATTGAGGCAACAATAACAAAAAAATTTCTTCATAAATATTTAAAACCAAATTTTAAAATTGCTGACATCGGTTGCGGGCCAGGAATCTATTCAATTTGGCTTTTAGAAAACGGTTATGAAGTTCTTTTGTCTGACCTTTCCGAAGGTAACTTAGATTTGGCAAAAAAGAAAATTGCTGAAATAAATCCACCAGGAAAAATCATAGACTTTTTAAAAGCTGATGCGACTCAACTCAAACAAATTGAATCTAATCAATTTGATCTGACACTTTTATTCGGCCCCATCTATCATCTTTTAGATGAAAAAAAGAGAATTGCAGCAATTCAAGAAGCCACTCGTATTACAAAACCAGGTGGATATATATTTGTTTCAACCATCAATCGTCTATGTCCATTTTTAGCAATGCTTCACAGATCTCCAGAATATATTGTCAATGAATTAACAAATGATCCAGAAGAGCTTGACCGAATTTTAAATTCTGGATGTTATGAGAATTTCGAAGAATCACCCAACGCATTCACAGATGCCTATTTTGCAAAGTCCAACGAAGTTCCAGAAATTTTTAAAACCGAGGGCATTGATTTAGTCGAATCTTTTGGTTGCGAAGGAATATCGGCTTACCTCTATGACAAAGCTGAAGTTATTCATAAACATTCCGAGGCTTGGAAAAAATTTATAGAAATCCTTTATCAGCATTCTCAAGAGCCCAGCACTTTAGGCATGAGTGAACATGTTGTCTACGTGGGACAAAAACCCGAAGCTGTCTCGATTTACCCTTATCAATTTACAGACAATGTTTTAGTCCCCGTTCATGCAGAGCATGCCCCCCTATTATTTCCTCTCATTCACAACACAAAAATTACTGATACAATTTTGTGGGACGGACCTGAAAATTTAGAATCCTACATTTCTGCTTTCAAACAACGTCAAAAACAAGTCATGAAAAAAGAAATTTACATGTTTACCATATTCTCTAAAGGAGAAGCTTGTGGTTCATGTTCGATCAGACCCGAAGAGGATCAATTTAAAGCAGATATTGGTCTCTGGATTTCTGAAAAAGCATCGGGTCAGGGTCTAGGTACAAAAGTTGTTCAAGAGCTGACCGAATTTGGTTTTAATTTTCTCAATCTTCAGCGCATCGAGGCCTATGTCTTTGAAGGAAATTTAGCCAGTCGAAAAATATTTGAAAAAAATAATTTTCTTCTTGAAGGTACGCTCCGCCAAGCGTGCAAAAAACGCGGACACTATTTAAATGAATGGCTTTTCGCGATTACAAAAGATGAATATCAGAAAAATAAATTATGAAAATTGAATATAGATTTGCAACAATAAACGATGTCGATCAGCTCGTAAAATTAAGAACTCTAATGCAATTGGAAGTGAATAATTACAAACCTGAAGATGTGACTGCCGAATTTATTGAAAAAGTGAAAACTTATTTTTTAAATTCAATTCCGACAAAAAAATATTACAGTTCGGTTGCGATTTATGAAGAAAAAATTATTGGTACCGCAGGTGTCTGCTTCTATGAAAAACCACCATCATTGTCTGGTGGTTTTGGTCTGAATGGATATGTCACGAACGTGTATGTTGAAAAAGATTTTAGACAAAAAGGTGTAGGGTCTCAAATGATGCGAGAACTCAATCAATTAGCCTTTGAAATGAAAGCAGATAAATTGCATTTAGGAGCAACTGCTGATGGACTGAGTATTTATAAAGCTGTTGGTTATCAAAAACCCAATTTTGTGAATTTAGAAATCAAGACTCCATTTAAGGAAAAAAGAAGTGTTAATAATGAATAGAAAAGAAAAACTATGAACTTTGTAACAATCCAAAACTCAATGCGTTGGTTTTTCCTTCTGCATGCTTTGGCTGGTGCGATTGCACTCGTCGTTTTTCTGATTCCCCTCCTCTCAAAAAAAGGATCCAGGCTTCATGTTCAAATGGGCTGGATTTATACTTACGCGATGATCTTCGTCGGACTTTCTGCTTTCGTTATTACGCCTTGGCGTGCTTTCATTGATGAAACGCGAACGACTGAAAGTATTAGTTTTGCGGCTTTCTTATTTTTTATTTCCGCATTTACACTTTCTGCACTTTGGAACGGTCTTATTGTTTTAAAATTGAAAAACAGAAAATCACCGAGTCATGCTGCCCTTCACATTGGCCCTCCGATGATTCTATTGGTGTTGGGAATTGCAACGCAAATTCTTGGTTTTTTTCTGAATGATGTTTTACTAATGACATTTCCGTTTCTTTCACATGTGACCGCAATAAATCAATTGCGCTATTGGCTTAAAGAAACAAATGGTAAAATGCATTGGTGGTACTTTCATATGAATGGAATGTTTACTGCTTGTATTGCGACAGTCACGGCGTTTCTTGTGACTGCGTTACCAAGGGTTTGGCCTGGTCCAATATCACAATCGCCCATTTTATGGATCGCTCCGGGATTGATCCTAGGAACAATTTTAAATCGGTGGACGGCTTCATATGAATTAAAATTTGGCGATAAAATAAAAAAGGAAGACAAGGTTAATTAATTGATGAAGCAAGTCCAAGTTGTACATGCAATTATAAAACAATCTGATCAATTTCTACTGGGTAAGCGAAGTACGGCAAAGAAAAATGCTGCTGGTCACTGGGCCTCTATTGGCGGAAGACTTGAAATTGGTGAATCACTTGAGGTCGCTTTGGTTCGTGAATGTCTCGAAGAAATTGGCTTTGACGTAAAACCTGTTCAGAAAATTCATAAAGTCATAGAGCAAGATTCAGCTCATTTTTGGTTTGAAGTCGAAATTATTTCTGGAATTCCAAGACTGACGAACGATGAACATTCAGAATTAAAATGGTTCACGAAATCTGAGGCTATGATGCTCACACCGATTGTTGCTGAGGATCTGCAGTTGATTCAGACATTTGGAGTTCAATAAACACATTGATTCTCATTCCAAATCACTTTATATCATTTTAATGTCTGCAAAAAATCTTTTAGAAAAATACAAAATTGAAATTAATATCCAATCACAGATGTGACTTGGCTTTCTGAGAACGAGACTGCTGCTGCATGCACTTATACCTACCATTGGAAGGGTTTAATTAACGGCCAACTTCGCGAAGGTAAAGGACGAGGCACTTCTTGCTTTAGGGTCGAAGAGGGCCTTTGGAAAATTACACATGAGCATTTAAGTGCTTTTCCAGCTATCTAAGCAATCAAAAATAGTTAATTTTATATCATCAACGTAAGACCGCCAATTTTCCAATTGAGAACCTCCCTTATTTATAGTATCAAAAACAAAAAAATTAACCTTGAGGTGTTAAATGATTCGTTTTTTTAATTTAGTTTTGATTCTTATCCTTCAATCCACATTTGCTTACGCGGGTAAATTAAGTGTGCGACTTGTTGATGGCACTAACCTACCACCCATGAGAATTGTGGGCACTTCATTGACGACGAATGCCAATGGAAACACACTCCTCGTGATCAGCGCTGAAGTGGCTCCGAACACGAATAAATATGCGAGCATTAATGTGACTGGATATTCTTTGACTGAAGTCGCTTCTTTTATTGCTGCCGTTGGCGGAGCAGGAGATATCTTTGTCGGTAACCTCAAAAAAGGAGTTCCCTTCGCAGGCCGAGATATGTATGAAGGCGCTAAAGGCACTGTAAATATGAATCTGACACGACCTGTGGGAAACTAAACAACTTTAATTTAGAGAAACAAATAAAATTATTATTTCATGAAATTATTATTTATGAAATTCCTTAAAAAGGTGGTTCAAATGAATAAAAATATTACTTTTTTCATATTTTTTTGGTTTTTTAGTCAAAGCCTATCGGCTCAGATATTTTTAAATTCAACGGATTTCATTAATCCAACAATGAGAAATTTTACGCCGACCTCTTTATATTCTGATCTTTTAAGATACGGAGAAGGCGGAAAAAACAGTCTTCACTGTGCCCTAAAAAATGGAGCGTATTCTTGCACTCGCATTCATGATGGCATAGTCGTCGACGAACAAGTCGTATTCCCAAACTATCAAGGATGGTCTGATAATGAATATGGCGATGTCCAACCACAAATCGCCATATTAGAGGATGGATCAGCCGTCGCCGTCCAACCACGGCCTGACCGCAGAGGAATCATTTTCGCACAGCAAAGATTGCTGCCTGATGGTCGATTTTCGAATTGGATTCCTTCAGCCACAGTCACAAATACAGAACAACTTTATAATTTAGAGATTTCTTTACGTGGTGATTTAAATTCTATTCGTATATTAACTTGGCGCTTATATGATGTTACTCCTGAAAGATATCTTTACCCGATGATACGCGATTTTATGCTGACTCCAACGTCTGGAGGTTTAATTAGCTCACTTCAAAAAGTTCATGATCTTCGAAAATTTGGAATGTCAGATTTAAAATTATTACAAACGACTCGTTTGAATTTTAGAGACCCCATCCATCAACGTACAATCCACATCGAGCCAGGAAAAAGCAGTCGGAAAATATTTGTTTGTGAGTTTGAAGGCGAATGTTTCTCGAATGCAGATCTTTGGATTCCAGGAACGACGCGCCCATCTGGAACAGAAGCCATCATGAGTCTGACTGGTGATATTGATAAAAAAACAGGAACCCTATCATTCCTCTTTTTAGAAAAATGGTATTATTTGGCGAATGGTTTAGGACATGTCGGACAATCCGGAGTTGTGACACTGTACCCTGTTCAAAATCAAAAACTTTACGTTAAAAAAACTCACTTAGGTTTAGACAATAATGCCCCGCTAAAGGTCAAATCACTCGGAGACAATAAATTCGCATACTTTTTTTCAAGAGAAGATGAGGTCTTTAGTCAATTATTTGATCCAAACACAGGTTGGTCACCATATATAGATTTAGGATATTTTATGCCAAAATCTGGGACGAAAGAAACATATCGCTACGATCTCTCAAGTCTGTTTGATGCGACACTTTCAAATTCTGGAGAACTTATTTCCGTCGGCTGGGGCCTCGGTTGGACCGCAGAAAACGCGGGTGTCCAAGCAAGTCTTTATAACTTAAAAAGTAGAACTGTCGCCCCTCTAGAGACTGCGATATCCGTTTCCCCAGGTTACTTTCCCCTTTTTGTTCACTTAACCCCTGAAGGAATTTTGGGTTCTTACGGATATTTTGATCCCTCGACACAAGGTTTACTGAGTCCTTTGAACCAACAAATTGTATTTCAAAAAAAATTTAAATAATTGATTTAAATATATTCCACACCAAATCGCTCTTGGTCATTAGTATGCTCATCGAATTTCGATGAGCATACATGATATTTCCTACGGCGGAACCGGTTGCCCTGCGGGAACTGCTTCTGTCGTATTGACAGATGACCGGCTTGGTTTTTCTACTTATTTTGATCAAATGAGCGCAGAGGTTGGATCAATTTTAAACCGAAGAGCCGAACGTAAAGCTTGTACTATTAGGCTTAGTTTAGAGGTCTTGGCGGGATTTCAGATCAAAATACGACCATTAAATATCGAAGGCTTTGTTCAAGTTCCAATTGGTGGACAAGCTTTAGTTGAAACGAAAACTTCCTATGTTGGATGAAGCAAGCCTGTCAGATTATTGAAAACTTTTAAAGGTCCTCGACAAGACGTATTTCAAATTAAAAATCAATTGGCTACCAAAGAACAACTTTGGACTCCTTGTGGTCGTAGTTTAATTATAGATTATGGAATATCATTATCAGCGATCTCAAATGCACAGTTAGAAAAGTCCATAGTCATCGCCGATGGACTTTTTGGAGATGATAGAGATTCTTCTCAACCCATCCAATTTGAATTGAGAAGATGTCATTAATTTTTTTAAATTAACAATACTGACAAAGTTTATAAAATCCCTATAATAAAAAATGAGCATGTTTGAATTCATACCCTTAACAGAAGAACATTTTTCTTTGCTATTTCAATGGCTTCAAAGTCCACATGTTCAAACTTGTTGGGATTTTGAAAATAATTGGGAAGAATTTCAAATTCGGCATCAAGAAATGATATCAAGCCCTTTGGTATTTCCACACATCGTGTATAAAGATAAAATTCCCATTGGATATATCAATTATTGGTTTGTCGAAGAAGACCCAGATTTTAAACCCCATTTTCGAAGTGATACCGTTGGAACCGATCAGTTTATTGGCGTCCCTGAATTGATCGGAAAGGGAATCGGTTCTGAGTTCATTCGGCAATTTACGAATGAGCTCCTTTCGGACCCAAAGATAAATTTGGTTATCACGGATCCAGATCCTAAAAATTTGAATGCGATCCGTGCCTATGAAAAAGCTGGATTTAAAAAAACTCAAATCATGAAAACGTCTGAAGGGACTATTCAACTACTAGAAAAAAGCTCATTAAGACATCGAGGTCAAAAATGACTCAATTTAAATCTTCTCATTTTTTAATTCGAAAAGCAAAGAGCGACGATATTTCAAGTGTCGCCTTCATTAATGCAGAAGTATGGCAGACAACATACCTTGGAATCATTGATCAAGATTTTCTAAAAACAATCACTCAAGAACAACAGCTTCCGCGCGCAAAAAGACTTGTCGAAAGCACTGACCTGAGCTGCCTTGTCGCCGAAAATATTTTAACCAAAGAACTCGCAGGATTTGCCTGCTTTGGTGAAAACAGAGAACCCAAAGTTGATGCGGACTGTGAACTACAAGCTATCTACTTGCTCGATAAATTTCAAAAAATTGGAATCGGAAAAATGCTTTTTGACTTTGGAGTCAAAGAATTCAAAGAAAGCTCAAAACAAAGAATGACAGTTTCAGTCTTTGAAGCCAATAAAAGTGCTCGAGTTTTTTACGAACGCCTTGGCGGCATTCAAATTGAAAATGACCATGTTGATCTTGCAGGAAAAAGACACATAACATCGACGTATATTTGGGATTTAAAATAGACGATATCTTGGATCTCTACTCTCAAAGAATCAAAGTTGACTCACTCAATGGATCATTGAATAATTATTTCATAAAAAGGAATATTCATATGCAACAAAATAATTCGCAATTACTTTTAACCATGAGAATAATGTGGTTTGCTTTACTCAGTTCGCAATTTATTCTTATATTATTAAGTTTTAAATTAATTGTAAATGATGTCATCGAAGAAACACCTTCTACGTTGATTTTACCTTTTTTTGGAATTGGAATTATGCTTTTAGCACTGTCCTTTGTAATTCCAAAAATAATTTCTCGCGGATTAAAAGTATCACCGACAGAAACAAATTATTCTGTTTTAATATCGCCGTTAATTTTGACACTTGCTTTAAATGAATCTTGTTCAGTGATGGCTTTTATTTTAAAATTTATCCATAATGAAACAAACCTTTCGCTAGTGCTTTTTGCAGTTTCAATCTTAATTTTTATAACTCGATTTCCAACCGATCAGAAATTACAAAATTCATTAACTGAGCTTAAAAACAAAAATATTTTTTAAAATTATTAAACCCTTTTATTTTTGACTTTACCTCATCGGTCCCTAGTAATTTGTTCCTGAATTATAGGCGCCCGCTTACCGAGCGCCTTTTAATTTTTTCTATTCGACGGACTCAGGATTTTTCATAATCAAGATGGCTGCCATCAGTCTTGCTAAATACTGCTCACCTTGATATCCATTTCGAGTTAATAACCAAGCGTCTCGAGTTTTCAATTTGTTGATTCCCTCTTGAACTTTGCTCTCACCAATATTGTAAGCCAAAGTTGCTAATGGCCAGTCTTTGAACCGCAGTTGGTTCGCTGACAAATATCTCATGGCAGCGTCTGTTAAAATTTCAGGCTCAAGTCGCTCATCAATAACAGAATCAACACGCAGTCCGTAGCTCACCGCCGTTGATTCAATAAACATCCACAGCCCTGCTCCCCAAGACTTGTTTTCACTTTGTGGAAGATTCTGGTAGCCCGACTCAATCAGTGGAATTGCTAAGAGCTCTTCAGGCAATTGATATTGATTCATTTTTCGCTGAACCATTGGTTTATAAGTCTCCATGCGTGCAAGTGCTTTTCGCATAAACTCGCGTCCTTCAGGTGTTCCAATATAGCGATTCAATTCTTTTAAAACGAGCTCATTGACCACAATTGGAAAATGAGAATTCATTTTCGCATTTTGAGCAAAAGCCTGAGCTTCTTTGAAAGTCACTCGACGATCTTGCACTAAACTTGTTGTAGCGTAAGCTGTTAAAGTCATTACCGTCGCAAAAAACGCAATCAGTGCAACTTTCACGGGTTTCTTGGTTTTCATTTTCTGATTGAACATACTTTCTATTCTCCTTTTTAATAAATTGCGTTCGATCAAAAATGTCAGTCCTATTGCGCAGACAAGATGACGATCTTGATGGGTCGCGGTTTGCGCCACCTCTAAGAGACAGCGTGCATATATCTGTGAATCAATCTTTTTTTGGCCGATCAAAGCTTCATCACAGGCAAATTCTTGAATTTCTGAAATTTCTTGAATCCACAAATAAATAAAGGGATTCAAAAGACAAATAAGTTTCAACATCCAAAAGCCATAAACCCAAACTGTATCGAGTTGTCGATGATGCTGAATTTCATGGGAAACAGAAATTTTAAAATCTTCTTTTTTTGCTACAAGTCCAGTGGGTATAACCACATGTGCACGTCTTGCACGGTAAGAAAAAGGCACAGAAATTTTATCATTTAAATAAATATGTACATTTCCGATTTTTTTAAATAAAAATGAATTTTTTCTAACTCTATACAACGCCAGCAAATCGCGACTCAAAAATAGACTTCCGAAAAATAAAATACATAAACCGAGACTCCACCAAGAATAAATGATGAGGTCAGAATTAACGATAAGAGGTTTATCGCCACCAATGAATACAGAAAAATACCCCGACTGATCCGGTTCTTTATATTGCGTGTAGAAATTTTTTACAGATTCTGTTGACCATACTTTGGCCGTTGGTACAAAAAAATCATTCTTGGGTATCAAGGGATGAACTAACGTTATCAAAACTGCTGTTAGCAAAATCAAATAATTTATTTCCAATTGAGCTTTCGAAGTGATCGAAATTTTTAATTTTTTACAAAAATAAAAAACTAATTTTGTTAAACAAAATCCAAGAATGATCAGAAGATTTAAAGTCATATAAGATGAGAGTGCTTGAGCGAGACTCATTTTTTTTGACCTAATTTATGAATGAGTTCTTTTAATTCTTGGATTTCAGATTCATCGACTTTCACAGAATTTAAAAGCTGTCTAACTAAGGCCACCGGCGTTCCTTCAAAAACACGATCAACGACATCTTTAACTGTTCGCGATTCATAGTCAGATTTTTTAAGGACAGGAATATAAATATGTCCACGGCCTTCTTTTTTTGTTTTTAAAGCTGACTTCTGGTCTAATATTCTTAAAATTTTAGAAACCGAGTTGTAAGCCAACTCACGATTCTTTGGTAGGTTCTCGATCACATCTGCGACTGACCCCTCTTTGATTTTCCAAAGTATCGTCATCAATTCGAGCTCAACTTCAGTTAATTTTCCATCATGGTCTTTTGATTTTGCTTTAGACATCATTTTCTCCACTTCATTTTCTCTACTTCAAAATCTTCAACTAAAACCTTAGTTATTGTCAACTAAGATCTTAGTTGAATCTAAAGAGCAAGAAAATATCAATGAAAATGGCTACTTAGGCAATTTGAAGTTAGATCAAACACTCTTCAGCTGACCACAAGCGGCCAGGATTTGATCGCCCTTTGTCGTTCTGATGGTGACTGGAATTCGGTGAGCTTCGATAATTTGATGAAATTTTTTAATTTTTTCATCCGTTGGACGCTGGAATTTTGATCCCGGAAATGGATTAAAGGGAATCAGATTCACAAATGCCTTTGTTCCAACGAGAAGATTTGCCGTCTGCAAAGCATCCTCTTCGGAATCATTAAAATCATGGATCAATAAATATTCGTAAGTGACGAATCGCTTTTTACCTTGCGGAAACTGTTCGATCAATGGAATCACATCTTTCAGAGGATATTTTCGATTGATAGGAATCAACTGACTTCTTTTTTCGTCGATGGGAGAATGCAATGACAAAGCGATATTCACCGAAGGCATTTCTTCCTTCCATCGCAGAAGACCCGGCAAATAGCCTGACGTTGAAACAGTAATCTTATGATCCGCTAAACTCAGGCCGTGCTGTGAAATTAAAATTTCAACTGCTGTTTTGACATTATCAAAATTATGCAATGGCTCGCCCTGCCCCATGAAGACAACATTCAAAATTCGATCATCTTCAGGGCGGTTTTGAGTTAGCCACGTTTGTGCCGCTAAAAATTGACCGATAATTTCTTCTGTTTTCAAGCTGCGAGTCAGCCCCTGAGTCCCCGTATAACAAAAAGCACAATTCATCGCGCAACCCACCTGCGATGACAAACAGACTGTGTATTTTTGGTTAAAAGGGATCAGTACAGTTTCTACTTTTTTTCCGTCTTGAAAAGAAAACAGAAATTTAACTGTTGAGTCCTCTGATGTTTGAACGTGATCGATAACCGGAAGATTAAATGAGAGGCTCGAATAAATAATTTGTTTTGTTTGATTTGATAAGCCGTTGATTTCACAAGGACTGATTTTATTTTTTTTGTAATGCCAATTAAAGAGAAGACGCGCCTGATCGGCTCGGACTCCAAGGTCTGCAAGATAGTTTCTTAAACTTTCAAATGAGTACTGATAGAACGAGGGCTGCATGACTAATTCATATGCGATTTAGGCTTGGGGTTCAATGAATTTCCATCTCTGATTTGATTCAAGTTTTGCATTAATCTATAATCTGCACTAAAATACAAGAATGGAAATACAATGTGATTGCGGAAAATTCCGAGCAGAACTAACTCAGTTCCCCCAAAATACTCCTGGTCGATTGATCTGTTACTGCGATGACTGCCAAGCCTTCTTGCAATATTTGAAACGTACCGACCTTTTAAATGAGAATGGCGGAACCGAAATTATTCCTGCTTATCCGGCTGATATAAAGTTTATCACGGGTCAAGAGTTCGTAAAATGTGTAAGACTTCACTCTCAGGGAATGTATCGATTTTATACTTCATGCTGCTTTACTCCGATCGCAAATACTGATCCCACACGACCCTGGGCCGGAATTATTCACCGCATGTACACAACCAAAGACGCAAACAAACTTGATCGAGAACTTGGTCCGATAAAAGCCAGTATAATGGGAAAATACGCAAAAGGTACACCACCAGCCGGAACTCCTGAAACTTTTGATTTTAAAGGCATGGTCACAGTTTTGCCATTTATCATCAAAGGTAAGATTTTAGGGAAAGCTAAAGATTCACCATTTTTTAAAAATAATGCGGCTATTGTTGAACCGAAAATTTTAACATCCGAAGAACGTTCCAAAATTTAATGATAGATTTTAAATAAATTTATCATACAAAATATTTACAGGTAATATATGAAACCAAACGCCCCAGTCATCGACCATTTTACCGAAGCTGCAAAAGCCTACGACGAAAAAAACCGACAACTCGCTCCTATCACTGACAACATACATTTTTTAATTCGTCTTATTTTAAAAAATTCTCCCCTACATTCGCGTGCGCTTTGTGTTGGTGTTGGAACTGGTGCCGAAATACTTTCCCTTGCAAAAGCATTTCCTGAATGGACCTTTGTGGGAGTCGATCCGTCGATAGGAATGCTTGATGTCTGCCGCGAAAGACTTGCCGCCGCAGGCGTATTGAGTCGCTGTGAATTAATTCAAGGATACGTCCATGATGTGCCTAACGGTGAAAATTTCAATATTGCATTAAGTATACTTGTGGCGCATTTCGTTAAGCGCGAAGATCGACTAGGTTATTATCAAGCCATGAGCCAGCGTTTGTACAAAGGCGGTTTTTTAATAAATACCGAAATCAGTTACGATTTGAACTCTCCTGAATTTCCCATGATGTTGCAAAATTGGGAAGCCGTTCAAAAACTGATGGGAGCCACTCCTGAATCACTTGCAAATTTGGCCACCGTACTTCGCGATATGTTGTCTGTCATATCACCAAAGGAAACTGCAACTCTGCTCACACAAAGTGGCATTGCTTTACCTATTCAATTTTTTCAAGCTTTTCTGATCAGTGGTTGGTATGGCGTTAAGTGATCTCACATGTGAATAAAAATACTTTTCACTTTTATTCATTAAAAATCTCACTCTCTATAATACTCGTCAGATAGAATAATTCACTTGTTTGCCCTGAAGCGCGAAAAGCATTTCGTAAGGTGACTGAATATCCGGTTTTTAAAACCATACCGATGTAATTGAACGAACTACCGCCATAATCGGCATACTCTTGAATAAATTTTCTAATTTGCGGATCTTTCTCGATTTCCAACAAGTGCTTTACTTCGGCAGAGGTCATTAAAATATTTAAAGCTCGCCAATGTCTGTAGTGTGCTCTGACTTCGGTTCGTAAAATTTCTTCGGGGTGAACATGAATTTCACGACTTAAAAAACCTGTGCGCTCGATTTCAACATGAACGCGACCCGATTCAAGATCGAAATAATGCTGTAATTCGTGCGCATGAAGAATGGGATACAGCCAATGGTTTTTAATTTTTTTTAAAAACCGGATCTCTGAATTCAGAACATTTGTTTCCGCTAACCCACCATCGATATCATTCACAAATCGAAGTTGAGCTTTCTTGAGAAATTCAGGTTTTATATCAGAAAATACTTGCAAAAATGAGTCTTCGTACCTGCGCTGAACAACATCAGCGGTGATTTGTCCTCGATATATCGCCCACTTTGCTTTCAGACGGGAAATCGTACCTTGATTTATAATATTATACGAATTATTGGTAAAAAGAGAACGACAGGCCTCGGCACCATAGGCAGACGACATGTGTAAAGAAGTTAGACATAAGAAAATCAACCAGAGGCGTAAAAGTGAATACAAATGACTTAGAAAGTTAAAATTCATCATCCTCTAAGTCATTGGAATTCTTATGCCAATCTGGGTTCGTCGTCCAACTTTTAAAATTTAGTTAATCAAAAATTTCCTCAAGAAATGATTTTTTTCGTTTATATTTGTAATAATCATTTTGTTTTCCAAAAGGATTCGGCATCGCATGTTGTTGCATTTGTTGTGAATTTGGCTGACTCATTGAAGCTGCAGATTTTTCAATAATTTTATCCAATTCGCCACGATCCAGCCAAACACCACGACACTCAGGACAAAAATCGATTTCAATTCCATTTCGTTCAGACATCGACAAAGACACTGTTTTACAACTTGGACAATTCATAGCTTACCACCTTTTGTTCAGAATAGGAGTAAACGCGTGAAAATGAAAATTGATAAATAGTATCTTTGCCTTCGTTTTTAACAATGCTAACGAATCACTTATCATATTTACTCAATTATTTTTTTGATCCAATACGGAGTGATGATTAAATCAGACACACTCGAATAACTTCGGGAACAGAATCCCCATGGATTAAAATCATCCGAATGAATACAAACTGGATTTAAAAATATTACTTTGTTGCTTTTGCTTTTTGTGGTGCAGTACCCGCGCCTGTCGATGGCTTTGCACCTTGTTGAGCAGCCGCGGCTACTGTAGGTAGTGACTTCTTAAAGTGATTCATTAATGTAGTGAGCGCCGAACATTCGCTTTTTTGACTGCCACGATTCATTTTATTTTGGTCTGCACAATACGATAAAATTCCCACGTCACTTGCGCCACGCTCTTTTTCCAAAGCTTGTACTCCGGCGATGATTTGTTTTTGAATTTCATCAATTTTTTTCGGATCAAATGCACGTGCCGTTTCAGAAAAATTAACAAATGCTTTAGTACAGCGAACCGTTAAATCCTTAAGTCCATTTTCTGACCTTAAAGGAATACAAAGTGAATCGGAGACGACCGCCTGATGTGGACTTGTCGACAATCCAAAAGACTGACATAAAAATGATGGATTGATATTCTTATTTGCACAAATTGAAGAGTTTACAGTTTCTGCTGGAGCAGGACAAAAAGAACGACCTTCGACACTTTTGTACTTCGATGCGTATCCTCCAAAAATACAAAAACTTCCATCAGCACGAGCATCAGCAACGACAACTGGTGCGGCTACTGCTGCTTCTGCACTTTGTGGTTTTGCTGCGATCGCAGGACCGGCCCCCGCCGTCGCTGCCGTCACTGGCTGACGCTGTTCTGTTGCCTGAGGTTTTGCTGAATCTTTATCGTCGCCAAGTAATCCTGATGCCACGAACGGAACCGATGCCGCTGTTGAAACTGCGGCTATGCCCTTGGCACTTGTCAGTCGACTCCACAAAGAAACGGTGGGCTGAACAACATCCGCCATACCCATAAATATTTCTCTTCGAGCGACATACGTAATCACTTGCGGAGCCACAGCACGAACGCCTGTCGCTAGTACGGCACCAGCAACAGGTACGAGAGGTAATAAAGCCTGCGCCTCATTGACAGAGAATATCTTTTTAAAAATTTCTTTTTGAATGTCAAAATGTGATGAACTTTTTTGCTCGCCGGCGACGACCAATAAACTATTTTTATTAAGCTCAGCATCAACAATGAGATTTAAATTATATAGAAACGCAATGTAAGATGCTTTTTCATTTTCAGTCATCCAACTGAAATCTTTTTGCGGATTAATTAAATAATCTTCAATTCGCGCTGCATTTAAATCTTCATTTGTTTTTTTTTGACTCGCTTGAACTGAAATAAAAATGAGTTGAAATACTAAACCAATGATTAAAGTTGCACGCATAGGTCACCTCAATACCATTATCACTTTTTATTTTGAAATTTAAAGTTTAATTCGAGCACCTTAAGAGGTTTTCAAGCCATTTGTCTAGATCGATCAATAACAGCTTAAATTTGACTGAGAAACTTCGTTAATATTTTTTTCAGTCTCTCAGCTGTAGCGGCGTCTTTCAATTGGCCCTCAGGATCAAATGCAACTGCAGCTTGGGGTAATCCCAACATTTCCGGATAAACAAATGCCCCCAATGCTTCCAACGGAACTCTGGAATGCCAAAGACCACGTACAGCTCCTAAAGCACCCGGTGAAGCGCCCAGAAGTAAAATCTTTTTTCCAGACCAGGGTTGTGGATTCGATCTTGATACCCAATCGATCACATTTTTGAAATTACCGGGGATACCGCCATTATACTCCGGAGTCGAAAACACAATCGCATTGGCCATTGAAATTTTCTCAGATAATTTTTGGACTGAAGCAGGCAGGCCTTCCTGAGCTTCAAGATCACCGTCGTACATCGGCAACGTATAATCATTCAGTTGCAGAACTTCAATATCATAAGCCAAATTTTCAGCTCGCAAAAGAATTTCAGCGTTTTTAATTAATTTTTTATTCACAGAATCTTTTCGACACGACATCGCCATCAACACTATTTTTTTCATTCAATTCTGCTTTCTTTATATTTATTTACGACAAATCAAAAACTAAAAATTCAGATCCTGCAAACCACTTTAAACTCACAGATTCTGTTTTTTCGAGGCCAACAGCATCGCCAGCCTGACACAATTGTTCATTCACATTCATTTGCCCTTTGATGTTTTGCACCCAAATACGTCTGTTTGATTTATTCGAAATTATTCTTGAGCCCTCACCGTGTGATTTACATGCGTATAAATCCATGTCTTGATTGATTGTGATTGATCCGTCACGACCGGATTTTGAACCCACCAAAACAAGATCGTTCGCTTGAAAAACAGCTTCAAAAGATTTTTGATCATAACTCGGTGGGACACCCTGTTTTTCAGGAATAATCCAAATTTGTAAAAAATGAGTTTGCTGCGTCTTTGAATGATTGTACTCAGAATGACGAATCCCTGTCCCTGCGCTCATTCTCTGTACTTCACCTGAGCGAATAATGGTTTCCGTGCCCATGGAGTCTTTGTGCTCAAGAGCGCCATCAATGACATAAGAAATAATTTCCATATCGCGGTGAGGATGTGCACTAAAACCAGTCCCCGCATCAATGCGGTCTTCGTTGATCACTCGCAGTGGACCAAAACCCATACGCTGAGAATCATAATAATCTGCAAACGAAAAAGTATGTAATGACTTCAGCCATCCATGATTTGCATGTCCGCGATCTTTAGATTGAATGAATGTCATCATATTTTAGAACCCTTTTTGCACTGGCAATTGTGTCGTCTGGTGTTCATTTGGAACCTTAAGAAAAAATCCAGCTCGAGGCACGTGTTGACCTTAGATTATGCAAACAACTGAACAAACTCAAGATGAAGTTTCATAACAAGATGTTATAGATATTATCTATTGGCAAAGAAATCAGGTTCTTGTAAATTATCAATATGAACAAACCCATGAAAACGGAACTCGTAATCACTGACACTCAAATTGGATCAGGGATTACTGCAATCAAGGGAGCTCTTCTGATTTGTCACTACGATGGATACCTCGAAGACGGAACACTCTTTGATTCTTCGCATAATCACGGAAGACCTTTTCAATTTGTCATAGGTTCTGGACGTGTCATCAAAGGCTGGGATCAAGGCCTGATGGGAATGAAAGCAGGGGGCCTGCGAACGTTATTTGTTCCAGCGCATTTAGCCTACGGAGAACGTCAAATTGGACAATTCATAAAACCACATTCCAACCTGATTTTTCATATTGAGCTTTTGGAAGTTCGACCACGCGAATAATTTTATTCATCTATTTGTAACATTGAAAAAATTGTTGTTTTGAAAGCAATACTATTTAAAAAAAACTCAAAATCTAAGTAAACTTGTCTCATTTTGATAATGTCGGCTCTATTTTTTGCAAATCATCAAAGCTTTTATTAATCTAATTTGATAGAGGTTCTGATGAAATTGTTACGAAAAGAAGTCCTGCAAAAATCACTTTTTACAACTTCAGTTTTTGCTCTTGTTATTGTGGCCTCCGGAGGACTGGACAAAGGAACGTCAATTGCTCATTCCCGAAGTCCGGCAAATTCTTTGCAAAGCGCACAACATGTGAAATATAATTCAACCAGCCTAGTTGCGAACTCAGTGACTTGTGATTATTCTGCACAAAACCACAAAGTCTGCGCAAACAAAACAACTATGGAATAACTATTTATTTTTTAGAACCATTTATGTTATTTAATTCACTCGCCTCTTCACTCATAATGGCACCAGCAAACAAAGCTGTGTAACACCAAAAAAGAGCAGTGCCGACAATCATCATAAAAATTCCAATAACTTTTCCCATCGTCGTCATAGGACTGATGTCTCCATATCCAACAGTAGTTACAGTCGCGACAGCCCACCAAACTGTATCCAGTAAACTTGTAATTTTTGGATTGATACCGTGTTCAAAATGATAAAGTAAAGCGCTCGCTATAAAAATCAGAGAATTTCCCAAAATCGTCAATACAATAAAAACCGGTTGCTTCATCAATTGCCAAATTCTTTTAACAAATAAATTAATACCGAGTTGAAAATGTTCTGCAATTTTTTTTCTCATTTTAAAGATCTCTCATTTAACGCAGCTCGATCTAATATTTCAAAATTTTTAGTACGCTTTTGAATAAGTCCTTCTGATTCTAGCGTCGATAAAGTTCGAATCACCGTTTCAGGCGTTGTCCCCGCCCATTCAGCGATCTCTTTGCGCGTCCACTGCACACTATGAAAATGCTCATCAAGAAACAATAAGGCTTCAGCAATACGTGCGGGAGCACTTTTGTTGATTTGATTCAACCATTTGATTTCAGTTTGCTTGACATCATCGGCTAACTTAGAAATCAGCTTTAATGTCAGTTCGCGATGGCATTCAAAAAGTTTTCTGACATCGATTGCCGGTAAAAATGAAATCACACAATCCTCAACTGCAACCGCCGTCGTCATGTGAGGTTCATTTTTAAAAAAAGAACGATAACCAAGAATCCCGCCAGCTCCTACAAAATTCACGATATTAACTTGTCCCTGCGGTGTTAATAGCTCGATTTTGACAACACCTTCCCTGATTGAGTACAAACCTTCGGGCTGACTATCTGCTTTGTAAATGGATTGACCCGCTTTATATTTTGAATCGATTTTGATATGTTCAATTGTTTTTGAAATTTCATCACTCAAAGAGCAAAAAAAACCAATATCTTTGGTGGGACAACTTTCACATTGAGTATGAGCGGATTGAGTCATGTCTTGATTTTTAATAGAGTTCATTTAAATATAAGATCACTATTTGAGTTTAAAATCGAGTCCAAAGTTATGCCTGATTCAGACGGAGCCCTAAAAATGAAAATGATCTGCTTTAGCACTCAAAAATTCGAAGAGCCCACATTTAAAAAGACATTCGATACCCATAAATTTGAACTCAGCTATTGCACAGAGTCTCTCAATGAAAAAACGGCAATTTTAGCTCAAAATTTTGATATAGCCATTTGCTTTGTGAATGATCAACTCAACGAGTCTTGCCTCAATTTGTTGAAAAAAAATGGGGTCAAAGCACTTTTTTTAAGGTCTGCTGGCTATAATCACGTCGACATCAAAGCAGCCCGTAAACTGCAAATTCCAGTCTATCGGGTCCCCGCTTACTCTCCGGAAGCTGTGGCAGAGCACACCGTTGGTTTATTGATGTGTCTAAATCGAAAAATACATAAAGCCTATCAGCGCATTCGAGAAATGAATTTCTCACTCAACGGCCTGGTTGGATTTAACGTCAAAAATAAATCGATTGGTATTGTTGGTGTTGGCAAAATTGGAAAATCATTTGCTCAAATCATGTCGGGTTTTGGCTGTCAGATTTTTCTGTATGATTTAAATCCTGACCTTGAATTTGTAAATCGTATTCAGGCCAAGTACGTCTCTAAAGAAGACATTTTGACAAAATCCGATATCCTTTCCTTCCACTGTCCACTGACTGTTGAAACTCATCATTTTATTAATTTAGAGAATATATTTAAATTAAAAAAAGGGGTGGTTTTAATAAACACCAGTCGGGGTCCAATCATTGAAACAAAAGCCCTGATTGCAGGACTTAAAAAATCACACATCAACGGTGCGGCTTTAGATGTTTACGAGTTTGAATCTGAATTGTTTTTTGCGGACCACTCCGCTGAGATTATTCAAGATGAACACATTGCGCGCCTTATGAGTTTTCCAAACGTACTGATCACAGCCCACCAAGGTTTTTTAACAACTGAAGCCTTGGATGAAATCAGTCACATCACATTGGAAAACATTTTAGATTTTCAACGTAACGGTCCGAGTTCAAACTCGCCAAATAAAATTTGTTAATCTAAAATATATTCAATGCCTTCAGTTGCAATTTCCGCTGAAATCTCAAGTTCCGTTTTTAAAAGATACTGCAATGACTGGGACGAACTGAGCTCTCCATGATTTAAAATCACTTTCTGTGGTTTTTTCGCAAAACCGGCAGCAAACTTCAGAAGGTCATCGCAATCTGCATGTGCAGATAGACTATCCATACTCAAAATTTCCGCGGCCACATTAATTTTTTCATGATGGATTCGGATTTCACGAAGACCATTTTTTAACAACATTCCTTTTGTTCCGACAGCTTGATACCCGACAAATAGAACTCCAGATTTAGGATCAGGTAACTTCGCTTTTAAATGATGAAGGATTCGCCCACCTGTAATCATTCCCGCAGCAGAAATGACGATTTTTGGTTCTGCACTTGCACACAACATCATCGAATCCCCTGACGAGTGGACTTCTTTATAGCGTGCACTACTTAAACGTGTTTTAATGTTTGTGCCACGTAATTCAGTTTTTAATTCAGAATTGTATTTTAAATATAAATCTGTGGCCGAATTTGCCATAGGGCTGTCTAAAAAAACGGGATATTGAGGGATTTTCCCTTCTGTTTCAAGTTTATTGATTAGATAAAGCAGCTCTTGTGTTCTTCCTACGGCAAAAGCAGGAATGATCAATGTACCGTTACGTCCTAAAACTTTGGTGATCACTTTTTCGATTTGGTCCAAAGAACTTTCACGGGACTGACGACGATCTCCGTAAGTTGATTCCATAACTAAATAATCAGTTTCTAAAATATTCTCGGGATCTTCGAGAACTTCAGAACGTCCATTTCCTAAATCTCCGGTCAGAGTTAAAATTTTATTTTGATTATTGGATTGAAATGAAATTTGAGTGATCGCAGAACCTAAAATATGACCGGCTCTGAAAAAACGAAATGACAGTCCTTCGGATAAAGTATGCCACTGATGTAAACTGACTGGGTGAAGTAAAGCTATGGCTTGTTCTACATCATCCCGACTAAATAATGGCAACGCGGATGGAGCATGACGAGAATGTTTAGATTCATTCGCATAGCGAGCATCTTCTTCTTGCAAATGAGCCGCATCACGCAGCAACATTGCACACAGATCAGCCGTTGCCGGCGTACAATAGATCGGCCCGTTAAATCCGTCTTTAACAAGTTTGGGTAAATAGCCCGAATGATCAATATGCGCATGGGACAAAATGACCGCTTTCACTGTTTGTAGTTCCGTGATGGTCTCCCAGTTTCGTACTCGCAAATCTTTGGGACCTTGAAACAATCCACAATCGAAAAGATACTTTCTTTGATCGTAATCAAACAAAAGCTTAGATCCCGTCACAGTTCCTGCCGCACCTAAAAATTGAAGCTTTAATTTTTGTGACATATTCAAATCTCCTGATGAGTTGTTCACTGCAATTCTTGTGGCCTATAAATTGTATACCCAAATGATGAAATCAACAAATATCATTGAAGGAGAACTTATGTCAGCCTGCGTAGTTTGGATAGATTCAGAAAATGCCACCGTTTTTCATTTATCAGAGACCGTGGGAGCCCAGAAAAAACATGTCTACAGTCATACCGATAATCCCATCGGTGCCCATCACGATAATCATAAAAAAAACAATGCAGAGCATTTTTTTCATAAAGTCGCTCTATCTATAGAACAACCCATTGATGAACTCCTGATTTTTGGCTCAGGACTCGCCAAAAATCATTTTAAAACACATCTAGACAAACATCATCATCATGATTTATTTCAGAAACTCGTTGGAGTAGAGCCTCTTGATCATTTGACGGACAATCAAATACTTCAGGCTTCGAGAGTATATTTTAAAAAATTCAATCGATATCACAATCTCGATAAACTAAACAATCAGTCCATCGGCTAAATTAATTTGTCTTGAAGCCATTTGTGCAAAAGTTTGATCATGAGTTACAAAAATAATTGTTGTTCCACGCTCTTTATTAATCCGTTTAAATAAATTCATGACCAACAATCCATTGACAGAATCCAGATTTCCAGTTGGTTCATCGGCGAATAAAAATCTGGGATTCATGACCAAGGCTCTTGCAATGGCAACACGCTGTTGTTCTCCGCCCGAAAGTTGACTGGGTAAGCTGCTGGCTTTTTCGCTAATTCCAAATTCTTTCAACAACTCCAACGCAGCCGCGGTGTGTTCTGTTCCAGTTCCAGATTTTAGTGCTGGCATTAAAACATTTTCAAGCGCAGTTAGCTCTGGCAATAAATGATGAAATTGGAAAACAAAACCCATTTTTTGATTTCGAAAATGATGCAGTTCTTTCGCATCCAATGTTGTCAGTGAAACATGATCAATCAGAACATCTCCAGAAGTGGGCTTATCAAGACTACTGATAATATAAAGCAATGTGCTTTTTCCAGATCCCGATCGCCCTGTAATTGAAACCATCTCACCATCTTTGATCTCGCTGGAAATTCCTTTCAGAATTTGCGTTGGTGGATCGCCGAAACTTTTTTTGATATCCGTCATGATGATCGACATTAGGAGTTCTCCCCACGTATGATATCAATCGGTTCTAAGCTTCCCGCTGATCTTGCTGGGAAAAAACTGGCAAAACTGGACGAAGCGAGAGCTAATAAAAAGGCCTTCACATAAATCATCGATTCAAAAGAAATAATCATATGATTTCCGCCAAGTCCGCGGTCGGCTGAAATTTCGATCGTAGACATAATATAACAGGTCAGTAAACCCAACAATAAACCTATGATGCCGCCAACCAGGCCTAAAATAATTCCCTGAATTAAAAATAAATTTGTGATGTCTCGAGGTTCAAAACCCATAGACCGCAGGATGGCGATCTCCCGACGTTTGTGCGTCACTGCAAGACTTAAAATATTATAAATTCCAAAACCTGCCACAACTAAAATAGAAACAGTCATCGCGTTACGAACAATGTCCTGAGTCGTAAAAACGGACATAATTCCTTCGTTGGCTTGATCCCAACTTTGAACTTTTTCTTGCTCAATTAAATTGTAAGTGGAAGCTACATCCGCGGCCAGATTCACATCAAGGAGTCGTATCGCAATATCTGAAATTCGGCTTGGTGTTTGATTCAGTTGTTGGATATCACTGAGAGAGCCAAAAATTCGAGTTTCATCCAAAGATTTAATACCTAAGTGAAAAACAGAAACTATTCGAAAAGGTTGAGGGAATCCTTTTCCTACTGTCAGAAAAAGAGTCTCACCCCGAGTGACACCCATTTTTTTTAAGAATTCATCACCGACAGCGATACGGTTTCCACTGGAACCTATATCAGAAAATTTTCCAAGAATCATGGATTGTTCGATGTTTGAAACCATTTTTTGCTTTTCAGGATCTGAACCTACGATGCCGACACCTAAAGCCATTTTTCCATAAGTGGCAATCCCTTGAACAACGAGTTGGGGAGAAACTCCCGAGACTCTTTCATCGGAACTTAAACGGTCTAGCCATTTTTGTGGCGCTAAAATATAAGCGTTATCTTTTCGTCCCGAAGGAGCTTTGATCCAATTCACTAAAACATCTTCATTAAAAAAAGCTGAATTTAAACTGTTCGGAGACAAAACATCTTCACGCGCTTTGATTCGAATGTGTGAATCATTATTGACAAGTTGATCCACCATAAAAGATTGAAAACCTAACATCATTCCTGAAATCGCAATATAGGCGGCAGTTCCAAGGACAATACCTAACAACGTTAAGCTTGTTTGCTTTTTACGACTCATCAGATGTCGAAGAGCTAAGAAAAACATCGAGATCTACTTTCTAATAAAAAGTTCATCATCGGCCGTCAGATTATTCGACAACACTTCGCCCCACTCGCCGTCAACTATGCCGAGTTGAACAGGAAGGGTTTCTTTATGTCCTTGACGATAGCGAATCACTTTCCCAGAAACGATACTTTTTAATGGAATCATTAACACATTCGTTTTTTTACCAACCAGAATAGCCACATCTGCGGTCATTCCTGGTAGAACACCGTGAGGCCATTCGGATAATTCAATCCGCACAATAAACTGATTGTCGCGGGGATAAATTGAAAAAACTTTACCTTGATACTTTTCTTCACGCAAACTTTCAAACGAGATCACTACGTCTTGATCTTTCTTGATCCGCAAGACTGATTGTTGTTCTAAACTGACTTCTAAATACAAGCGGCTTAAATTGGTTACTGTCACAATCGCGACTTGCGGTGTGATCAACTCTCCTAATTTCGTAGACACTGCAGTCACTGTGCCATCAATTGGCGAACGCATAACGCTCTCATCCAACTGAACTAACGGATCATTGACATGAATAAGATCACCCTCTTTGACAAAAAGTTTTCTGACCGTCAGAGAAACGCCGGCACGGACGCGAAATACGCTGTCGGGAGATACTGTTCCTAAACCATAAATACTTTCTACAATGTCGCCAGTTTTGGGATGCACCAAATCCTGTTTTTTAAAAAAACGACTGTAGATCAAAAACACAATGAACAGACTGAAAATGAAGATAACACCGATGATGATATTTTTTTTATTTTTTGCCATAAAAGTCTCTCTGCAATACGTTTGCCGTATGACAATGCATTATATGACACTCAACCTTGTGAAGTAACAAAATTAATTTATGACAAGTGACGTAACAACCTCAAGTGACGGATGATGCAAACCACAACGTCGAATTTAAACTCACAGGACTCCAACTACCACCCGAGAAAGCTATAGGTGTAGCTGGATTTGACGTACATTTAGAATTTATCCAAGTTGATCAATTTTACGCTGTCGCGCAAGTCGCTGCATCCGTTAAATAAACAGCGTGGTTGTATGTCCCATCAGCATTCAAAGTCAGACTATAGACATAGGCGTATGATCCACCGACAGTTGTATTTACAGCACAAAACGAACCTGAACCCGCAAGTTGAGCCGCCGCCTGACTGCCATCTGCTGTAGGCGTTTCAGCTCCTGGAGAAACTCCTTCGTCCTTTTTGGCACAATTCACAATTGAGATTAAAGCAACAAGTAGAATGAAGAATTTTGTTTTATGAGATTTAGTCATCCATTCATGATACAGAGTAAAAAATTCACCACAATAGAATAGCCGCGAAAGAACGAACTTGAGACAGACGTCTTGTTTAATTGCCATCTTGCAAATACGGGGCTTCATGATATAAGTTGGCAAAAAGAGACACAATTATGACGAATAACGATATTTTTAAAAAATTGCGAGTAGCCCTTTCATTCCGAGACACTGATATCATCGAATGTTTGAAAAATGTAAATTATGAGATTTCAAAATCAGAGCTGTCTGCTATTTTCAGAAATGAAGACCATCCTAATTTTCAACCTTGCGGCGATCAATTACTCAGAAATTTTTTGGATGGCCTCATCATCAAAAATCGCGGAGTGATGGAGCGTAAACCTAAAGACGATGGCACACCAAAGCCGACTGCAAAAAATTAATCTTTTCTGTGAATGAGTTTTTTTAAATTTTCTGGACGATTTAAAATTCGTAGCAACTCTGGCCGCATTTTTTGATGCTGTTGGTTGATAGTTTTAAATAATTTTTGGGTGTGCGACCAAGACAACTCATTTGCCCCCGTGGGTAATTCTGCTCGCGGAGAAAAAATGTTAATCAATTGCCTCTTTAAAAGTCTAAAATAATTTATGTGGACAGGTGGATCACAGAATATGATCTGGTCCGCCAATTTAAATCTTTGCTCTAAAATATCTAAGGGGCCATAGCCATCGATAATCCAAGATGATTGCTTTTGAATATTTGATAAAATTTCAATAGTTTCTTGATACGGACGAATTGAGAGATCCGGTAAGAACTGAATGGAATCAATAAACGTCACTGGAATACTTTTTTCTTTTGAAATTTGACGGGCCAGCGTTGATTTACCGCTGGCTACGTTTCCGATAATTGCAATACGCACAAATTACAATCTAGTCTTCATCAAGCTCGTCATCGCCAACTACACCAAGATTGTATTTTTCAATGCGATACCGCATTGATCTGAAAGAAATTTTTAATAGCTTAGCTGCTTTTTTCTTAGTTCCACCAGCAGCATGAATGGCTTTGATCAAAACTTCTTTTTCAATCTGACCGATGACTTTATCAAGATCTAAACCGTCGTCACCGATTTCGATTTCATGGCTCGAGGCCATTTTTCGTCCTGAAGTCGTATTTACCATCGGCGGCAATGATTCCGGCAAAACAGTCGATCCCGCCTCTAACGCCACTGTTCTTTCAATCATATTTTCAAGTTCACGAACATTACCTGGATAGTTGTATTTTTTCAAAATATCCATAGCCTCTGCAGAAACGGCATTAATATTTTTTCCTAATTTTTCATTATATTTTTTAAGAAAATGATTCGCAAGAAGCGGAATGTCTTCTGCACGATCGCGTAATGCAGGAGATTTAATATTAATCACGTTCAAACGATAAAATAAATCTTGTCGGAATGTTCCTTTGGCGACCATGTCCTCTAAATTACGATTTGTTGCTGCGATGATACGAACTTCAACTTTCATATCGTCTGTTGCTCCGACACGACGAATGATTCGCTCTTGGATCGCGCGGAGTAACTTCACCTGAATCGAGGGTGGTAATTCACCGACCTCATCTAAAAACAGAGTTCCGCCATTGGCCACTTCGAACAAACCTTGCTTGTCAGCAATTGCGCCAGTAAACGAACCTTTTTTGTGACCGAACATTTCTGATTCCATTAAATTTTCAGGAATGGCACCACAATTGATCGTCACAAATGGACGATCTTTCAACGGGCCGTTATAATGGATCGCTTTGGCGATCACCTCTTTACCAGTTCCAGATTCTCCTGTAACTAAAATATTCGTAGGTGTTTGTGAAACACGTTTAATTAAATCAAAAATGGAATGCATGGCTGCAGAGTTTCCGACCATATTTTGGAAAGAATATTCTTTCACAAGTTCTTTTTTTAAAGTTCTCACTTCAACTTCGAGATTTTGCGATCTTAAAGCATTCGCGATATTCATACGAACTTCATCAATTTTAAATGGCTTCGTGACGTAATCATACGCCCCCATTTTCATTGCATCGACTGCGGTCTCAGTCGTTCCGAAGGCCGTAATCAGCATAAAAACTGTATCTGGATAACTTTCTTTCACATGCTTTAACAGCTCAATTCCTGTGACATTGGGCATTTGCAAATCTGAAATAATCATGTCGAATGATTTTTTTGTCAGAATTTCTTTAGCGCGCGCACCGTCTTCTGCTGTCGTCACTTCATAGCCTTCTTTTTTGAGCATGATCTCTAGAAATTCGCGGATTGATTCTTCGTCGTCTACAACTAGTATTCGTGATTTCATATATACCTCTTCTTTATGATTTTAATTTGTTAAAAATAATTTTAAATTTCGTACCCTGCCCAAGTGTACTTTCAATTTGAACATCAGCAGAATGAGACTCGAGCACTTTATGTGTGATGGCAAGACCCAAACCGGTTCCTTTAGATTTCGTAGTGTAAAAGGGTTCAAAAATTCTTTTTTGAGTTTCTACCGACATGCCTGCACCGTTATCTTGAACTTCGACAATGATATGATTTTCTGATTGTTCGGTTTTAATTTTCAAAATAGGGTTCGTTTGATCTTTCATCGCCTGAATCGCATTGACAATGATATTTAAAAAAACTTGCTTGAGTTTGTCCGAAAAACCTAAAATATAACAGCTTTGAATTTGGATTTCATAATTAATACTTTGAGGTGTTGTCTGACTGAGTTTAATATTCTGAAGAACTTCATCCAAAATAAGAGCTAGATCAATTTTTTGATCGGGTTTTGTCTCTGGTTTTGAATAATCTAAAAAATCTGTAATTAAATTATTGAGTCGATCAATTTCCTTTAAAATAATTCTCATCAATTTTTGATCATCAGGATTTTTTGCATCTTGAGATAACAACTCGATACTTCCACTGATGCCGGCCAGTGGATTTCTAATTTCATGTGCAATACCAGCAGCCAACTGTCCGACCGCCGCCATTTTTTCTTTATGGCGAACTTGATCTTGTAAATGACGCATCTCTGTCGTGTCTTTTACTAAATACAAATTTATATTTTGATCAACATCTGCATCAAAATAAGATGCACTTTCAAGTTGATAATACCGCTTGTCAGATATTTCAGAGTTATAATATGAAATTTCTGGCAAATGAGACTTTTGACTGAGTTCAATCAGATCTTGCATTGAATGAATATTCAGCTTCATTTTTTCATTTATGATATGATTTTGAAAAACGAGTTTTTTCTGGGCGTCAAAGGCCATCAAACCGACGGGGATATTATCAATCAACAATTGCGATAATTCTGCTTTCGATTTCAGTTTAAGTGCCGTTTGTGACAACGACTGAGTCAATTGCTTCAGCTCGATTTTCAGTTGCGTTGAAAAGAAAATGACGGCAACAAATGCAAGATTAAATAATCCTAAATTTAAAAGATTCTGCAACCCTGACCATTTGAAAAAAAACAAATTTCCGAAAGAAATTAATATGGATGCTGTGAAAACCAAATAAATCACATCCTCAAAATCAGATTCTAATCCAGCTAAAAACAATAAAATCAAAAACATCACCAAATAAAAACTCGCAAACATTGGCTGCGCTTTATAAATACAAAATAAAGTGAAAATCTCGAGAAATGAAAAAACAATATTTCTTCGAATTTTGAAGACAAACTGAGCCATATAAATCACTGACAAAAACAAAATACACGAATAGTAGACCCAGACAAATTCGTACTGAATAAAAGGTCTTTGCAACACGATCAATATTTGAAAAAGCACAAAAAACATTGCTATTGCTGCAAAGCGAATCGTGGGTATTGAACGTAATACTGAATTCGACTGATCAACTACCAATTGTCTCTCCCAATTGAAAGATTGGTAAATACATCGCCACAAGAATAAAGGCGATGACAACACCTAGACCAACCATTAAAAGAGGCTCAATCAGCGACGTCATCGTCCGCACAGCATTTTCAACTTCATCTTCGTAAAAATCCGCCACCTTAGCCAACATAGCATCTAATGTTCCCGACTGCTCGCCAATAGCCACCATCTGAGACACCATCTGTGGAATTTCTTTTTGCCTTGAAAGTGGCAAATGAAAAGGTTTACCAACGGTCACAGAATCTTTACACGAGTAAAGAGCTTTTTCGATGACAGTGTTTCCTGATGTTTTAGCGGCAATTTCAATGGCCTCGATCATATTAATACCCGAACTGAGTAGTGTCGCCAAAGTTCGACTCATTCGAGCCACAGATGATTTTTGAACAACATCACCAAAGATAGGTGAGTTAATTAGAAAGTGATCCATAGCCACTTTACCTTCTTTAGTTGAAAGATAGTTTATGAAGAAATAAGCGGCTGCAAGTAGGATTCCAAAGACCACGTACCAATGCGAAATAAAGATTTCTGAACACTTCACCACAAATTGTGTCAACAGTGGAAGCGGCTTTCCTGACGATCTATAAAATTCGGCAAATTTGGGAATAATAAATGTGATAATACCGGTAATAACTATAAACGCAGCACAGATAATCACTGTCGGCATGACAAGTGCACCCTTGATTTGATTTTTAATTTTTTCATTTTTTTCAGCGTAAGTAGATAATCGTTCTAAAATTTGATCTAAGATACCGGCTTCTTCTCCCGCTCGTATCATATTACAGTAAAGACTGTCAAAAACTCGTGGATGCTGAACCATCGACTCAGAAAGTCTACGACCAGTTTCGATAGACGCGCGAATTTGTATGACAGCTTCTTTGATTGTTTTATCCGCTGCGCCATCGGACAAAATTTTTAAAGAGTCTAAGATCGGAATACCTGAGTTGATCAGAGTGGCAAATTGTCGTGTAAAAATTTGCAGTTCTTTCGATTTAATCGCCGGAGAAAAGAAACTGACTTTTTTGTTGTTCGCCCCTTGTTCTTGAACGACCATCAGCTTTAGCGGAACGAGTTGTTTAGCTCGTAATTTGACACGAGCTTCAGCTTCGTCACGAGCATCGATGACACCTTTCAAATTATTACCTGAAAACGTGCGGGCTTCGTATTTATACCTTGCCATAATCTATAATCCCATTTTTTTCAAACTAAGATCTAAATTTTCAATGTCATCAGAAACTTCAAATGCTTTTTTGACATCTAATTTACGACGAACAAGTGATTGCAAAATTGACTGGTTCAAACTCTGGTACAAATTTGAATTCATCATAAAATCTGATATTGCTCCTGTAGGTAAATGATTCGTCAATTTCTTTTGGTCTTCTTTTTTTAGAACCCAGATTTCATGAACCGATGTACCAACTCCCGATACAAGTTTTTGGTAAACTAAAGAGCGCAGCTGTTCACAGAGGCGACTCCATAAGCTATCTTGTCCTTGAGTCATTGATTTGAGCTGCAGTAAAACATTTTCAATTGAATTTGCAGAAATGCTGATAAACACAGTACGCCCCTCTTCAGCAAATCTAACCCACTTGTTCAAATCTTTAATTTCGTTCAAATCCAGAACAATTGTATCAATTCCATCATAAACTGGATGTTGAAAATCCCATTGATGACTATCTGAACCCAAATGAACAACTGAATCCAAATTTGTTAAACTTAATTGTGATGGCAGAGTATGAACTGCGATCAATTCTGGAGAGTACTTTCGACTCTCATGTATAATCTCAGATAATAATGTCGATTTGCCATTTTTTTTCTGACTTGAAATGATGTGAATACCAGATTTTTTCTTGAGGTTGTCATAGTAGGGTGAAAATTGAATACTGGATGACTTATTCTCTTTTTGAATAAATGAAAAGTGTGCTCGTAAACAATCTTTCCACTCTGTAAATGAGAAAACCCAGTTCTGAGTGGGGTCCGAGAATATTCCTTGAACAAATCCTTTTGTCTCGAGAATGACTTTTTCATTATTTTGTAAACAAAAATCTTTAAGATCTTCCCAATCAGAAACAGACAAAACATCATCATCAAACTCGTGCCATTCATTCTCGATTTTGATCAAAGTTTTATGACCCAATCGAAATTGAGCTTCTTGACTCAATCTGTTTTTAATTTGTAGCAATATATTTGAAATCATCGACTTAAGCCTTTCATTCCAGATTATCTCTGACTGATGCATTTATGACTTCTTCGATCGTTGTTTGTCCGCGAGCCAACTTAATCAAAGCACTTCGACGTAATGTTCTATAGCCTAATTGACGACATGCATTTCGGAGTTCCAACGCTGATGCATTTTTTAAAATCAATTCTTTTATTTTTTCAGTCAAGGGCATCAGCTCGTAAATGGCCAGTCGCCCTTTAATTCCCGTATTATTGCAAGACATGCAACCCTTACCTTTAAACATATTAAACTGAGGAATCTCTTGCGGTGTGACGCCCAGATTAAGTAGGGTTTGCTCGGGAACTCTTAAAGGCTCTTTACAAATCTCACATACTTTACCAACCAGACGTTGTGCGACAATCAGATTGATCGTTGATGTAATTAAATATGGAGCAATTCCCATTTCTGTGAGACGAGTGATCGTTGTTGGGGCATCGTTGGTGTGCAAGGTACTGACCACCATATGTCCCGTCGATGCCGCTTTAAATGAAATCTCTGCAGTTTCAATATCTCGAATCTCTCCGACCATGATAATGTCAGGATCCTGACGAAGAAAAGCGCGCAGCGCAGTTGAAAAATTCAGATCAATATCTGGATTCATTTGAACTTGGTTAATTCCTTCAAGATTAAATTCAATAGGATCTTCGGCCGTGCTGATATTCACATCCGTTTTGTTCAACTCCACAAGAGCAGAATAAATCGTTGTCGTTTTTCCTGAGCCTGTTGGACCCGTGATCAGTACCATTCCCTGAGGTGCGTTGATCACATTTTTGAACATTTCTAGGTCGTCTGGCTCAAAACCAAGCTTGGTCATGTCCAACTGTAAATTCGTTTTATCCAATAAACGCATGACCACTTTCTCTCCCCAAAGCGTAGGAACAGTGTTCACACGAAAATCCATTTCGCGACCTTCATTTTTTAATTGAATTTTTAAACGTCCATCTTGAGGTCGTCGACGTTCGGCAATATCCATTTTGGCCATAATTTTAATACGCGCACAAATTGCAGGTCCAGATGATGTCGGTGGAGTTGCTGTTTCGATCAAGTTACCGTCAATTCGAATACGGACTCTAAATTTTTTTTCGTAAGGTTCAAAATGAATATCGGAAGCACGGCGTTTAATTGCTTCCATTAAAACCCCATTCACAAACTTAACGATTGGAGCATCACCAGCACTGACATCACCAACTTCGACTGTCGCTGTTTGCGCCTCGACGACTTCATCATTCGTTTCTTTATTGATATCAATCTGTGACTGACGAATGGCGCCGTAAAATTTATCAATGGCTGTCTGAATACTCATTTCAGTAGCAACAACAGGTTGAATCTTGCACTTCGTAATAAAACGTAAATCATCACGGACTTGTAAATTTGTAGGATCTGTAAATGCAACAACCAGAGTTGTTCCTGCCTTAGATATCGGAATCACTAAATTTTTGTCGCAAAATTCTTTATTCAAAAGCGTTAAAATACTTTGCTCAACTTCAAATTGAGCAACATCAACTCCGGGGATTGCGAATTGCTTTTCAAGAGCTCTTAAAATTTGATTATCTTTTAAGAAACCCAATGTCACAATCGCAGATCCCAAGCGGATTTTCATTTTTTGGGAATGTGCCAATGCTTGTTGTAACTGATCAGGTCTGATCAATCCTTGTTTTGATAAAATTTCACCAAGCTTGTTCGGCAGCATGCAAATAGTCTAATAAAAGTGACGTTTTTTGTAACTGGACGATCGTAGAGATTTGCAATAAAAATTAAAAATAAAATATGTCTAATTATTTGATTTTTTTAGCCAATATCTGATCAGCGATCTCTAATCGAACTTGCGCATACTGAGCTGAATCAATCACCACCATTTGCGCTCGTAATGCTTCTTGAACTAAATCATCATTTAAATCAGAGCGGACGTCAAAAAAAGCTGACCCCGTTGTTAAAAAATTGAAATAGGTCAGACTCTCAACAAGATCGGGTCGCTCTTTATGATCAATATCCACAAGAAGCAGACTCGAAATACAATCAATTGAAGACACTTGATTAAAACTCAGTATCAAAACCTCAAGTCCTAAAAGTGTTTTTTGAATGTTTTGCATAAATTTTTGAACAGCATCTGGATCTTCGACAACAAAGACAAATCGTGAGTATCCTAATTTGGAGAGCGCAGGTAAAAATTGTGAAATCGACATTTCGTCACCAACAATAACGGCATGATCGTCAGTTTTTAAATGTATTTCTATTTTAGACAGCAATGACAAGAAAGATTTCTGCGACAATTGATAAAACTGATACCGTTCGCCCAAACGAATCAAACAGTCAGCTGATCCAAGATAATACGAGTCCAAACTATTTACTTCAAATTGAGTTTGTAATTGGCAAAAGTCTTCGTAAGAAATATCGATTAAATCGGCTTTCAGAGACTGTGCGCCCTCAATTGTTTCCGTTTCGACATACGTGTATTGAGGGAATTGAGGAACTGTATAAAGTTTAGATGAACGATAATACTTCATTAAAGGATCTCTTTGAAATATTTTTGAGCCTCTTGGATATCTTTTTGAATTTGATTCTTCAACTCTACCACACCTGAAAATTTAATCTCATCTCTTTGAAAATGAAACAATTCAACCTTGATTTGATCACCGTATATCTCTTGATTGAAATCAAAGATATGTGTTTCCACTTTTAAATACGAATCCGTGTTTTGAAATGTGGGGTTATCACCAATATTAGTAATGGATGGAAATACTTGGTCTTTCCAGTACACTTTGGTAAAATACACGCCTTTACGAGGAATAAATTCGATCTCTGGGCTGATATTAGCTGTAGGGACACCAATCGTTCGTCCACGTTGATATCCGACACGAACGGGGCCGCGCAAATAATACCTGCGCCCCAAAAATTCTTCCGCTTTCTTGAGATCACCATGCTCTAAAAATTTACGGATAACTGAGGACGAGATGACTTGATTATTCATTTCAAGAGCGTCTTGTATTGTGAGCTTAATATTTTTTTCAAGACAGTATTGTTTAAGAAAATGATGATCTCCGGTTCTATTTTTGCCAAAACTGAAATCATAGCCCACAATCAGATGTACGGGTTTAAAATGCCTAATTATATAAAAGTCTAAAAACTCTTCCCGACTCATGAGAGAAAAATCTTTTGTAAATTTTTCTTCGATCAGGAAATCGACTCCCAGATTTTGCATCATTTCACACTGATCGCGGTAATCAAAGAGCCTATGAATTGGAATATCGGGATAGAGAACTGCCCGAGGATGAGGTTTGAATGTGCAAACAACCGAGGGAACACCAAGATTTTTGGCACTTTCGACGACAGAAGCGATCAAGGACTGATGACCCAAGTGTACACCGTCAAAATTACCGACCGTCAGAACACTGGCGTTGATTTGTGGCAGAGACTGCTCTTGAGTACGAATCCATTTCATAGGCTTTATTTAAGCCCATGATTTCTTGAAAGTCGAATGAAATTAGGCTAGTTTATGGGCTTGTGACAAAGCTCATTCAAGATTTTTACCAGAACAGTTTTAACTCTCTCCGAGTTTGGCTCCGATGGGGTCTTTCTAAACGAGGATTCTGGACGCGGGCATTCCTTTGTCTTTTATTTTCTCTCGTTATTTTAAAATTTGATGAAGTCGACACATACGATTTGCGATACAAATTACGTGGCCATCAAAAAATCAATGACTCTATTGTTTTGGTCACGATTAAACCCAGCGATTTTGTTAAAATTTACGACCTAAAGACAAATTCTCTGATCAACGTGAACGAATCGAATGAAATCACCGACAGTTTTTTCTGGGATCAAACAATCTGGAGAGATTTGCTGCAACAAATTTTAAAGCAAAATCCCAAGTCTATTGGAGTCACTTTATTTTTTGGAGACAACATCGGACAGACTCGATTAAATTCTCAAGATCTTCTGATTTTTAAAGATGAACGTATCCTCTGGGCGACAAATTCCCGCGAACTCGAAAAGCTGTCTCTCCCTTTCGCGACCCTTCCCGAAAGAACAAATATCGCACATATCGATTTATTAAGAGACGATGATGGCGTTGTTCGCAGACTGTTGATGAATCCCAACTATTTACCGAATATTGCAGAACGCACCGCTTTCAACAAAAAAACATCGCGCTTACGTAATTTACCCGTGATCAACTACAGAGGGAATCAAAGGTTTCAAAGTATTGACTTACAAAATGTTTTAAAAAATAACGTTGATCCCGTTTTTTTTAAAAACAAAATTGTTTTTATTGGTATTGAAAAAACTTTGAATTCGCAGATTCTAACTCCCATCGGTCAAATCTCAAGACATGAGTTCTGGGCCAACGTCACAGATAATTATATCGAAAATCGTTTTATTCAGAAATTACCGACGATCGTTTATGCCGCGGCACTTTTATTATTGATGATCTTATCTGTATTTATCATTACCCATTACACCCAAGTCATCTCGCTGTTCTTATTTCTCAGTTTAGCCACTGCCTGGACAGCATTTTCGATGTGGACTTTTGACACGTTTTACATTTGGGTACCGATTGCAAGTCCGCTCACTTTGCTCGTCCTGATTTGGATTGTCTATATTGGCTATCAAGCTCTCAGAATTGAACAGGCGCATAATAAATTACAGCAAGAACAGCGTTATATCGCTGAACTTGAACAACTTAAAAATAATTTCGTCAGTCTGATTAGCCATGATCTCAAAACACCTATTGCAAAAATACAAGCGGTCATTGATCGATTGACTGTGCAAAACAGCCTGCCGGACACTGTCCAAGAAGACTTTCAAAATCTTAAAACCTATTCAGAAGAGCTTAATAGATACATTCAATCTATTTTAAAAGTTTTAAGAGTTGAGTCTAAAGATTTCAAAATCAACAAAGAGACTGCGGACATCAATGGCGTCATTGAAAATGTGATCGAGCGAACGCGGCCCTTAGCTAAATCTAAATCAATTGCGATTAATCTAAATTTAGAACCCATGTTTCTGATTGAATTTGATGTCACTTTGATGACCGAAGTGATGTTGAATCTGGTCGAAAATGCGATTAAGTACACACCGGTTAACGGGCAAATATCAATTCATACAACTGAAACAGATACCGAAGTTCTGGTCTCTGTCAGCGATACGGGGGAAGGAATTGACCCTGAAGATCAAATCCATATTTGGAAAAAATTTGTTCGTGGTAAAAACCAAGAGCTGAAAAGTAAAGGTTCCGGACTGGGACTTTATCTTGTAAAATATTTTATTGAACTTCATGGTGGAACGATCACTTTAAAATCTGAACTTGGCAAAGGAACGACTTTTGATGTCAGTTTGCCAATAGAAAGCGAAAACTAAAAATGAAATTACGCGCACTCATTGTTGATGATGAAATTGAATTGAGAAAATCAGTAGCTTCGATCTTAAAAAAAATTGAACCTGAACTGCACATCGAATTTGAAATCGAAGAAAGCGGCAATGGACTTGATGCTGTCCAAAAAGCCAATACCGATTTTTTTGATCTGATCCTGATGGATGTTAAAATGCCAGAACTCGATGGTTTGTCTGCGTTGCAACAGATTAAAGAACACAATCCTCAAACATTTATTTTAATTATGACGGCCCATAGTAATTTGAACGATGCAGTTCTTGCAATTAAAGAAGGGGCTTACGATTATGTCGAAAAACCAGTGAGTAGTGAAAAACTGACGGATCTGGTTCGAAAAAGTCTTGAAGCAAATGCCATGATCAAAGGTCTGACAGCATCCAGACCTATTTTTGATGACGATATCGAAAGTGATATTGAAAGCCAAAAATCTTCAGATTTAAAAACCGACATCGTCGGACAAAATACTAAAATGAAAGAGGTCTTCGGCTTAATCTATAAACTTTGCAGAGTTGAAACTACGGTTTTGATTCGCGGCGAGAATGGCACCGGTAAGGAACTTGTAGCAAAAGCGATTCACTTTAACTCACCAAAAAAATCTGGAGCTTTCGTTGCCATTAACTGCGGCGCAATTCCTGAACATTTAATGGAAAGTGAACTTTTTGGTCATGAAAAAGGGGCTTTCACTGGAGCTATTGAACGCAAAATTGGAAAATTTCAATTAGCAAATAATGGAACACTTTTTTTGGATGAGATTGGAGAATTGAGGCCTGAAATGCAAGTGAAGTTATTACGCGCCCTTCAAGAGAAAAAATTTACTCCAGTTGGCAGTAATCGCGAAGTTAAAACGAACGCACGTATCATTGCCGCGACAAACCGAAACTTAGAAAAAATGATGGAAGACCAAACATTTCGCGAAGACCTATTTTATCGTCTAAATGTAATGCCGATCTTTTTACCGCCACTACGTGAACGTCCAGATGATATTTCGCAATTGGCGAATAGTTTTTTACAAAAATTTTCAATCACTCACAATAAAACGATTCAGACAATTTCTACTGAGTGTTTAGAATTGATGAAAAGGTATCGTTGGCCTGGTAATATCCGAGAACTTGAAAATATTGTCGAGCGCGCTTTTATTGTTGAATCCAGCAATGAAATGACAGTCGATAGCTTGCCAGATCAAATCAAAAACTCGGTGACCAGTTATATTTCACCTAATCAAGTGAACTCACCGAAAGTTGAAGCCGCCACTGTGACAACAACAGCGGCAACGAATGCTCTGGATTTTGAATTATTTAAAGAGCAGGCTGAAAAAGATTTCATCATTCAAGCATTGAAAGCTAACAAAGGTAAAATCAATCAAACAGTTGCTCAGGCCAATATTCCTAAAAATACACTGCTTCGAAAAATGAGAAAATATAATATATTAGCAAAAGATTTTTCAGATTAATTTCTGAACGACATTGACTGAACTTAAATCCTTCATACAACGATGATGCCCTTTCGGACACTGATTGTGTCCGTGGGCTCCACACGGTCTGCAATCAATCTGTAAATTTTCGACCACAAAAGATTGATCATTCCAAGGCCGAAATCCAAGCCCCACAGTTGTTGGGCCAAAAATAGAGACTACTGGAATGCCCAGACTGGCTGCCATGTGCGCTGGTGCAGAGTCATTGCAGAACACTTGCTGACATTCTTTAATCTTCAAGATCGATTCATATAAACTCAGACGTCCTGCCCAGTTTTCGGCTTGTGGATTTACTTTCTGAATTTGATCACATATCTCTTTTTCCGTAGGACCACCCATTAAAATAACTCGATGACCATTTTTCAAAAGCTCAGTCACAACTTCAGTAAATCCTTCAACAGTCCATTGCTTGGTCTTCCATACGCTTCCAGGAAATACGGCAGTCACTTTATTTTTCTGTCTCACGTGTTGGTTCTCGGGGAACTGAAAAAATGAGGGGATTTTTGGAAATGATCCGTTTGAGTCGCAAAAATTCAGAAAAGACCAATCCTTTTTATCGATTTCTGTGCGAACTAATGAACTCAGCACAGATAAAATGTTCATCTGACGAATCACATCGGGCCAACTTTTTTGGTAAGTCACTGTCTGATTAAAAAAGAACCTACCCCACCACGAACCAAAACCAACCTTAAGTGGTGCCTTGATTTGAAAAGCCAGCCATGCACTTCGAAATGAGCGATGTGGGCAAACAACAACTTCGACTTGATATTGATTTATTTTGAACACAGCTTCTGAATATGAATTTGATTTCCCTTTTTCGATTTCAATCGCAACATCGACTTTATTTTCTTTTAAAAAAAACTCAGACAAGCCTTTTTTACAAACTAAAATAATTTTATGTTCAGGGTAAATATTTCGGATTTGCTGCAATGATGGCAAACTTAAAAACAAATCACCGATGAATGCAGTTTGAATAAAGACAATACTTTTTTGAGTCGTCAAATTAAGGTTTTCCCTTTTCAATCTCGATGACTTCTGAAACAATTTTGCCGATTTTAATTTCAGCTTCGATACGCAGCAATAATTTTCGATCATCATCAGAGATCCACATATAAATATTCCCTGACGGAGTTAAAGCTCCACGAGTAATAATATCTGTTTTAATTTTAATTGCGTTGAATGATCCTGCTTCCGTTTCTAGTTTTTCTTTAGCTAGAGCTGTGCCTTTGAAAATCACATTTTTTTCATCATCAGAAACGCGGAAAGAATACTGCTTCCCGACCTGCCAGTTAAAAATCCGCATATAGAATATTCCGCTAAACGCATTTTGTGAAAATGGCAAAATGTCCCAAGCTTTTTTATTTTCTTCTTGGCCATTTTTTTCGGTGTACTTTTTTTCCCAAAAATTGGAACGAAGCAGATCATGATTGAAATAAACTTGTGACTGAGCCAGCTTACCCGTTTCACGCACACTCATCTTATACACATGGGGAACTAAATTTTCATAGTCCATATACGTATCAACAAGATCATCGACTGAGTAAAATTTTGAAAACAGCGAACTTGTTTTTAAACCAATCTGAAAGTGGTATGATTTTTTGCTGTTTACTTCTAAAAAGGGTTGAACCTCTAATGTCAATTGCCCCGCTTCAGCCGAAAAATACCTGACCGAATGAATTACTTTTTCACCAACTCGAAAAGGATCCGAGGGTGGGCGTCGCAGGTTATTAAAACCCTCTGAGTCTTCAAGTTCTGGCTGACGACCAACAACAACGACTTCTGGTTCTGCAAATTTTTTCTGAGTCTTTTTTTTGACAGGAGTTTTGACAATGGCAGGCGTAGGAGCTTTATGCGTAATAACCTCTGCAGGCTTCGTTGTGATATTTTCTGTGATTTTATTTTGAGGCACATCCTCAACAGGTTTGACGATAACTTGCTTTTCAAATTCAGCATTTTTAGCTAAGAGTTCTTCTTTTTCATACTTTAAAATCTTCATGCTCGTGCAAGCTGATAATAAAAATGAACACACAATTAAACAACTTAATCGATTTTTCATTCAAAAACCTTCCATCGACGATGCACCCACATCCACTGACCAGGATTACGTCGTATGATTCGTTCGACAACTTGATTCATACGATTCGTCATTAATAAATTATTCAGATCTTTATCCTCAGTGAGAATATCACTAAAATCGATCAATGGTCCAACTTCTACATTCAATTTGCCATCAGGACCCCAAAAGGTCGATAAGGACATCACAGGAGCTTTCGTTTTTTGGGCAAATAAGGCCAGACCATAGGCCGAACCTGTTTTTTGCCCGAAAAACTCTGTTTCGATACCATAAGGTTTACCCATGAATTGATCGATGACAAATACGACAGCACGTTGTCTTTTTAAGGCTTTCAAAATTTCAAAAGCATTATTTTTTCCATGCGCATCGATAAATTCAGTTTTTGATTTGGTACGAAGCGCGAACCAAAACTCATCTGCAAATCGGCTTGAAAATCGTTTCGAAATTAAACTCAAAGGTTTAACTTGATGACTGAACGCTGCCGCGGCTAAATCTCCACTGGCCATATGCAATGACATCAGCAATACACCTTGGTTTTTAAAGGGCTCCAAATTTTCGAGCCCCAGAAAATTCACATTTTTTTCGATCCATGTATCTGTTAAATGCGGAATACGAATAACATCAAAAAAACTACGGCATAAGACATCTAAAGATTGTCTCATCCATTGTCTTTTGGTTTCGATGGGAGTGTTGGGAAAAGCAATATCTATATTATCATACACAACTTTTTGTCTAATCTTAAAAACATCAACCCAGATGAAAGCGAGAGCTTTACCTAAAAACCGATTCAGGGCCCAAGGGAATAAACAAAATAAAAAAGAAAATACCTCGCTGAGTTTACGATAAAATAGTGTCATAAAAAATCTTTCGGTCGAAATCATTCATGCTGACAGTGAGATCTGCACATTGAATCCGTTGGACTAATTCTGGATTGGTAATTTTAACACGATCCTTCGCTGTCATCACCAGCTGCAGTTCAGGATAGGCTTGAGTTTTTTTTAAAATTTCTAATTGTTCGGATTCTGGAAATGAATAATGGTCAGGGTAAAATTGATGTTTCACAACTTGATACCCAAGATCTTGTAAATTGGTTTTTAACTTTTCTGGGTTACCAAGACCTGTCACTAAAAAAATATTTTTATTTTTAGATTCAAGAACAGTTGTCATCTGGGCACGAATCATATTTTTTTGAAAGGGACTGACTTGATCAATAAAAAATTTCACTTGTTTTTCTGTCAGTCCTTCGGCTTTCGTAAAGACCACCAAATGTGATCTACGAAGCGTTTTCCAATCTTCACGCATATGACCTAGCGGCAGTAATTGGTAATGATTTTTTTCACGACTTAAATCGACAACAACAATGTCTATATGCCTGAACAGTTTTCGATGACTAAAACCATCATCAATAAAAATAAAATCATAAGTGTTATTTTTGATAGCCGCCTTGACTGTTTCTGATTTCGAAGGCCCCGACCAAACATCACACCGTGGTAAAAGTTGCTGAAGTAAACAAGCTTCATCACCAAATAGACCTGCAGCCAATGGACGTGATAAATCAACTTGAGCTGGTTCAGTCAAAGTGGCCTTGTAACTGCGGCACACAATCAGAATTTTTTGATCAGGGAAAAGTGATGCCAGGTATTGAGTGAGAGGAGTTTTTCCACTGCCACCGGTATTTAAATTACCAATTGAAATGACTCGTGTATTTGGGTGAAATTGTTTGAAGTAGTGCTGATCATAAAGATAGTTTTTAAGATCAATCAACAGTGAATAGGGATTCAGAGAAATCATAAATACTGATTCAGAGACTGAACCACTCTGCGTGCAGCCCCCTTATCCCCTAGAAGCAGTTTCACTTTTTTTAGATTTTGAATTGTTTTTTCAGTATACGTTGGGTCAGATATATATCGATCCATCAGTTTCGTAATTTCAGGAACTGTGACTTGACCTTGTTTTCGTTCAGGGACAACTTCTTCATCTAAAATTAAATTTACTAAACCAAAATATTTAATCCCACGAATCAAAATCTTCCCGATGACTCCAGTCAGCCATTTCATACGGTACATGATCACCATAGGTTTTTCTAAAAGTCCGACCATTAACGTTGCTGTGCCTGAAGCCACTAAAACATAATCTGCAAGCGATATCATTTGATTTGGGTCTTCTTTTATTAAAATATAAGGTAAGTTGAAATTTTCCATTTTCTGCTGCATGAACTCTTTACTTAACGGCGGAGCCACGCAGACCAATATACGAAGATGATTGTACTTGAGCGACAAATTTTTTGCGACGTCTTGCTGAATTTGAAAATGCTGTTCGATTTCACTACGACGTGATCCAGGCATCAATGCCAGGACTTTTTCTTTGGGACCAATTCCATATTTAGAACGTTGAAATTGAATTTTTTGCTGGTCCAATAAGTCCGGATTGAGGTCATCCAATAATGGATGACCTACAAATTCATAGGGAACTTGATACTGTTCATAAAATTTTTGTTCAAAAGGAAACAACAAAAAAACTTTTTCGCAATCACGCTTGATGTCGTGAATACGACTTTTTCGCCAGGCCCAAACTTGTGGTGAAATATAATAAAAAACTTTGATACCCATAGCTTTTAATTTCCGAGCCAGCCGTAAATTGAAATCCGGATAATCCATCAAAATCACAACATCTGGGCGCTGCTTTTCTGCTGCTTCGACCAACTGATGAAATATATTTTTCAAAAAAGAATAATGCTGGGCGATTTCCACGATGCCCATCACCGCCATCTCTTCGGATTTTCCAATGCGTGAAAAGCCCAACGATTCCATTTCGAGCGAACCTACGCCAAAAAAATCAACTTTTTCAAAAGGGAGTGTTTTTGATTTCAGTTGCGATTGCCATTCTCGGATCAATTGCGCAGCATAATGAGTGCTGGATGCCTCGGCCGCAATGATCATAATTTTTTTAGAAGAGTTGCTCATTCTATTCTAAGTCTGAACTCAATGGTTCAGCTCCTGAATGAAATTTTCAATCTGCGCTAAAGCAGTTGTGGCCTCAAAACCTGTGATCGCCACAGGTTTTTCTTTTCGAACCGCAGAAATAAAATGATCAATTTCCAACGCCAAAGCATCCACTTTGGGGACTTGAATTTTTTCGGTTCTCATCAAAGATTCATGCGTTGGGTCAGAAAATAAAAACTCACCTTCCAGCGTTGCTGTGTTCACAAAAAGTGTACAATCTTTTTGAATCGCACGGTAATTTCTAATAATTTGAGGACTCAAACGAGAATTCTGAATCGTCACTTGAGTTCCCGATTCAAGTTCAAGCCGCAGAGACACATCATCAATCGTAGGACGAATCAGTTTATTTCCTGAAATAATGTGTTTTTTAATTTTTTGTTTAAAAATAAAATTCACCAAATCCAGATCATGAATCATCAAATCATGAAGAACACTGACATCACTACCCCGTACACGAAAAGGAGCTAATCGATTAATTTCTAAATACTGCGTGTTTTTAAAGTTTTCTTTGAGATAGTTATACGCTGGATTAAAACGCTCGATGTGCCCCACCGAAAAAACGACATTGTTTTTATCAGCCAGCTCAGATAACTGCTGACCTTGAGTTGCAGTCGCTGCGATCGGCTTTTCGACAAGCACAGGAATTTTGTGATCTAAAAAGAATTTGGCCAGCTCAAAATGGGCTTGCGTCGATGCTGCAATAGTTACGAAATCCACAGACTTTGCGATCTCTTCCAGATTTTGTACGGCTTGAGTTTTTAAAGTCGCTGCGACTTTTTGGGCTTGCTCTGGAAAATGATCAAAAACTGCGACAAGCTCTGCACCCGGATGAGCGGCCACTTTTTGCGCGTGAAATGTTCCTAAGTATCCAACTCCGATCACAGCTCCACGCAATTTTTGACTCATGATTTTTCCTTATTATTAATGAAATTAATCTTCTGAACCTGCATTCTCGCCGGCCGGCCCATGAGCAGTTCCTCTTTGAAAAGCAATTCCACGTTTTGATGATTTAATAAAATGGATAAGATATTTAATATTATCAGACTGTACACATTCGCTTTGAATACGCGCAACAGCCTCATCCACAGTCCCAGCACCCATGACTACAATTCGAACGGCTTTGTGAATATTAGCGACTTCCTCTTTCGGAAATCCTTTACGAAGAAGTCCAACTTTGTTTGTCGCTCTGACGACAGCATAGTTTCCCTGAGCCCTTGAAAACGGTAAAATATCCTTATTCACGATACTCGATCCCGCAACAAATGAGTATTTTCCGATTTTTGAGAACTGATTAAAGGCACAAACTCCGCCGATAACCACATTGTCTTCAACTTCACAGTGACCGCCAAAGTGAGAGTTGTTCGCAACGATGACGTTGTTCCCAATTTTACAATCATGTCCCACATGCGAATAAGCCATAAAATAGCAATTGCTACCAATGACAGTTGATCCATCACCTTTGGATGTTGCTAAATTCAAACTGGTGAATTCACGAATGATATTATTGTCGCCAATAATTAATTTTGTCGGCTCAGATTTATAACTGATATCCTGAGGCGGGCCACCCAGAACTGCTCCTGGCGAGATATGATTATTTTTACCAATCTCGACAATACCATACCGAGATCCAATTGTTGCGTGGCCTTCAACGAAAGTTCCGCTGCCAATCTTTACTCGGCCTTGAATATTGCAATAAGGCCCAATCTCTACACCCTCTTCAAGAATAACATCTGAAGAGAGAACACTTGATGGATGTATTTTCATAATTTAATAACTTCTTCGTGGTGTACTATTATTTTTCTTTATCAAAAGCAGCTACAACATCCGCTGTGATATCATACTCAGGAGCCGAATAGACAACTGTTTTTTGTACGGGATTTGTTTGAATCACCATTCCGAAACCTTTTTCTTTAGCAATTTTTTCGATGATTTTTTTCATTTTATCAGCGATTGGTGCAAGTAATTCGCTTTCTTTTTTCTGTAATTCAGATTGTGCTTTTTGTGCCGATTGACGTAATTGCATCACATCTTGATTTAACTCTTGTGCCTTTTTACCGAAAGCTTCTTCTGATAAAACAGAACGTTTTTTATCTAAATCTTCTTCTTTTTTCTTAAGGTCGGCTTGTTTTTTCTCGATTTCTTTTTGACGTTTTTCGCCTTCTTTTTTCAATTCTTCATCAGCTTTTTTACCAGCTTTTGTATCTAAAATAGCTTTTTGCGTATCAACAACAGCCATTTTAAATTCTGCGTGCGCTGAAAAAGAAAAACCTAAAATTACTACTGCTGCTAAAATCATTTTGTTCATAGAAAACTCCTTCGTTTATTTTTATATGTATAACATTAACTTAAATTAAAATGGTGGCCCAATAGAAAACTCAAAATTCACTGAATCTGAATTAAATGAATCCGTTTGTAGTGGCCATCCCCATTCAAAGCGTAAAAGTCCCAATGGTGACTGCCATCTAAAACCCATACCTATATCACTGAGTAATTTTGAACTAACGATATCATCTTCGGCTTGACCAACATCATAAAAGAAAACACCGTTCAGGCCGGCTTCTTTAATCAGAGGGTATTGAAGTTCTGTTTGGAATAAAACTTGTTTTGTTCCACCGACAACAAACTGTGAAGATCGTGTTCTTTGTTCATCACTGATGCCAGGTCGGTAGTACTTCGAAGTTGGATCTGCTAACTGGTTGTATCTTAAACCTGACAATGCACGTTTACCAACTCCGCCCGAACCAAAACCCCGAAGAGTATAAGGACCACCCATTTGATAGAGTTCAGAAAATGGGACTGAACCACCATAATCTAATGGTTGGATATTTTGATAGCTCAGATTATTTCTCCAAACCACATCCCAAAATAAATTATGGAAAAAACGGAAACGTGTTGAAAATTCTTGGTAACGTAGATCTCCCCCAAGGCCCGTGCGCTCGTATGAAATATCTGTGTAAATACCTTTTGACGGAGACATACGGTCATTACGAGTATCATACTCAAGAGTCACAGTTGCAGAACTTGAAACGCCCTGTGCAGTCTCCAAAGGAAAAATTGCAGGATCTGTATTCTCATTCGCAAAAAGACTTGTTTTGTCCAATTTATATCTTAAGTAAGCGCGCGTGTAATCACCATAACTCGGATGACCAAATCGAACGTTGCCCCCCGTTTTTCGAATATCATAACTGGTGCGTTCATTATTTTCTGTGTAAAAAACATCAAATCCAGCTGACCATCTCGTATCTTTGAAATACGGATCTGTCAGACTCACGCGGTAATCTTGACGATTTTTTGCGGCATCAATTTTGGCCTCTAAAGATTGACCCAAACCACGAAAGTTGTTTTGTACAATCGATCCACCCAAACTCATACCTTGAGTACTCCCGTAGGCGGCCGTCAATTGAATTTGTCCTGTGTTACGTTCCTTAACAACGATTTCAATGTTAAGCTGGTCTGGTTTTTCAGGAGGCGTGCTTGTCTTAAAATTCACTTCGTCAAAAAAACCTAAACGTTGAATGTTTTCCTGAGATAAACGTTTACGAGTTTCATTATAGAGTTCACCCTCTTCGATTTTTAACTCACGACGAAGAACTTTATCACGAGTTTTAGAATTTCCAGTGACGGTGATATCACCAAAATAGACTTTGTTGCCTTTTTCAAACTCAAAGACGAGATCGACTTTTTTCTCTTGCTCGTGGAAATTGTAACGAGGAATAACGTTCGTAAATGCATAACCTAAATCGCCGTATTTAGCTTGAAGATCGGTGATGTCTTTGCGCATAACCTCAACAGAGAAAATTGAACTGTCTTTGATTTTAACTGCTTCAAAAAGCTCTGATTTCGAAAAGAGCAAGTCTCCGGCAAAATCAACTTCACCGACAGAGTATTGGTCACCTTCTTCAATGTGGTATGAAACATAAATTGATTTTTTATCTGGTGTCACCGTCACAATAGGACGATCGATTTTAACCTGTAAAAAACCTTGATTCCAATAGATGTACTTTAAAACTTGCAGGTCATTATCAAAGGCTTCTTGTTTGTAAGATCCAGAACTGCTCAGAAATGAAAAAAATCCAGCTTCTTTCGTAAACATCCGAGGATCGTTTTTAAGTTCTGAATCTTTGATTTGATGATTCCCAATAAAAGTGATTTTTTTGACTTTTACTTTTTCATTTTCCGTGATGTTAAATTTAATTTTCACAGCTTCGTTCGCTTGAACTTCTTCAATCGAAGATTCGACCTTTACCAGATAAAACCCTTTATCTTCGTAATGTTTTTCAATTTTTTGGACGGCCGCTTGAATTTTTGAAAAATTCACGACTTCAAATGCCTTCAGACCAGATTGTGTTTCTAAATCTTCAGATTTAATTTCAGCATTCCCTGTAAATTCAATTTCCGAAACAGTTGGTTTTTCAACCATATTGAAAATTAAAACAACTCCATCCGATGAGGCTTCTTTTTCAACTTCAACTTGGACGAAAAAGTTCATGCGAAAGAGGGTCTGAATGTCTTTCGACACTTGCTCTCGATCAAAGTTTTTTCCGACCGCAGACGAAATTTTTTGCAAGACCGCTTCTTTTTCAATTTTCTTCAAACCTAAAACTTCAATTTTAGAAATTTTTTGAACTGCGGTATTTGAAATTGTTTTGAGAGAGGCTTTTCGAGTTTGAGTCGAAGCTTTTTTTTCAACGGCCAGTGTTGATAGCGAAAAACCAACAATAACAGGAGCTATGAAAAGCGAAAAACTGAATTTTTTTAATGACTTAAATCTAGTATTTTTGAACACGAATAAAAGGCTAACGACACTTTAGTTTGATGTCAAATACCCATCTTTAACCTGATAAACTTTCGAAAATTGCTTCGCAAACTCAAGATCATGAGTTACGACGATCAAAGTCAATCCGAGCTGTTTATGCAACTCGAAAAAGAGCTTTTGAATTTTCTTTGAATTTTCTGAATCAAGATTTCCAGTTGGCTCATCTGCAAGCAGTATCTGTGGGTTTCTGATCAAAGACCGAGCAATTGCAGCTCTTTGTAATTCACCGCCGCTCAATTGATTTGGGTAATGTTCTTTGCGTTCCGACAACCCCAAATGATTCAACCAATAGAGAGCTTTTTCAGCAGCTTCGGCTTTTGACTCACCCGCCAATAAACAAGGGAGCATCACATTTTCCAGCGCAGTAAATTCATGAATCAAATGATGGAATTGAAAAACAAAGCCCATTTTATCATTTCTAAAACGAGCCAAATCCTCATCATTCATCGACAACAAAGACTCCCCTTGAAAAAGTACATCTCCAGATGTCGGGCGATCCAAAGTTCCTAGGATTTGCAGAAGCGTTGATTTACCAGCCCCCGAAGCTCCTAATAAACAAATATCTTGTCCTTTTTGTATTTCAATATTTACGTTATTTAAAACGCGGAGTTCAGATTCGCCAGACGCATATAGTTTCGTCACATCAAGTGTTTGTAAAATAGGTGTCATGATTCTTCCTTTAATCCTTCAACGATTTGCAAAGAGGCCCCTTTTTGCGCGGGATAATAAGCGGCCAATAAACACGCTGTCATTGTTGCAACATAAATGATAACAAAATCAAGACCGCTGACATTCACATCGATACGATCGATCTTGTAAACTGATCCAGAAATCAGGGAAAAGTTTTTTTGTAAAAACATAAATCCAGCACACAAAATTAAACCCAGAGCAAAACCCAATAAACTGCCCACGGTGCCTACGATAAAACCTTGAATCAGGAAAAGACGACGTACCGATTTGGCAGCTAGTCCCATGGATTTCAAAACTGAAATATCTTTGTAGCGTTGACGAATTAACACGTACAGCGTGCTAGAAATATTAAAAGCCGCCACTATAACGATCAGAAAGACGACAAAAAATATAACTATTTTTTCTAAGGCGACGGCTTCAAATAAATTTCGATTCACATCAAACCAATTCATCACCGAATACCTTGGCCCTAACTGATCCAAAATTTTTAAACTCAATTTCGTCGCTTCTTCGGAATTCTTAATTTTAAGAAAAACTCCTGTGTAGCGATCGCCAATTTCAATCAGGCTTTGTAAATCCTTAAGATGAGCCAAAATCAATCGATCATTCCAGTCATTTTTACCAAGATCTGCGACTCCAGAAATTACAAATTCCCCAGAGTGCCGACGAAATGATTGGCCCTCAAAAGGTGTCGACAATGGCACCGCCAAATAAACCTTATCCCCAACTTGGATATTGAATTTTCTGGCCAGCCCCACGCCAATTGATATTTCATTTGTATTGATCGGCAAACGTCCACTTTTTAATCGCTGAGTGATATTTAAAGTCGAAGCCAAATCATCTGAGTCCATACCCTGAACCAAAACTCCACTGACACGCCCATCGCGCGCGAGCACAGCTTCGGCATAGGCAAATTTCGCCATTTTTAATATCTCTGGATTGTTTTGTTTCAGTTTTTCTGAAAAATTCGCCCAATCATCAATCAGTTTACCACGTTTCACAATTTGAATATCGGCAGTGATATCAATCATGGCATTTTTCAAACTGACTTCAAATCCTCGCATCACGGATTGACTAGCGATCAATGCAGCGACACCTAAAATAAGTCCAAAGATCGAGAGCGGAGCAGACCCACCGAAGAAAAATTTTCGATTAAACAAAAGTCGCGTCGCTAACCATAAATAAAGTTTAAAGGTCATCATCACCTTTTGAGTCCGCTTGACCCAATGTCCCTGTAATCTGTGCTTTTAAGTAAGACATGATAAATTCATTGAGATATCCATCCATGACATCGTTCACTTGGCTCGTTGAAAAACCCGTACGGTGATCTTTCACCATTTGGTAAGGATGCATCACGTACGATCTAATTTGCGAACCCCACTCGTTCGCTTTTTTTGTCGAATTCATGGCATCTTTTTCTTGATTCCGTTTTTCAACTTCTTTTTCATAAAGCGCGGCTTTTAACATTTTTAATGCTTTTTCACGATTTTGAATTTGCGAACGCTGCGTTTGACAAGAAACAACAATTCCAGACGGTTTATGTCGCATACGAACCGCAGAATCGGTTTTATTGACGTGCTGTCCACCGGCACCGCTTGAGCGATAGGTTTCAACTTCAATGTCATCAGGTCTGACTTCAATTTGAATATCGTCTTCGACTTCAGCCCAAACAAACACGCTGGCAAACGACGTATGTCTGCGCGCATTCGAATCAAAAGGTGAAATTCGTACTAATCGATGCACTCCAGACTCCGCTTTTAAATAGCCATAGGCATATTCGCCGGAGATTAAAAGTGTACAAGATTTAATTCCTGCGCCCTCACCGTCGGTCATATCTAATATTTCACAACGATACCCATTTTTATCCGCGTAGCGCGTGTACATACGTAACAACATCTCCGCCCAGTCACAACTTTCTGTTCCGCCGGCACCTGAGTTAATTGAAATGTAAGTGTTATTTGTATCAAGCTCTCCAGAAAGAACTCGTTTGAGTTCTAATGATTCTCCAATTTTTTGCACTGTTTGAACTTCGGATTTAACCTCTAAGAAAGTTGCTTCATCAGAAGCGTCAACAGCCATTTCTAAGAGAACTTTTGAGTCTTGGAGTTTATTATAAAACTGATCCCACTCGGCAAAGGCCTTTTCAAGAATACTTTTTTCTTTATTTAATTTTTGCATTTCTGCAGGTTTGGCCCAAACTGCAGGATTTTCAGCAGCAATAGCTAGTTCATCTAGTCGTTTTTTCTTTTTATCCAGGTCAAAGATACCCCCGAAGTTCAACCGAGAACTGATCCAGTTCTGCAATTTGTTTTTTAACTTCGCTGAGTTCAGCCGCAATAGACATGTTTCTTCCTTAATTCTTAAGACTTAAATAGCTCAGATTTGATTTTAGGGATAATTTATTTTCTGTCAATTGGCTAAATATCAAATCCTGCAAGGTAAACATAATCCGCTCTTCTTTTTCAGAAATTTCATGGTCATAACCCAACAAATGGAGGAGTCCATGGATGAACATATATGCAAACTCAAAGGATAACGAATGTTTCTGTTTTTTAGCCTGACGAACAAGAACCTCAGGACAAAAAACAAGTTCTCCGATCGAATTTGAATCCATCGGTTGAAAACTTAAAACATCCGTCGCTTTATTTTTTTTTCGAAAACTGTGGTTCAAGATTTTCATCTCTTTCGTAGACAAAAAAACACAAGTCAGATCAGACAACTTCAAAAGTTTTTTTTGACGAACTTTCCGATTTTCTAAAGTCTCAATGAGAAGATCACACAACCTTTGAATGTTTTGATCGTGAATTTTTAATTTGATTCCGCGCTGATTATTTAGTTGCTTGACTAAAGTGATTTTCATACTATCAGCTGATCATGCCTATACCACCCAAAAACCTCAATGAATTTTCGTCTCTTGTGCAGCTCATAACAGATTTACGCGGTCCCGAAGGCTGCCCTTGGGACAAAGAGCAAACTCATCAAACACTGACTCCGTATGCGATCGAAGAAACTTTTGAAATGGTCGAAGCTGTGGAAAGCGGCAACGATCAGGACATCTGCGAAGAATTGGGCGATGTCTTATTCCAAGTGGTTTTACACGCAGAACTCGCTCGCGAACGCCAGGCTTTTCAGATCCAAGATGTCATCAAATCGATCAGTGAAAAATTAGTCCGCAGACATCCTCACGTTTTTGCCAACCTTCCAGTGAGCGGCATGGATGACATTTTTAAGAATTGGGACCTGATCAAAGCAGAAGAAAAAAAGAATAAAAAACAAAAGACTAACATATTTAACATACCCAAAGGTTTGCCTGCACTTCAAGCGGCCGACAAGATTGGCGAAAAAACTTCAAAAGTTGAATTCGATTGGACCCAGATTAAAGATGTTTTAGGCCAATTAAAATCGGAAATTGCAGAACTGGAGGACGTGATTGAAAATCACTCTTCAAATCCCGAAAAATTAAAACATGAGATGGGAGATGTTCTCTTTTCGGCAGCACAAGTTTCTAGACATTTGCAACTCGAAACCGAATCCGTTTTAAGATCCGCCAATCAACGATTTATTCAGCGATTTCAATTTATGTTGACGAAATGCAAAAATGATCTCGACGTTTTCAAAAACCTACCACCTGAAGAAAAAGAAAAACTTTGGAAGTTGGCAAAAAAAGACGAAGTCCTTTAATGCCTGTAAAGCCTGTTCTACAACTCGTCTTGGCATCACTTTTATGGGGACTAGGTTTTGTTGCCTCAAGCTGGTCCATTCGCACATTCACATCGATTGAATCCGTAACGTATCGCTTTTTTATAGCAGCTCTGTTGGGACAACTGATTCTTTTTTTTATGAAATCAGATCAACTAAAATTTCACACCAAAGATTTCATCAAAGCCTTGCCCGCAGGTATTCTGCTGGGGTTGATGCAACTGACACAGACCATTGGACTTGAAACAACAACCTCAGGAAAAAGTGCGTTTATCACAAGTCTATATATTTTATTTGTCCCCTTGATCAGTTCACTTTTTTTGAAAGAGCCTTATCGGAAAATAAATTATATTTTTTGCTTTACAGCTTTGGTCGGAACTCTTTTTTTAGTTAACCCAGAATTTAAGGAATTCACCTCAGGAGATATTTGGACTTTAGCTTGCGCAGTCATCGCAGCTCTTCATATCATTTACACCGGATTTATTGCAGATCGAATTCAGCAGCTATTTCGTTTTAATACCTACCAATCATTTTGGGCCTTCTTGATCATTGCACCTTGTTTGGCATTGCAATCAAAAATAACTTTTTTTACAAGCGATCTGAAAACAATTACCGGTCTTTTATATCTTTGTATTGGTTCCAGTTTGATTGCTTTTTATCTTCAATTAAAAGCTCAAAAATTTCTTTCAAATTCGGTCGTAACAATGATCACACTCCTCGAATCACCGACTGCCGCGGTTTGCGGACTTCTAATTTTATCGCAAGCGATGAGTCTTGCGCAAATTGGTGGAGCACTTTGTATTATGATCAGTTCTGGATTGATGATTTATTTCAACCGAAATAACGAAAAATAATTTTCTCTTTTTTTGTCTGAATCATCGACAGTATCCAGAATATTTAAAAATTCGCTTTTTCGAATTCTCTTTTTACTGTCGAATGATTTTTCATTTTTTTATTTTAATTTTCGATGGAAAATATATTTTCCAATCTATTCAATGATTTACACCGCCCCAGCCCGAGACATTATCGTATTTTTTCCAATGATTTTAAATACTTACGGAGTCATTCGCTTCTCAAATTCATTTTCTATAGTCTGAGTAACAAGTTAAATAATCACGGATGAATAGACGATAGTCTATATAGAATTTCACGAATGGAGATATTATGTTAAGTCAAAAAATGATTTCAAAACAAATACAAAAAACGATTCTGGCGGCTTCGTCTTTGTTAATGTTGAATGGCTGTGACAAAGGTGGATCTTCATTTTCTGTATTATCAGATTCTTCTTCGTTTCAACAAACAGCGGTTTTCCAACCAAGAAAACTCGATGTCCTGTTTGTTGTTGATAACTCAGGCTCGATGAGTTCTTCACAAACAAATTTAGCAAATAATTTTTCATCGTTCATCGATCGATTTATTTCAAAAGGCTATGACTTTAAAATAGCCGTTGCGACAACAGATGCTTTCTATGGTGAACAGTTTTTATCCTCTTCATGTTCCTTGTGTAACGTCAATCAAACACGTTTTCGTTCCGGCGTTACGCCAACTCCAGTTTACGTCATTGACAAAAATAATTATGATTTAGGTCTCACATCAGAAGTAGATCGATTAAAAAGTGAATTCTCTTCAAATGTCAAAGTAGGAATCACTGGAAGTGGTGATGAGCGTGCTTTTTCAAGCATCAAAGCAGTTTTAAACAGCTCCCTGAATACGGGCTTCCACAGAACTGATGCTTACTTGGCGATTGTGATCGTTTCTGACGAAGAAGATTTTTCACAAGACAGCATTTCAATGAACGAATCGTATTCAAACGCCGCTTTACACACAGTCGCTTCTTACCATGATTTTTTAAATTCATTCACAACTGATTATTCAGTTTCAACAATTTCAATCCTCGATGAAACTTGTCGTGCTTCCTTAGGCTCTGGCCGCAAAATTGGACAACGTTATATGCAATTGGCTGACCTCACAGGTGGAACTAAAAACTCATTATGTTCATCTTTCGATTCATCGCTGGATAACATCAGCGCGACCATCGAAGCTTCTCAAGCGACTGTTTACCAGCTGAACAAGAAGCCGATCATCTCTTCAATCCGTGTGATGATAAATGGCATTCTGATTCCACAAGATGCAACAAATGGATGGGTTTACAATGCAGCTACAAACACTGTGGACATCAATGGTTCATATAAACCTTTGACTGGTGATAACGTAGTTATCAACTTTGATCCCGATTTAAACTAAGCAGAATAAATTAAATATTTAATGAAAGATAAAGGAATAAAATTATGTTAGAGCCTCAAACAAACTGGCATGTTCTGATTAGTGATCAAAAATACGGTCCGTATGATTATAAAACTGTGATTCAAATGTTACAGTCAAATCAATTGATGGATTACAATTTTGTTTGGGCTCCGCACCTTGATGCATGGACTCAAATTCATCAACTTGAAGAATTTAGCCGGGATCGTTTTCAAATTTTAATGCAAAAAGAATCTGATTTATTGTCTGCATTTGTTCAAAGAACAAACCCGCGCGCTGAAATTGATGTCCCTGTTTTAGGTCACAACAACGTCCGATTTTTTGATGGTCGCATGGTTTCTATTTCTCAAGCTGGAGGTTTGTGTTTACTTAACACGCCTTTAGTCCAATTAGGTGATAAGCTCAAACTTCATATCAAGGCCAAAGACTCGTCGAGTCCAAGTTTTAATGTTGAATGTGAAGTCGTTCGCAAAAATTTTTCTAAACAAAGGCTAAACTCAAAATCTGGCCTCTATTACGCTGTACGTTTTCTCGATATACAACCAATGGGAACGAGTGCGATCCAGAAATGGGTCGAGTCTCGAGCTGCTTAGCACTTCAATATTTTCTTAGAAAGTATTGATTTTATTAAATTGTATAACGTTTTTTTAACAAAAACAGAGGAGAAAACATGGGTTTTTTAAATTTTATCGTCGACGCAGGTTTCGTAGGATGGACAATCATCGCCACAGGTATTGCTGGTATTGCGCTTTGTTTTGAACGCGCTAAAACACTCTATTCTACATACGGTATGGATGTCGAAGGATTCACTAATAAAATTCAAACACTGATTTTGTCAAAGAAAATTGATGAAGCCATCGTAACTTGTGCACAGCTTGAATCTAAGCCACTGGCACGCGCTTACAAAGTTATTCTAGAAAAAGCGGATCGTGATGATGAGACTATTTTCCAAGCTCAAGACATCGCTATGGCAGAAACAGTTCCTTTTTACACAAAACGATTACACTACTTATCAATGTTAGCCAATGTAGCTACGTTGCTTGGTCTTTTAGGTACAATCCATGGTTTGATTTTATCATTCCAAGCGGTGGCTCAAGCAGATCCTGCAACAAAACAAGCCATGCTTGCAAACGGTATTGCCGTTTCAATGTATACAACAGCACTTGGACTTGCCGTGGCCATTCCTGCGATGGTGGCTTTTTCATTCTTAACATCACGACAAAATGAGCTTTTAGAACAGTTGACAGAAAAATGTTCTAAATTAACAGAAACTCTGACGAGCAGTCATATTCCGGGACTTGGCAAAGACCATGTTTTTCCAGATTCAATGGCTCCAATGAAAACTGGCACTCATCAACCTCCAACGTCGAATACAAAAGCGTCTTAGAAATTCGAAATCTTGCTGAAGTAAAATATCGTCGGAGGTCACATGAAACGTCGATTTAAAATGAATATCAATCATAATTCAGAATTTGAATTAGACTTAGCACCGCTTTTGGCGGTGATGGTTAAACTTGTTCCGGTTCTTTTAGTGTCATCAGCATTTGTGCAAATGATGATTATTGAAACGGACCTCCCTCAAGTTGTTCAAGAAGCAATTCAAAAGCAGGAAAACAATCCAAAATCCGCGCAAATTGCTGTTGAAGTCAATAAAGCTGAAGGTGTTAAAATCGTCGTCAGTGAAAATGGACAACAAAAAATCGATGTGATCGGTTACGATAAAGATCAAAAAATTGATTACCCAACTTTGCATGCAAAATTGGTTGAGGTCAAAAAAGCTCATCCAGAAATTTTCAAAATTGACCTGAGCCCTGATGCTGATATTGCTTACAAAGATCTCGTGAAAATCATGGACGAAGCCCGCAAAGCACGTGCACAAGGTGTTCGTTTCCCTGTGAAAGACGCAAAAACTGGTCAAGACACAACAACGGATTACATGTTTCCGGAAGTTGTTTTTTCAAACATGTTGGACGGATAGTTTATGTCACGTAAAAGATTTCAAGTTCCATTAAAGCGAAATCAATCATTCACTTTGAATATCACTTCAATGACGGATATGTTTACAATTTTACTTGTGTTTTTATTGCAAACTTTTGCAGCTGGTGAAGTGAATATTGATCCAGTGAGTGGTGTACGATTACCTCAATCGACAACAGAGAAAAATCCAATTGATGGCGCAAAACTTTCAATTTCTGCCTCTGAACTGAAATTTGATCAAAAAGTTTTAGCTCAATTAAAAGATAATTCTTTTGATTCAGCATCTATCGATACGAATGACTCTAATTTTATTAAACCCTTATTTGATGAGCTTCAAGATTTCAATAAGAAAAATGAAAAACTCGCAAAAACAGGTAAAGTCTTACTTCAAGCTGACGAAGCTCTTCCCTACTCTGTAATTCGCAAAGTGATGTACACAGCTTCAATGGCTGGATTTCCGAATTTAAAACTTGTTACAACTGCAGGTCAATGACATGAAAAAAAAAGAATTTAATTTAAAAACTTCTCTCCTTCTTCTGAGTCTGTTCTCTACGACACAAGCCTTTTCTGCCCAAGAAAGCACAAAAGGATTACTTCCTGAAGTTAAATTAAATTCTGACAACGAAGATAAAAATCAAGAAACAGCCTTTAAATCTGAAGTTCTCATTACAAAAGCTGAAAGTAAAGCGATTGAATCACTCACTCAAATCCTGAAAAAGAAAAAAGGTGCACCCGACGAAGCTGATCTGAACTACCGCTTAGCCGAAATGTACATGCGCAGAGCCAAGTCAGGACGCTTCTTTGATCTCAGTGATAAGTCAGATTCAAAACTGAATAAATTAGGAATGAGCAATCAAAAATCAATTGAATCATTAAAAAACGCAATCACCATCTATAATAAAATCGAATCTGAATTTCCTAAATACAAAGGAATGGATGCAGTTCTTTTCAATAATGCTTTGGCACATTTACAAACTAAACAAACTGAACGTTCAAAGGACCTTTACAATAAACTCATTTCTCAGTTTCCAAAATCAAGTTTGATTCCAGATGCTTTACTTGAAGTAGGTGAGATTTATTACAATCAACAAAATTTCACGACAGCTCTGGAAAGGTTTGAAAAAATTGATTCCTACCCACAATCCAAAGCTTATCCTTACGGACTGTATAAATCCGCATGGTGTCTTTATAATTTAAAACAAACCGATGCGGGAGTTCAAAAACTTTTGAGTGTGGTTAAAAATAATCCTGCTGATAGTGCAGATCAGAAAAAATATAACCTGCGCAAAGAAGCGCTTCGCGATCTCACATTATTCGTAGGAGAGTCCGTACCACCCCAGGAACTTTTCAGCTTTTTCCAACGCATCACCACCGAAAATGAACTTGGTGAAGTGATTATTAATCTTGCGGGTTTATATGAATCGCATTCGCGTTACAAAGAGATCAGTATCTTTGTGAAAGAATTTATTGATAAATATCCACAAAATTTGCATGCCGCAAAATCTTACTCGAAACTTATCGAGACGAATGAAACTCTCAAAGATCGTGGCACAGTAATCAATTACATGAAAAAAATGGGTGAATTCTGCCGTACAGAAATAAATCCTGAATGTAAAACTGAATTTAGAAAAGTCAGTTTAGAAATTTCAAAAAAATGGTGGGATATCTGGCTGAAAAATAAAAAACACACTGAATTCTCTAAATTAACAGAACAAGCTTTTGAAATTTTACTTTCGCAAGAAGACATCAGTCTCCCCGATTCAGTTTCACGTTATGCCTATGCTGAATTATTATTCCAACAAGAAAAATTTGAATCTGCCGGAGCAAATTACGAAGAAGTTTCTCATAACAAAACTTTAGATAAAACAAAACAACATGATGCTTTGTACGGAGCCCTGTTTAGTTTAGAAAAACAGATGATCGCAAGTTCAAAATCCGACGATGTTCTTTTGATTGAAAAACAAAAAAATCTGGCTCAAAGATATATTACAGAGTTTCCAAATGGCGAACATGTTGAGTCTTTGCAATTCAAATTAGGTTTTATTGCTTACAAACAACAGGATTATGACCTGTCGTTAAAGTCACTGACTCCATTTGCAAAATCGGCAAAAAATAAAGAGCTCAAAACGAAAGCTGAAGATATTATTTTAGACATTTATAATATTAAAAAGGACTACGTGAACATTCAAAAATTTGCAGAATTATCTCTTGTGAAAACAACTGATGATGTCCGCAAAAAAACATTATCAAATCTTGTTGAAGAGGCCAATTATTCACAAATTCAATTAGACTCAGCAACGCTTGATGCACAAAAAAGAATTATGTTACTCAAACAGTTTTCGACAAAGCATAAAAACTCTAAATTATCTCAGGATGCTTTATGGCAATCAGTTTCATTAGCCTATTCAAACGGTTTTGATGTTCAGGGTGCGGATTTAAGTCAACAGTACGCAAGTCAATTTCCTTCTGATAAAAGAAATCTAGATGCAACAAAAGAAGCATTGAAAGCTTATATCGAAGCCGGACAACTTAAAAAAGCAGTTCTGACAAGTCGTGAACTGGCAAAACTTGAACCCAACAAAGCGCAAGCACATTTAGAACTATCATGCGATTTATTACGTGTTAACTCACAACTTCCAGAAGCTCGCGGCTGCTATAAAGCTTTATTCGATCAAGCTGACAAATCAAGAAAAACGGAACTGTTATCAAAACTGATGAAATCATTTAGTGATCGAAAAAATTTAGCCGAACTTCAATCGATTGAAAATCAAATTACAAAAGACAATATCGAGCCCTATGCAACTCAGATTATTATTGCGAAAGCTCAAAAACTTTTATCAGAAAAAAAATACACTGAAGCTTTTGGTCTTTCGATGAAAGCCAATTCTCGTCCTGTAGATGCAGATATCCGTGCTGAGGCGCGACTGATCCAAGCGCAAGTTTTAGAAAAAGAATTTGTTTCACAAAGTGTGAAAGCACAAGAATCAAAATTCGCAGTTGTACTTGGCTTAAAAACCGAGAAACTCGATAAAGCTTTCACGGCCTATTCCACATCAATTAAAATGTCAAAATCAGATTTGATCCAGGCTCAAGGCCTCCAAGGAATCGATCGACTTTATGCTCATTTTATTGAGTCTGTCAGCAACATGCCCATTCCACAAAGTTTGAGCGCTGCTGAACAAAAAGGACTTCGTGACGAGCTGATCAAAATGACAATGCCATTTCAATCAAAACGCACAGATAATCTTGCGAAATTGCGAGCTGTTTCCAAATTATCAACGACGGAATCCGAGCAAATTAACTGGGCCGATATGAGTGTGGAAAAAACAATCGAACCACGAGTTAAATTTCCTTCAGCACAAAAATTATCATCTTACTTACCACAACAATTAACCACTGCAGATAATGACCTTAAACGTTTACCTGCAAGTGATACTAAATGTGATTCTGATAAACTGACAGCTTCTTCAATTGGCGGCTGCATTCAAACGAAAAAATTCAGTGAGGCCGAAAAAATGGCTTATCAACTGACAGAAACTAAAGATCAGCGTCCACTGGGTTTGTATTACTTGAGTGTGATTGCAGACCACCAAGGTGATTCTGACAAGTCAATTTGGATGATCGAAAAGGCTTTAACTGCTGATGCTGAAAATTCTCTGTTTAATTACCAAAAAGGCAAAGTCATATATTCTGTCGAAGGAATCAACGCTGCTTTACCATTTTTTGAAAAAGTTTTAGACATGCGCAAAAACTCGAATGAAATCAGAGTCATGAATGCTTTAAAATCGTTCTCAGACAGAGACTTTATCACTGCTTCTGAAGAATTTTCTCGCTTGAGCACAGAAGATCTTTATAATTATAGTGTGGCAGAAATATATATCGAATCAACAGCGCAAAAGGGAGAAACAGAGCAGGCTGTAAGTCTGGCTCAAAGACTTGTTCAATCTCCAGCCGCAAATGTCGATACGTACTTAGAGCAAGCACGCATTTTGGAACAATTCGCTGTGAATAAAGACATGGCGATCAATGTATACCAGAAAGCAATGAGTCGTAGCCCAAGCTCGGAACAAAAAGATTGGATTAAAAGAAAAATAGATTTTTTAAAAACAAGTAAGAACAGTCAAATTTCGTCGAACGTCGGTGGTGGTTTATAATATGACTGAAGTTAAAAAACGAGATCCATTTTATAGAAAATATAAAATAGATCAAAATGTGGAGAACTCATATGAAGAAAACAACTCAGGCGTTGATGATGCTGATTATATTAGTCATCTCTTCACCCGCCTTTGCTAAAAAAACAGTTCGTCAAGTTCAAGAGGTTAATTTCTCTGACATGAATTTGAAAGGAACCATTCGTAATCCGGATGGTGCTTATCTCGTTCAAAAAAAGGGAATTAAGTTTATGCCTCTACATGATGTCCAAAAAGATTTGGACCAGAAACTTCGCGAGACATCACTTTATATCGATTAATTTTTAGTGAATAACCGGCTGGGGGGCCGATAACATGGCAATATTACAGATCACGCAAACGACGAAGTCTGGTCATACAAAAACTTGGAAACTTGATTCTAAGAAATCAATGTATACTTATGGCTTATCGCGAAAATCAAATATCGTGTCAGTTGATAAAACATTTTCTCAGTTTGAAGGTGTTTTCGAATTCAGAAATGATGGCTGGCATTTTATTACATTTGATCTGCAATCCCCGATGTCAGATCTGATGATTACTCAAAATTCAAATCTCAAGATCAAAGACTCGGATCTGAGATTTAAATTAATTCAAAAAGAAGAGTTCGTTCAATCGGCACTCGAGAACATACAACTCAAAGGTTCTGAACAGAGAAAAATTTTATTAGTGACTAAAAATGGACGCCTGATTAAAACGGATGTTAAAAAGACTCATGAGCCTTTTTATTTTTCAATCGCAGGAACCAAGCAACAAATTAATTTCAACTCTACACAAAGCTGGCAAGAACAAAACATCGAAGGTTTTCAATTTAAATCAAAATTAATTCAAGTTGATGATCTCAGCTCGATTTCAAAAATAACTTCAGAACAAATCGCAGATAAAGAAAGTAAAAAAATGCTTTACATGACTTTGTCAGTGATGGCGTTGTTTTTATTTTTAGGGATCTTAGCACCAAAAAGAAAATTGGAAGTCGCGGAACTTCCAATTAAAACAGCGCAAAACGTCGTTGTTCGAATGGATAAAAAGAAAGCTGAAAAACCAAAACAAGCTTCGAAAGCCCCTTCACAGCCAGCAGCAGCTCAACCAACTCCGACGCCTGATCAACCGAAACAAGCCAGTGCTGGTGGCAGTCGTGTGAATGCAATGTTGAAAGGTGCCATTGGCGCCCGAATTTCGCAATTGATCGGAAAAGTTTCTGCGACGGATGCCAGAACTGCTCATGTTCTGGTGACAACAGCAGGCCAAAAAGCTGGTGAAGGTGCCAGTGGTCGTGCCCTAGCTGCGATTGGCAAAGTCGATTCATCAGGTCGAAACTGGAACGGCGAAGCTACGGGATCCAGCAAAGGCGTTTCTACGGCCGGAATTGGCGGAGGTAAAGGCTCTGCAGGATTAGGTAACGGTCTTGCGGCTGGCAAAACTGGAAGCGGCGGCGTGGGACTTGTCGAAGAAGAATCTGAAGTCACAGGCGGTCTTGACCGCGAAGTGATTGCTCAATACATCAAAACTCAATTAGGACAAATTCTGTATTGTTATGAACGTCAGCTTTCTGCAAATCCAGATCTTTACGGAAAAGTTGCTGTGAAATTTACGATTGCAGGCTCTGGACATGTTGAATCGCAATTAATCGGTGATACAACTCTGAAAAGTCAACCTGTGGAAGGTTGCATTTTAAATAAAGTATCTAAATGGAAGTTTCCAGAACCTAAAGGCGGAACAAAGGTCGTTGTCACATATCCGTTTTTATTTAAGAGCACAAACTAATTATGAAATACAAGGAGAGTTTAAAAATGAAAACACTGACAACGTTACTTTTGACACTGGTCACAACAACAACATTCGCTCAAACTGAAAATCGTGGTTCTGACAAAGTGGATCTTAAAAAATTAGAAGATAAATACTGGGCCGCCAAAGATGATGATTATGGAGTTATTCAAAATCGAACATTTTCTAAATCAGGTAAACCTTACCTATCACTTGTCGTTGGACCATTAGTGAACGACCCGTTTGCAAAATCAAGAGCTGCTGGAGCAATGTTAGGTTATTACTTTACAGAGGACTTCGGCCTGGAAGCCAGTTATTTGACTTATGATTCAAGTAAAAGTGAATCAGTTTCAAATTTTAATTCCCTCAGTAACGCAGGTGTTTCACCGAATTATAACTTATTAAAATCAGCGATGGCTGTCTCTATGACCTACACTCCGTTTTATGCAAAGATGGCTTTTATGAATAAAGCGATTTTGTATTTCGATATGGGCTTTACATTGGGTGCTGGACTTTCAACGTATGATCAAGTTATTTTTCGACGTGTTCAAGGCTCAGGAACAGCCATCGGCGAAGACAAAGAATCTGCTTCTGCACCTCATTTTGAAATCGGAGTGATGCAGCAATTATTTTTAAATAAGAATTTTGCTTTCAGATTAGATGTTAAAAATTCTTTCTATTCGCAAAAAGTAAAACAATACGATGTCGGAGTCTCTGGCGATCAGAGCGCACGACCTGAACAAACAAAATCAGCCAATGATACAACAATCAGTTTGGGATTAACTTTGTTCACTAACTAGATTTCGATTTAATTTGATTTAAATGTTCGTTTTCAAAAAGGATGAAGTAAATATGTACACACAATGAGTTTCATACAAAAAAATAATCGATATCAACTGATCGTGCTTTCTTCTGTGCTTGTCTCATTACAAATGCCAAGCTTGTCACTCGCTCAAGCTGTCAAAGTCAAAAATCAAGGTCGTAAGCCTTCTTCTGAACTCACCTACCGCCAATCTGGAGTCCCCATTTTTGAAATGGTTCAAAAAAAAGGATCTGATGTCATTAAAGTCAAAAACATCCCTCAACTTGATATTGGCGAAGAAAAACAAATTGAAGCGGACGATTTCCAAGTCAAAATTCCTGAAACAAAAGGACTTAAAGTTTCTGAACTCAGAAAAAAGCCATCTCCTCCAACAGTTGAAATCCCAACCGATTTGAACTTGTCGAAAGTTGATGTCGCAGCTAAAAAAATAGCCACTCTGGAAGCTGTTGCACAAGTTCCAGTTGTGAAAGATCTTCCGATTGTGCCAGATCCTATGATTGTCGATACAAAACCAGAAACCCAGAATCTGGTGGAGATTAAACCTGAAGAATACAAAATGTTACAGGCATTGATTTTTATGGACTATCAGAAAAAATATGACCTAGCGATGTCACTTTTTGTCGAGTTGATGGATGTTCCACAGTACCGCGCGCAAGCCATGTTTCATTATGCCGAAACAGCTCGAGCGCAAAAACTAGGATCAGAATTCCGACAAAAAATGATTCAAGTCACATCGGAAACAAAAGATAACACTCTGAAAAAAATGGCTGTTGAAAGCTTGATTAAAAATATTTCAGACCTTGAAATTTCTGACATTGGAATGATCGATCCACTTGCTGAAGCTTTTCAAATCGACACTTCAATCAGCCCTGCTTACTTGTTGAAAAAAGCAAAGTACTATTCAGAAAAAGGAAATTTGGGTGAATTTGAAAATGCATTAGTTTCAATTCCAATGACCTCACCTGAATATAACGAAGCGACTTTATTAAAAGCCGTATTCAACTACCGCCAAGGTCAAGTGGATGCTGCCATTTTAGATCTTGAAGGTCTATGGCCAATGATCGAAAATCAAAAAAAGGATCAAATCAGAAATTTAGCCGCACTCACATTAGCTCGTCTGTATTTCCAAAAAGGCGATTACAAAACAGCCTACAAAAATTATTTGAACATTGATAAATCAAGTGGTCAATGGCTGCAAGGAATGGTCGAACAAGCATGGACTCAAGTTCTTGCCGGAGATAACGAAGGTGCTGCTGGTAACATGTTCAGCTTACACACTGATTTCTTTAAAAAAGCCTATGCACCTGATACTTATATCGTGCGCACAGTCGGTTATTTAAATCTATGCCAATACGGCGATGGAATGAATGTTCTTGAAGACCTGAAAAAGAAATATTCTTCGATCAATGAAAAACTAAAAGGTTTTCAGACTGCAAACAAAGAAAGTATCAAATATTACGATCTTGTGAAACTGTGGATGAAAAATACAAATCTCGAAGAAATCGATGGAGTGCCCCGCGCATTTATCGTAGAGTTGGCTCGTCATCCAGCGTACATGTCTGTTCAAAAGCAAATCAATAATTATGAAGATGAAAATTCAAGATTTAATAAAATCACAATTGATCTGATTCGCAAAGAACGCTCTGACCGTTTAGAAATGCTGAAAGCTAAAAATGCTTTATCAGCGGCTCGTCGCGAAGGTCAAAAAAACACGACAGATCTTGAAAAGAAATTTTTAGCTGTTGGAGTTGAGCAGGTGATTTATTCGCGAGCTCGTGAGGGTATCAAAAAAATGCGTGAAGCTGCTGTTGCTCGTCTCCAAAAAGAAGAAAATTCTTTACGTCTGAAAGTAGCTATGAACCTGCAAAATCGTTTTAAACAATTTACAGCTTCATTAGATAACTTGATCGACCAGAAAGAAGTTCTATCTTATGAAATTTACTCTGGTGCTGGCGAGCATATCCGCTTCCAAATGGCAGGCGGCGAAATCAAAGACGACCGAGCACCTGCGAATATCACGCCGACTGAAAAGGACAGCTATAGCTGGAAACACAAAGGCGAACTTTGGGAAGACGAAATCGGACACTATCGTTCTGCTTTGAAAAACGTCTGCCCGAGTGAAGATATCGCACAAGTTGGAAACTAATTTAAAACTAATTAATAAAGGACTCAAATATGAATAAAAAACAAATTATAACAGTAATCTCAATGATGATCCTGGCAACAGCAACACAAGCTGATCTTTATAAATCCGATGCAGGTCTTGATAAAATTAAATCAAATGTTGAAAATTCGGCAGCTAACAAAAAAGAATACGATAAAAATTTGTCAACAGTGAGTAGCAATGTGGCTGAAATAACGAAAGCTAAATCCACAGTTCAAAAACAAAAAGATGCCGTCTCTGGTGAAATTGTTCAAAACAATGAATCTTTGAAAAAGATCATCTTCCAAGAGAGAGAAATTACCCAAGCGATCACGACAGAAAAAGAAAAACTCGCGGTTGAAACAAAACAATTGGAACAACTCGAAAAAATGATGGCTCAAATTAAAAAAAATCAAGAACAACGCAATGCCCTGATCGCAGACTACCAGAGTCAGTTGAATATTAACCAAGACGAGAAAAAAGCATGGAAAGGCCGCGAAACTGAATTGCGCGCACAAGAAGGAAAAACAATTCAGACATTACGTGGTTTAGCTTCAGACGAATCAACTTGGAAAAATAAGCAAAAAGGTTACGAAATCGAAGTCAAACGTTGGGCTGCAGAAACTGAAAAACAGCAAAAAATTTATGACACCTACCAAGGTTTGAAAGAGAGCAAATAGAGTCTAATTGAAAACCAATTGAGACTGGATTCAAATCATCTTGTCGAGCCCCAATTAATTAGCTAAGAAGGACTTCTTAACGAAAAGGAGTCCTTTCCATGAAAAAAATAGCTCTTTATATATTCTGTCTCCTCTCAATTTCTGCTGGCGCTCAAACAACAAAAACAAATCTACCAAAAAAATCTTCGTTCAGCGAAATCAAAGAAATTGTGATCGCTCTAAAGCCTGATAAAAATCCAGACCAAATGGTCACTGAACGTAAGGCTCTGGAGGCCGAGCTTTCAAAGTCTCTGAATCATAAAGTTAAAGTTATTATTCCCACATCCAGTGCAGTTATTTTACAAGGGTTCGCAAATGGGACGATTGATTTGGGGTACTTAAGCTCTTTAGATATGGTCAATGCTGAAAACGCAAAAGCAGCTGAGTTACTGTTGGTCGGACGCATCAACGGAAAAACATCCTATGAAAGCATTTGGCTGGTTAAAGCTGATAGCAAATATTCGACGATCAAAGATTTAAAAAACAAACCCGTCGCATTTGCTTCCAGAACAAGTACATCAGGTTATCTTATTCCCTACTGGAATTTGATTAAATTGGGTCTCCTTCAAGAAAAACAAGATCCATTAACATATTTCGGAAATGGTAATGTCTGGTACGGAAGTGGTTACATGACCGCTGTCCAAAGAGTCCTCGATGGCACTGCTGAAGCTGCCGCCGTGAGCGACTATGTTTTTGATCAAGATAAGCATTTATCTGCTGATCAAAAATCAAAATTGAAAGTACTTCAAAGACAAGGCCCTGTACCTACTCATGTCATTGCAGCTCGAAAAACTTTAAGTCCTGACCAGTTATCGGTAATTAAAAAAGCTTTACTTCATTTCAGCAAAACAAATTCTGAGCTGAGAGACAAAGTTTTTTCTTCGGAAATTATTGATAACAATGGCAAAAATCATTTAGCTTCAACTCGCGAAGCTCTCAGTCTAACAGGACTCACAATAGAAACTAAATAATGTCGACATTTATTGAGTTTAATAATTTTCAAGTTAAGCAAGGTGACAAATACTTTTTGTCACCTCTTACATTTTCATCAAACAAGCCAGAATTTGTTGTGCTCATCGCACCTTCAGGATCGGGTAAGACAAAATTGTTTGAAAGCCTTACGCTTTCACCTGACCACTACGACGGCAAGATCCAAATTCATAAAGCTATGACTACAGTTCCGCAGTCATTGGATCTGATACGTCAAGAATCTGCACTCCACAACGTTGCCATGGCAGGTCTGTCAAAAGTCTCGTCACTCAGAACTTTATTCTCTATCCCACAGAAAATTTTGATTGAAGCTGAAAGACATTTGAAAAGTCTAGGGTTTAATGAAATCGATAAACCTGTATACCAACTTTCTGGTGGGGAACAACAGCGGATAGCTATGGCTCGTGTGATGATGAGCCCAGCAAAAATATGGCTCCTTGATGAACCCGTATCTCAACTTGATGACGACTCTGCCAAACATTGTCTGCATATTTTAAAACAGCATGCCCTAAAAAATGGAATATTTACATTTTGCATTCTTCATCAAAAGCATCTATCACATGATATTTCAGATCGTCAGATTATTTGGAACAATGGCAAATGGGATCTGTTATGATCAAAAATTTAAAAATAAAGCGCACGACGATCATAAATGCCCTAATTCTATTGGGTTTGTTTTCATTTTCATTGCCTGTATTATTCACCGACTCTCGACCTGTTGATTTTTTTCAACAAGCACATCGTTTGATCAATGATTTTTTTCCACCAGACTATTCTGTTATTCACGATCTTGGAAATGCCGTCGTTGAAACTTTGCGGATTTCTATTATTTCAACAATCATTGGAACTGTGATTTCAATCGTTCTTGCAGTTATGGCCAGTCGTCAAACGGCTCCGTTATTTCTGAGAACTTTTATTCAAGGCGTATTGATTTTTGTTCGTACGATCCCAAGTCTCGTACTCGCCGTGATTGCAGTCGCATTGATTGGCACAAGCCCCACGGCCGGAGTCTTGGCATTAACTATTTATTCAGTCAGTTATTTAGGTAAATTCTTTCAAGACATTTTAGATACGGCAGATCCCCGTCCCGCACTGTGGTTGAAAAGTCAAAACCTCAGTCAGTGGCAGATTTTTCAATTTGGATACTGGCCAAGTTTAAAGGCTTCACTTTTCAGTAAATTTTTTTGGATGCTTGAGTACAACATCCGTTCGGCTTCGATCATTGGTTATGTGGGTGCTGGAGGGATCGGTGTGCAGCTGCATATTTATCAAGAGTTTGGTCAGTGGCGCAGGTTCACAGCGGCTTTACTTGTGATCTTAGTGCTTGTTATTTTTCTAGAAATCGTCAGTCAAAATATTAAAAAAAGAACAAAGCACGTTCGTAGTTCTTGATACAAATTAATCACAGCTTTTTTGGAGAAACTTAATTTTATTTTCTGAGAACTTTTTGAATCAGTCTTTGAACTTCCGAAACTTTTAAGATCTGTGCCGAGACCACAAAAACAAAACAGGCGAAAACAACAGCTACAATCAGACTGAACAACAAACCGAAAAATCCTGTGGGTAAGTACTCTTGAACAAAATAAAAAATATGTGCCGATACAAAAACCAAGATCCCTACAACACTGAATTTTATGCAGTTGATTAAAAACGGTAAAAATTTGAATTCGCAAATAAAATAATTAAAAAATAGTAGCAAGCTCGCCATGTTCAATCCTGCACTTAATATCGTGGACATCATCAAACCATGCACTTCAAAATGAGAAATCAGAATAGGTGCAAGGATCAAGTGCATGGCTAATGATAAGGCGGAAGCCGTCATCGGGAACCACGTATTTTTCACCGCATAATAAGCCGGAGTTAAAACACGGACTCCACTGACAAAAATCATGATCCAACAGTAAGTCTTTAGTATTTGCGCTGAAGTATAAACATCTTGTGGAGTAAATCGACCTCGTCCAAAAAGGAGTTGTATGATCGGCTCAGCTAAGGCAAATAAGCCCGCCGCTGCGGCTATAGAAATAAATAAATTCACTTCAAGATAACGTCGTGATGTTTCGGCCATTTCTATTTTCTTTTCATCGGTCCAAAGCTTTGAAAGCGCTGGCAGCAACGCCGTTCCTAGGCTGACGGATATTAATGAGAGCGGAAGCTCGATCAAGCGATCCACATAATTAATAAAGGAAATCGGTCCTTCATTAAATCCCGAAGCAAAGCGCACATTCACAATCGTCATAAATTGCAATAGCCCTGTTCCAATAAAACCAGGAATCATTTTTCGAAAAACGGTCCACATGTCTTTATTTTTAAAATCGAAATGAAATCTTGGGAAATAACCCGATTTGATTAATGAAGGAATTAAAACCGCCGCTTGTAAAAAGCCACCAATCACCACTCCCCAAGCCAGTTGATCGCCGTATTTGATATTCTGATCTGACAGCCAGGATTTGGGCCACAACGTTGAAATCACCATCGCTAAATTCCAAAAGGTTGGCGCAATCGCCGGCCAGAAAAACTGTCCGATCGAATTTAGAATACCCATAAAAAAAGCAAACGAACTAATAAAGAAAACAAATAAAAACATGATTCGAGCCATGTGCAAAGTCAGCTCATACTTTTCGGTATTCTGGATATATTGTGGATCCAGCGCAAATTGTAAAAACAGTTCAGGGTATACAACCCCCAGAGTTGTTATCGCAGCTAAGATCATCAATAAAATCGTATAGAGTGAGTTCACTAAATTCTGAGATCGGTGCTTAGATTCTTTATCCGCATCAATAAAAACAGGGATAAAACTCACCGAAAGGGACCCCTCACCCAAAAGCCTCCGAAAAAGATTAGGGACTCGAAAAGCCACATTCCAACTGTCTGTGATATGCTTATCAAAGAGGGCCGCCAAAAGACTTTCTCGGACTAGACCCAAAAGACGACTGGTCATAGTTCCAAAGGCCATTTTTAAGGCATTTTTAAAGATACTAGAATTACGATTATTCTGATTCTGAGCTTGCATGCCAGAATCAGCTGTGTTAACTAAATGATCTTGTTCTGTTTTATCAGAAATTATATTGGACATTATTATTGGAGGTTATACCTTGGCACAACATAAGTCAGCAGCTAAAAGAGCTCGTCAATCAGTTAAAAAAAATGCAGTTAATACAGCTCGTAAATCAAAAGTACGTACTGGTGAAAAAACTCTTTTAAAAGCAATCAAAGATAAAGACGCAACTGCGATCAAAACTTTATTATCTAACTACACAAGCCAAATGATGAAAGCTGCTCAAAAAGGCGTTTTCCCTAAGGCGAATGCTCAACGTAAGATTGCTCGTTTATCTGCAGCCGTTCATAAAGCTATCGGAACAAAATAGTTTTTGTTTCTAGTTCTTTAAATACAAAAAATCCGAGTGCAAAACACTTCGGATTTTTTTATTTGTAGAAATTGAATTCAAATCTAATTTTTAATTCGACTGACTTTTTTCGTTTTTATTTGAAGCTAATGAGACGTATGCACGAATTTCTCGTTTTAAAGCTAAGCTCACATCATCAAAACTAATTCCATAAATTTTTTTATTGTCAGTCAATTGCCCTTCACTTCTTATCGTCGCTTTAAGACTAAAAAAATGTCCTCCAGGAATGAAAAAATTCACGACAATTTTTTGATCTAAGGGGACCAATTTATCGCTTTCAAAAGACAATCCACCTTCACCGATTTCGTAACCAGAAGCCAGTTGAGAATCGCCATGACATAAAAAAGCCACGGGCTTTCGAAATGATTTCCGAGGGTACTTTCTTTGCAGTTCTGCATAATCTGTTGTTTTAGCCATAATTATCTTTCGGCGATATTCATGACCAAGTTAACTCGACTTAAGACCATCTTGTTTAACTACCACAACCACCATTTTCACAAGGGTTCGGTGGCGGTGGCGCATTTATAGCATCATCACATTCCTTATCCACACCTAATTGATCAACATGGTATTCGCACCAACCATCTGGACCGTACCAACTCAACTGTCCATCATTACATGAAAAAGCATAATGATTTACAGTTGGATGGAAGTGTGTACCAGCAACTCCTGTTGTTACATTCGTCTGATTCGTGATCCCACCAGTTCCCACACTGTTAATCAAATAACCAGGCACATGTCTATTACCTATATCAATTCCTTTGCATATTTTTACACACTTTAGATTTCCGACTGACATACCGGCATTACAACTTCGATTGTTACATGCTGGATAATTTGTAGCTCCATTTGTACAGCCAACATCTGCTGGTTTCTGACAGGATGAAACAATAGCCCATTCTCCTGTTGCACCACAAAGACCAGACCATGTTCCGCCGTTTGTTGCGCGCGTAACGACAGCATTTTGTCCAGCCTTAGCACTATTCCATGAAAATCCACAAGTTGTTCTTGTTCCCGCGTTATTGGGATCTGATAAAATATCAATAGATCCACTCGCACACGTCTTTGGACATTGAGACTCTTGAAAACAACCTGCACGTCCTTCATTTTTACCAAAATCACACCAGTGAGTTAATGCATCTGCCCCTGCTGCTTTGACATCTGAATTCGCCTCTAAATACCATGCAGAGGCATTTGCAGCAGTACACGACTGACAACTCCCGTTTAATTTTATTGTACCTGTTCCACATGTCACTTCACATGAGGGCACAGAGCAAGCCGCTGCTGGAGCAACATCACTACCGCAATAACTTCCAGCCACAATCACCCCATCATTACGGCGACATGTTGTGTATGTACCAGGTCTTGTTCCTGATGTTCCGCAAGCTGTTGCAGAACAAGCTCCATATGCAATCCCATTCAGATCCCAAGCATATGTGTATGTTGGTGTCGTCGCTACACATGTTCTTGTGACCACACTAAACGTCGCATTCGGTCCACAATTACAACGTGAATAATTATCCGCAGAACAATTTGTTTGTGTGTACGTATTTCCTGTACAACTTAATGTACACGTCTGATAAATACGACCACTCGCTCCGCCAGGACAAGCCGCAATGTCTTTCTCTGCTCCTGGATTTGGTGAGCCCGAACAATCATTCACTGGACACGATGATGTATCCACAACACCTGTTGGAGTTCCTCGCACCCATGAGCCACTCACACATGTTGCTGCTGAATACATTTTCTTGGCATCCATTCGCGACTGAAACGGCGCTGGACATGCCACTGGATCAAAATTCGATGGTGGTGTTCCACTGCATGTCACAGCTTGGCAACCTGAAGTATCCAACGTGGTTTTCACTGGTGTTGTCCATTGACCTGTTGTTGTATTACACGTTGATGAATAATTCTGATATGCCGTTCCCGTTGTTCCCGTAGGACATGCAACACTCTGACGAACTGCTGGATTTGTTCCCGTACAACTTTTCGGACAAGAGGTGTAATCAATCGCACCTAAAACAACGCGATTATATAATCCCGTAGTTGTGTTACACGTGTACGTGTAATTTTGTTTGGCTTGTTGTGTGGTTTGATACGGCGCCTGACACGCGACAAGTGTCGAATCATTGGCGGGCTGAGTTCCGCACGATTTTGGACATTGCGAATCGTCCCGCGTTGTTGGATTTTTTACCCAATTCGTTCCTGAACAACTCACTGAATAATTTTGTTTCGCTAATAAACTTGAAGTAAATGGCGCCGGACAAGCCACTGTTTCCTGCGAACCTGGACGCGTATTTGGATCACAGGTCGTCGCGGGACAGAGTGATGTATCCAATGTTGTTGGCGTTCTTGACCATGTACCATTCGATTGACAAATCACACTGTAATTACGAACGGCCTTCATATCAGAACTTGCAGGACACTTTTCATTAGCCGTTGATGGTGGTTTTGAGTTTGGGTCACAAGACTGCGGACACAAACTGTAATCCACGCCTCCCAAAATACTGCGCCCCCACGTGCCGTCGCTATTACACGTCACCGTATAGTTTTGCACACCACTTAATAAATTTGAATTCGGTGCCGGACAGGCCACTTGTGAGGTCGACCCAGGTCGCGATGCTGGATTACAAATACCACGGCAAGCCGTGTAATCCACAGCACCTAAAATTGTTCGTGACCACGAACCCTCTTGTAAACACGTCACCGTGTAACGCTGCACTCCGTTTTTAACGGAATTGTTCGGAGCTGGACAAAATACATTTTCAACATCTGAGGGACGAATACCCGAACAACTGTTCGGACACTGACTGTAATCCGCTGGCCCCTTCGTCACACGTGACCACTGACCACTCTCGTTACAAATCACATTGTAAAACTGACGCGCTAAAAGTTGAGACTGGT
>JBPOIE010000020.1:0-120583 GCA_052034855.1 Bdellovibrionota bacterium | reverse complement strand
TTTGCAATGAGAACATCGACTCCGTCCCCACAATGATTCACCTAAAGGGTATCGATAAATAACGACGTTCGCGAAACTTCCAAAGCAAGCACCCAAAACAAACAAAAATACAATATTAAATATAAATTTAATTTCTAATAAATCAGACAATTTCTTTCCTTTGAAAACTGATCGTTGCTAAAAATAAAAATAAAAAAACCCAACCACCACAATGCATCCACGCCCAAAGAATATCATTCAAGTGAAGTTCTGACCTTATGAAATGATAGTTTTTCCAATTGAATGAATAGAAATTAGGTACTGTGAAATCTAAAATTTTTGAAATGTTAATTAAGACAATGTTATTTAATTTCTGAGCAAAATAGCTTAAGTCCGGTAACGAATATGTGAGCATCCAAAAGGCGATCGTAATGACCAAACTAAACATAGCACGAGCAAGAACACTACACAAAATTCCAAAACTGCTGACAACAATGGACTTAAACAGAATTGTCAAAATACTGACCAAAAGAGCCGGAGCATAGGATAATTTTTCTAAAAAGAAAAACAGAACTGTACCCAAAATAATGACAACCAAAGAGTTTAACAGAACCAAACTACCCAAGTAGCCAAATAATAAATTCCAGCGAGGTATTGGCCGAGCTAGTAAAACCAAAATCGTCTTTCGATCGATATCCCGATAAAGCGCATGCGTCGATATAAAAGCGGCAATAAATAATGTCGAAACTTCGAGTCCGCCAAGTCCAAAATCAAAGATCAACCTCTGCTGCTCTACAAAACTGAGTGAACCAAGTAAATAACTGATGAAAAAATATAAGAAAGATAAAACCACAACGATATGGAGAAATTTCAGACGCAACCATTCTTGAGTGTTAATTAAAATCAAACGCATCATACATTATAGTCCACTTGAAATTGACCCTTAAAAGCCTTGTAAGCAGTCTCTAATGTCGCATAATTTTCTTTAAATTGAATGATTGAACCGTTGTATAAAGTTTCCCCTTTATGAACTATGATCAAATCGTCACACAATTCCTCAACATCCTCTAAGAGATGGCTACTCATGAGTAACGTTATATTTTTTTTCTTTAATGATTTGAGTATGTCTTTTATGAGAATACGCCCGTCAGGATCGAGACCAGACATAGGCTCATCGAGGATCAAAAAATCAGGATGTGCCAATAAGGCTTGCGCGATACCAACTCTTTGAAGCATCCCTTTTGAATAATCACGTAGCTTCAGATCTTTAGCATGGAACAACTTCACTTGCTCTAAGACTTCGAATGCACGTTCTTGAAAATGAATTTGATCGAGTCCGGCTAAGCTCCAATGAAGGCGTAAAAACTCGACGCCTGATAAAAATTCTTGAAAATAAGGCCGCTCAGGTAAAAAACCGATCCGTTTTTTTGATTCAAGAATACTTTGATCTTGAAAAAATTGTATTGATCCAGAATCTGCGAATATATATTCCATCAAACACTTAATCGTTGTTGTTTTTCCTGCTCCATTCGGCCCAATAAAACCAACAAATTGACCTGTTTGAACTGAGAAACTCATCGATTTTAAAACAGTCACAGGTTTTTTGTAAAAATCTGTTTTAAAACTTTTCGTAATTTTTTTTACAGTTAAAGCATTCATATCTATAGCTTGATTTTTAAAGATTTATTCATTTCACGAACAGGATCATATTGCCGCGAAGTTGCTGGCATCAACTCTCCTTGCCCCATCACCTCTGAAAATTTTTTCATTCGAATATCATCACTTTGTAGATCTATTAAGTCAGACATCAATTGATGAGTAAATTTAGGATATTCATTATAAAATTCTAGCCGTACAACAATTGGATCATTCGGTATAGGGTCGCTGACCCATAGAGTTTTGAACTCATTTTTTTTATTTGTGGCAAATCGATTCCATGCGCCTTTAGTTCCTTTTTCATCGTCAGCAAACACAGCAACTAGATCCACTTCATTTTTTTCGAGTTTTTCAATGGATGCTGCGTGACTGCCCGTAATTATCACTTGAGAAAAAGTTTGATCATTGATCTTGTTTTTTTGTAAATAAACTTGTGGATACAAATAACCAGAAGTTGAACCTGTATCGACAAAGGCAATTTTTTTATTCTTAAAATCCTTAATTCCTTTGATTGGACTATTTTTCAGTGTGATAAGGGAAGAGTAATAATAAGGACCACTCCATGTTTTTTTAAGTAAAACCTTGAGAGGCACTTCCTTCTCAGCTTGCACATAAGTCAGCGCTGACAAAAACGCAAAATCAACTTTTTTACTTTTAACAGCTTCAACGAGACCTTGATAATTTTTAGATATATAAATATGAACTGGTACGTTTAACACATTTTGAATATTTTTAGCAAAAGCCACAGATTGCAATCTGATGGCTTCTGGGTTACCACCCGGAATCAGACCAATTGTGATTGACTTTGGAACAGCCTCTTCCGCCGAGGTTATCGTCTGCGAGAAAGCATTAAAACTAAAAATAAGGACTAAAAATAATAACTTCATATAGGTATTCACATCCTTGCGAGACCACGAGTCTGATATTAGACTTCTTTAAAAGACTAACGGACTCACATCGAATCGTCCAGTCTTTGATTTCTCTAAAGCCAGAACAAACGCCTCCGCCGCATCACTTTCTGTCAAACAAGGTATACTATAATCTGTGCAGGCCCGACGAATCGCAAAACTGGCTTCGATCGCGTGTCGACCCGCTGTTGTATTAATAACAAATTGAACTTCGCCGGAACGGATTCGATCAACACAGTGAGGTCGTCCTTCATGGACTTTATTTAAAGCCAAACACTCAAAACCTTTTTCAAGTAAATAATCCGCAGTTCCGCGCGTGGCTGAGAATCGGTATCCCATCGATTTCAGGTTATTCAGATAGGGAAGAAGAGGTTCTTTATCTTTATCACGAAGTGAAAGGAAAACCTCACCACTTGAAGGCAAAACTAAATTCGTCGACACAAATGCTTTTACTAAAGCTTCCGAGTACGTTTCAGCGCGCCCCATCGTTTCACCTGTCGATTTCATTTCAGGTCCTAAAATAGAATCACTCTCCGCAAATTTCTTAAACGGAAATACAACGCCTTTGACACAAACTTGAGATAGGTTTCTCCAGTTGTATTTTTCGATTTCAGACTTTGTGGGAGCTACCCCCATGTGTGCTAGGATTCCCAAATCAATCAGAGGAATCCCCGTCGCTTTCGCAAGGAATGGAACTGATCTTGAACTGCGAGGATTTGCTTCTAAGACAAAAACTTGATCGTCTTTGATCGCAAGCTGAAGATTCAAATGACCGATAATATTCATTCGATGCGCTAATTCCATCGACATTTTTTCAATGTGAACTAAAGTCTCTGGTTTTAAACGCTGAGGCGGAACGACGCCCATACTGTCACCAGAATGGACACCTGCCGCTTCGATATGTTCAATAATTCCGCCACAAATAATCCAATCTTTTCCGCGAACCAGATCGACATCCACTTCGAGAGCGCCAGACAAAAATTGATCCATTAAACATGGATTTTTCTCTCCAATAAAGTCACGGTGACGATCAAAATAAGATTCTAGTTCTAACTTATTTTCGATGACTTCCATTCGGCGTCCGCCCAAAACATAACTTGGACGACAGATCATCGGGTACCCAATGGTACTTTCTTTTTCAAGAGCCTGCCCGGTCCCATTTGCCATTGTCGAATTTGGAATCAACAAATGAAGTTCGCGGCAAATTTCCGCAAATTTCTTACGGTCTTCGGCAAGATCGATGGCTTGTAAATCTGAACCTAAAAGCTGATATCCTAACTGAACCAATGGATGAGCCAAATTAATCGGAGTTTGACCACCAAGTTGAGCAACAAAACCATACGGTTTTAATACGTGAAAAATTTCGGAAATATGTTCTTCAGTAAGTGGCTCGAAAAACAAACTGTCTGAGGTGTCGTAGTCCGTCGAAACTGTTTCTGGATTTGAGTTAATCATTGCAACATTATAATTTAATTTTTGTAATGCTTTAACTCCACGAACACATGAGTAATCAAACTCGATTCCTTGACCAATTCGATTAGGACCACTTCCAATCACTGCAACCGTTTTAAGGTTTTTTAAATTGAGAGTATGAATTTGCGATTGATCCTGATCTGACCAATAAGTCGAATAAAAATACGGAGTCTCTGATTTAAACTCGCCGGCGCAAGTATCAACTTGTAAATAGGCTGGTCGTAAATTCAATTTTTGTCGCTGCTGTCGCATATCCTTCGTCGACATTTTTTTCAGTGTCGCTAGACGAGCATCTGTGAAACCAAAACGTTTTGCTTTTTGTAATAATTTAAAACTCAGTTCTGTTTTTTTAAATTCTTGCTCAAACTTTATGATGGATTCAATTTGTTCTAAAAACCAAGGCGTTATTCCTGTGAGCTCTTGAATTTTCTCAAGAGTCATTCCGTTTCTGAAGGCTTGAAAGATATGCCAAATTCTTTGACTGTTTGGATAAGAGATTTTTTCAAGATCAAACTGAACTTCTGGTATAGCTTCCGTATTCATTTCTAATGAAGCTAAGGCTTTCATCATGGATTCCTGAAGTGTTCGGCCTAAGGCCATGACTTCCCCGACACTTTTCATCTGTGTCGTTAAAAGATCTTTAGACCCTTGAAATTTTTCAAAAGCAAAACGAGGAATTTTTGTAACTACGTAATCAAGTGCTGGTTCGTAACACGTTGGCGTCACTTTTGTAATATCATTTTGAAGTTCATCGAGCTGGTATCCAATAGCAAGCAGTGCTGCAATTTTTGCAATCGGAAATCCAGTGGCTTTACTCGCTAATGCAGATGATCTAGAAACGCGTGGATTCATTTCGATCACCACTCGCTCGCCCGTTTTTGGATGAGTCGCGAATTGAATGTTAGCCCCGCCTGTTTGAACACCCACACGATTTAATATTTTATAAGCCTCATCACGCATCTCTTGATATTCACGATCAGTGAGCGTTTGTTGAGGAGCAACTGTAATACTGTCACCCGTGTGTACACCACAAGGATCAAAATTTTCAATTGAGCATACAACCACAAATGTGCCCGAAGAATCACGCATGACTTCAAGTTCAAACTCTTTCCAACCTGTAATGCTTTCTTCGACAAGAACCTCGGATGTTGGGCTTTCATGCAAAGCTTGCGCAAGCATCTTGTGATATTCTTCTGGGGAGTAAGCAACTCCGCCGCCGCCACCACCAAGAGTATAGTTCGGTCGTAAAATAATTGGATAACCAATAATTTCAGCAGCACGAATTCCTTGTTCAAAACTTTTGACCATTTCACTTTTCGGATATTTAGCGCCGAGCTCATCTAAAATGGCTCGAAACTTTTCACGGTCTTCTGCAGCCTCGATCACTGTTGGCGTTGCTCCAAGCATGAGAACATTATGTTTCTTGAGAATTCCTTTTTGATTCAGATCTAAAGCTAAATTCAAAGCCGTTTGCCCACCCAGCGTTGGAATGATCGCATCCGGCTTTTCTTTTTCGATAATTTTTTCGATATATGATGTTTTAAGCGGTTCTATGTAGGTACGGGTCGCAATTTCTGGGTCTGTCATAATTGTCGCTGGATTTGAGTTGACCAAAATGACTTCGAGACCTTCAGCCATCAACGCTTTACAAGCTTGGGTCCCTGAGTAGTCAAACTCGCAAGCCTGTCCGATTTGAATCGGACCACTTCCAAGAATTAAAACTTTTTTAATACTCTGAATTCGTGGCATAAGACCTCGCTGTATAAAAATTAATTAAATTTGCCTCTAACTGATAAAGAATTATAAACCTAACTTATTATCGTTCGCGTAAATCATTTCAGGCTTTACATGTCGATACTGTTCAAACTTGTAACGCATTTTATTTAATCGCACTAAAAATTCTTTAAAGTTAAGATCGTGATTCTTTTTGAAAATTGCCGTTTGGTCTAAAATAAATTTCTGAGCCGATTCAGGATGAAAGCAAAAACCTTTTAAATAGTATTTCTTGCCATCCAGAGCTATCACACGCGCTTCAAAAAATTCTTTTTCGTCGAAACTAAAAATCATTTGATCAGCAACAACATTCACTTTTTCATTTGTATACAAATCTTTAATAATCATTTCATTGTTTTTTGTTTTAACATACTCATAAACCGAATGTTGATGCTGTTTAAGAATTTCGATCACTTGCAGATCTTCGTCCGTCAGACGAAGTTCTCGCTGTTGTTCACAAACCATAACCGGTGGTTGCATGTAACCAAGCAAAGGGCGAGTTAGAAAATACCAATCAAAAAACTGACTCATCCTGAGAGTATAGTTCGGCTTGTTTTCATCCAAAGTGCCAGCATTATCAAAAAATTCTTTTTGTGCCAATAAAAGCTCGTCTTTAAACGTAGAGCTCGCAAAATGAAGAATTAATTTTTGATAACATTCTTCAAAGGCTGATAGATTTATCATTTTTGTTTCCATTCATATTTTTTTTATTCATCACATTAATAAAATAATCAAAGAGCAGAACTGCATCATGTGGCCCTGGGTGACTTTCAGGATGATACTGAATACCCAAACAATTTAATTTTTCTGAGTAAAAACCAGCGACAGTTTTATCGTTCAGATTTGTGTGAGTGACACGGACATCCGGTGGTAAAGTTTTTTCGTCAACAGCATATCCATGGTTTTGGCTGGACATGTATATTTTATTTAAGAGTAAATCTTTAATCGGATGATTAGCTCCACGGTGACCAAATTTTAATTTATAGGTTTTTGCACCCATAGCCAAACTCAGAACTTGATGTCCCATACAAATTCCAAAAACGGGAATTTTCCCAAGAAAATGCCGGATTGTTTCTGGAGCTGTCTCAACAGCCGCAGGGTCACCAGGACCATTTGTCAGCATCAAAGCGTCAGGAGAAAACGACTGAATCACATCAAATGGTGTTCGAGATGGAAAAATTTTAATCTCTGAACAACGTGTTTCCAACTCTCGTAAAATATTTTCTTTAGAACCGAAATCGAGAACTGCTACTCGTGGACCTTGAGGATTTTGACCAGTTCGGTGCTCAACACTTTTACGGCTTGCAATCCAAACCCAATCTTTATCAACTTGTTTTGCAACTCGAATGAGTTCTTGAGCTTTTTGGAGAGCTGACTCTGAAGACTCCGCAACAACCAAAGCGCCCCAAGGTGTACCTTGATTTCTAAGTCGTACTGTCAATTTTCGAGTATCAATTTCTGTTAATATAGGAATTTTATTTTTGACGAGCAAATCAGCCCATGAGGAATTACGAACTGAATTCTGAAGTTGTAAACAAACAAAACCATTAATCCAGATTTTTGAAGACTCCCAATCCGCAAGATCGCTTCCATAGTTTCCCTGCATTGGAGCAGTCATGACAATAATCTGATTTAAGTAAGACGGATCCGTCGCTATTTCTTCATACCCTGAATGTGTCGTATTAAATACGACTTCTCCAGCTCGCTCAGGAAAATCCAATTGTTGAGAGCAACCGACACCTTCGTAACAATCTCCGTCATCCAGCACGAGAAATACTTTTCGCTGATTCATAATGACCCCTTTGTAACTAATGATTGGTTTTGTAAAATTTGACGAATCAGTGTTTCGCGCATAAATGCACCATTTTCTACGAGCTGTAAAATGACTGACCTTGAGTCTGATAAAACTTCTTTTTCAAGTTCGACGCCGTAATTGATAGGACCTGGGTGCAAAATCAAACCGTCCGATTTAAATTTTTCGAGACGCTGAGAATTCAACCCAAATGACTTTCGGTAATCAGAAATAAAAGCGTCATCGCTTTGAGACGCATGCCTTTCTTTTTGTACTCGAAGACCTACGACGGCATCAGCCCATTTGAGTCCCTCGTCTAAGCGATCAAAAACTTCCACATGATTTATATCGATATCTTGAGGCAATAATTCCCGCGGAGCACAATACCCTATTTTATAATTTAACATTGAACTCAATTGACGATGCGAACCGACAACTCGAGAATGTTTGATGTCGCCGACAAATAAAACTTTTTTAGATCTTAAACTTCCCCAACGTTCAAACAAAGTCACAGCATCTAGAAGAGCTTGTGTTGGATGGCCTTTCATTCCCCAACCTGCGTTGATGATGGGGACTGAAATCTGTTTTTGGATATCTTTCAAATCAAGAGCATCAGGACAACGGATCACAAAAAAAAGAGGCCTCATGGCCTCTAGATTAAAGATGGTGTCTTCCATCGTTTCGCCTTTTTCAAGGCTCGTTCCACTAGCTCCACCTAAAATTAAAGGATGAACCCCTGCTCGAGCACAGGCCGCTTCAAAACTAAAACGCGTTCGAGTGCTTGGTTCAAAAAATAACAAGACGGCAATACCTTTTAAAGTTGATTCAGGTAAATTGTGTTGTTTGAATTTTTTCTTTAATTCAATACAGGATTGAAATAATTGATTAATTTTATTTTCGCTGAGTTGTGACAGTTCGATCAAAGAATTTTGGTCAGACATTAAAGTCAGGCTACAAACTTATTGAATCCTTGTCAAAAATCGATTCCATCTGAAACTCTTTTGACCCGAAATGGAGTCTTGCGTTGAGCCCATGGAAAACCACACCAGCCAAGCTTTGCTGAGTATTTGATCACGGTGAATGACCAGAGCAGCCGTCGTTTTGCCAGTTTCGACTTCAGAACGAACTTCATACATGTTTTCAGCGTTTTTGGCAGAAATTCTTTTAATTAAATAATCCTCGGACATTTTGTTTCGCAATTTAATTGCGACAATATCACCGACCTGTGGATCAGATTCGAAATAACCAGACTCCATCCATGGAAGCTTAAAACCATAGGCCAATTGGTTGGCAACGATAAGTTCACCCGAAAGAATGGCCGGCTCCATAGAAACTGTGGGTACTCGATAAATAGAAATTAAAAATAATCGACAAAACAAGGCTAAAAACAATGCGCCTAAAATCCATTTTAAATTGGAAGAAAACTTCATCACTCTAATTTATGAAGTTCAGAGTATGAAGTCTATGCTTTTTACTCTTAGGGCCAGCGGTAAGTTAATCCCAAAAGAGCTTGGCTTTGGTCGTAAGAGTTTACAGGCCTATCTGATAAATAAAATCCTTGAAATCCTGATGACCGATTCTGAGTAAATCCTGCTGAAATTTCGAAGCGAAGTGAATTTGAGTACCTGTATTTGAGAGAAGCTTTAGAAGTTTGATAGATATCAACCCTCTGACCTGAACCTTCAGTATTTGCCGTATTATAGATCGAAAGGTCCAATTCCGTATAGCGAGTCTGATTCATGGAGTACTGAAATTGCACCGAATAAGCATCTGAAAGCCCCCAGATGTAACCCAGCAGTAAGCCTTGCTGCTGGTATCTCGATGAGAGTGAGTATTCCGTGACGACAGGATACCCATAAGTTAACGCATCAATCAGTGGCTCAGGTGAACTGCTTTGTTTAAAAACAGGGCCAACCCAAAAAAAATCCGACCCTAAACCAAAATTTAAAATCGAAGACAGTGCTAATTGCTGAATGGGATTATTATTCAAGTTTGCAAAATAACTGACTGCCGTTTGCAATTCAAAATCAGAATTCGTTTTATAATTCAATTGAGAAAAAGCGACTAAATAATTTTGATCATCTCGATTATTTGTTAAGACTTTGCCTACACTCAACAAGTAGTCAATGCTCCAGTTCTCTGAAATCAAAAAGCTTTGCCCCAAGCGTGGAGCGAACGAGGCCGTTTGTTCATTCGTGTTATTATCATAGCCTTGATAATTATAGTCGAAGCCAAAATTTAAACTTCTTTTGAGTCTTTTAAGGTAATCATAATCAATCGAAATATCTAGAAACTGGGTATAGTCTGATTTTGGATCTGATCCTCTTAATATATTTGAATCAGTGCCATATCGAAACCGAAAATAACCTCTCCATTTTCTATTTTTTTCATTCGCAGTTGTTATTAAATCCTTAATTGACCGCATTAACCATTCTGGCTTTTCTGCTTCCGCATCGGACTTCATATAGAATGCAATTGCCTGATCATAATCTTGTTCAGCAAAATGAAACTGCCCTAGCCAGTAATATATTTCAGCTTTTTTTATATTTTGCCCTCGATTTAATTCACCGCTTAAGTCTTCAATAGCTTTTTCTGTTTGGCCAAGTTCGAAATGTGCACGAGCTCGTAACATCCAGTAATCAAAATTGTTTTTGAGCTGAGGTCGAGACTCTGTAAAGGACAAAACATTTTTAAATTTTGAAAGAAAAAAAAGAGAAGCAACATAGTCTAATTGTAATTTTTCGTTTGTCGGATCGAGCTTAGTCAATAAAAGTTCAGACTTTGCCTTAAGATTGTAATTTTGTACTTTTTCAGAACAATCCCTGATTGAAAATAACAACTTTTTTTGATCAGAAAAATTTTTACTTTTCCAAACAGAAACTAAAATCGGCAAAGCATTTTCACAATCATTTTGCAAAATGAGTTGCTCAGCAATACCAAAGTCATCTGAGGCATAAACTTCAGTAGCAAGAAAAAAAATCGTTAAAAAAAATATAACCCACTTTTTATACCACAGATGCTGACTCCAAGTTGCTTCACAAATTGAAAATATTTACCGATTCTTTATCTTTCTTTTCCAGAGCGCTTTTGTCGCTTAAGTTCTTCTTCTAATCTTTTTTTAGTTTCTTTTTTACTTTCTTCACTATCTGGGCGATTGTTCTCTCGCTCTGGAAGTTTTATTGGTGGAACATCTTCACGTTTTCGCGAATCTGAGTCTTCTCTTTTCGCAGGCGTCTCGTCTCGCTTTGGAGGCTCTCCTTCATTATTTTCACGACTGTCACGACTTTCAGAGCGCGGTGGTTCTCTTTCTTCAGATGAACTTCCCTCTTTACTATCTCCAGACTCCCGTCGATTGGGCTGTGTAGGAGGTTCATTTGAATTGTGATTTCCACCTACCGAATGCGAAGAGCCCGGCGGAGTGAACGCCCCACTTGGCATTGAAGAATCGGACCTGTATTCCCTAGAATTTCTTTCCACTTTAATAAAACCATCTTCCTTATCCAGATTTTTTTGCTTTTGAACCTCTTCATTTAAAATTTCAACAACTTGAGGTTTTTCAATGGTTTTATCGATTTGAATTTTTTGATTCGCTTTCACTGAAAAAAAATCCTTCACATTCTCTTGAGCATCGAGTCGTCCAACAATCACATTACCTTCATGTGTAAAAACATGACTGACTCCGGTCTTGAGCTCATGTTCAGTCGTAAAAATAGTACCGCGCACACCCGCCACAATTGCGGGAGTTTTTACATTGTACTTATTTTTTTCATTATCGTATTTTTGCTTTACTGTTGATTTTATCTGTCCTGCAGCAACTTCAAGTCTGACATTTTTTATGTCTTCGTGAGGTGAATAAACATATTGCTTAATAAAAACTTTTGAATTCGGATATACATCTATAATATTCGTATCAACCATTACTACACGAACAACAGACTTTGAGGCAGTCACAATTGTGTCAGACTCAAAAACCTTGTCGCCACGTTTTAAAATTTTATTTTTACCGTCTGAGGTCATAACTTGAACGGACCCCTTTACCAAAGTTGCAATTCCATAACCATTTGCAAAAACAAAAAATGGAAATAATAACAATAGAAAAAAGAGCTTTTTCATAAGGTGCCCCCGATATCAATATTATCGGGAATATCAGGTCTAAAAAATAGGGATATATTTCAAATTCTCAGATTGAAGCGCTAATGAATTCCCAAAAAGAGTCGCTCAGATCTGAGTGTTGCTGGGTTACAAATAAAGGGCATAGCAACCAAAGTTTCTTCACAGCTCAGCCAAATAAACTGTGCCTTACCCACCAAAAGATCCTCAGCAACAAATCCCCAAAAACGAGAGTCGTGCGAGTTAAATCGATTATCACCCATCACAAAATATGAATTTTTAGGAACAACAAATTCTTTATCTTCATTTTGATCAAAATTAGATTCTTGATCAAATCGAACGGTATATGTTCTTTGTAAATTTGTGCGTTCTTCAAAATTCCCTGTACCTCCAATGGCCTCTAAAGAATAAAGATTTCCATTCACTGTGAGGCTCATTCCTTTTGTTTTTATAACGTCACCAGGTAACCCAATCAGTCGTTTAATAAAAAACACATCACGATTCTCTGGATATCTGAAGACAATAACATCACCACGCTCAGGTTGAGACCATTTGAAAATCCAACCATCACCCATCGGAGGCTTTAGGCCGTAAGCAAATTTTTGAACCAAAATGTGGTCATGAATATACAGATTTGGAACCATACTTTCAGAGGGAATGACAAAAGGTTCGTAAAAAAACCAACGCAAACTAAAAATCAAAAAAATAGGTAAAAAAAACAGAACCAGCGCTTGCGGCCATCGACCTTGTTTTCCAATTTTTAGGCGAGGAAAATTCATTTTCAAATTCTCGTGTTATTGCTTAAATGTATGACCAAATCGAGTCCACCGAATTGTCAGTGGATTACAAATAATCGGAACATAAGGAATCATTTTATCACAGCTCAACCAAACAAATCCGGCTTTTCCTAAAATATTTTTTTGAGGTACGAACCCCCAGTAGCGCGAATCATGAGAATTATTTCTGTTATCACCCATCATAAACAAACTGTCTTGAGGAACAACCCACTCACCATTTCCAGAGCTGCTGGTCATTTCGTTTTTTCTCATCATTATGCTGTGATTTGTAAAACCACCTTTAGAATTTTGCAATTTTTCTGTAAAATGAGTATAGTTTGCTTTGGCGTCTTGGTACCCACCATCACGCCCATTTAAATTTTCGTCATTCAACCAATCAAAATCTTCAGAAGACTCGGGAACAGTACGTTCTTGCAATTGATCATTGACGTATAAATTTCCATTTTCGACTTTGATTTTATCCCCAGGAACACCGATCACGCGTTTAATAAAAAACGTACTCATGTCGACAGGATACTTAAAAACGACGATTTCACCGCGTTCTGGCTCGCGAAACTTAACCATCCAGTTTTCACTAAATGGGACACGTATTCCGTACGTTAATTTATTAACGAAAATATGATCGTTAATCAAAAGCGACGGCAATAAGGAGCCCGTAGGAATCACATAAGCTTCGAGCAACAACCAACGAATAGTTAAAGCAGCCAGAACTGCTAAAATCATTGAACCTGGATTATCACCCGTCCAAAATTCTCGAACTGAAGGGTTCCAAACCTTTGGAGACCTAACTTCTACTTTTTTATCTTTATTGGTTTTAAAAATATTTCCGAACATAAAATCCTTTTCTCATCAATCAGGATTTTAGGTTCCCGATTAATCTTCGATTTTTAAAATGGCTAAGAAAGCTTCTTGCGGCACGTCGACAGATCCGATCTGTTTCATGCGCTTTTTACCTTCTTTTTGCTTTTCTAAAAGCTTACGTTTACGAGATATGTCACCACCATAACACTTGGCGGTCACGTCTTTTTTGATAGCACCTAGCGTTTCACGGGCGACAATTTTTGAACCAATCGCAGCCTGAATAGCCACTTGGTACTGTTGACGAGGAATCAATTCCTTCATTTTTTCAGTCAATAAGCGCCCGCGATTTTGCGCCTTAGACTTATGAATAATCAATGACAAGGCATCAACCGGTTCTCCGTTGATCAATATGTCCATTTTGACGAGATCTGCTTCTTCAAAATCTAAAAATTCATACTCCAATGAGGCATAACCTTTTGTGATCGACTTTAAACGATCGTAAAAATCCATCACCATTTCGTTCATCGGAAGCTTGTATTCGATAATCACTTTTTTCTCGTTCACGTAATCCATTTTGATTTGGATTCCGCGCTTGTCTTCGCAAAGCTTTAATAAACCACCAATAAATTCTGTAGGCGTATGAAGCGTTACTTTGACATAAGGCTCTTCCATTTTTGCAATTTGCGTCTCATCCGGCATTCCAGACGGATTCTCAAGCATCAAGACTTTGCCATCTGTTTTTGTAATACGATAGACAACCGTTGGAGCCGTCGTAATTAAATTGAGATTAAATTCACGCTCGAGTCGCTCTTGAACAATCTCCATGTGCAAAAGACCCAAGAAACCACAACGGTAACCAAAACCTAGGGCTAAGGATTTCTCTTTTTCAAAAGTCAGCGAAGAGTCATTCAAACATAACTTATCAAGAGCATCTTTAAGATTTTCATATTCACTGGCAACGACAGGGAAAATACCTGCGAAAACCATGGGTTTGACTTTTTGAAAACCAGGTAAAGGTTCTGTTGCGGAATGCTTCGCCGAGGTCACAGTATCACCGACTTTAACGTCTCGGATATCTTTGATCCCACAAATGATAAAACCCACTTCGCCAGAATCTAATTGCTCCTGCGGACCTGGAAATGGTGTGTATTTACCCATTCGTAAAACTTCGTAATCTCGATCTGTGGCCATGAATTTTATGCGATCACCTTTTTTGATAATCCCATCCATCATACGAACAAGAACAACAACACCTTGGTAGGCATCAAACCACGAGTCGAAAATCAAAGCTCTTGGAGTCATATCACGATTAGCTTTGGGTGGTGGTACTTTGGCGATGACAGCCTCAAGAATATCTTGAATACCAACCATTTCTTTAGCAGATGCATGAATAATATCACTACAATCTAAACCGACAGTGTCTTCGATTTGTTTTTTGACGCCTTCGGGATCGGCTGTTGGTAAATCAATTTTATTTAGAACTGGAATAATCTCTAAGTTATTTTCTAACGCCAAATAGACGTTAGCAAGAGTTTGTGCTTCAACGCCTTGAGCTGCATCGACAACCAGAATAGCGCCTTCACAAGCAGCTAATGAACGAGACACTTCATACGAAAAATCCACGTGCCCCGGCGTATCGATCAAATTGATTTGATAAGTCAGACCGTCAACTTTCGAAGTATAAGTGAGACTCACTGTTTGAGCTTTGATCGTAATACCACGCTCACGCTCAAGCTCCATGTTATCTAAAAACTGATTTTTTTGCTCTCTATCAGAAAGCGCTCCCGTGAATGATAATAGTGAATCGGCCAGAGTCGATTTACCGTGGTCAATGTGAGCAATAATAGAAAAATTTCGAATCAGTTTTGGATCCATTAAAGAATTGCCGCCTTCAGTTGTTCAATTTTATTTACTTTTTCCCAAGTAAAAAAACCTTCGTTCAATTTTTCTTCACGACCAAAATGGCCGTATGCAGATGTGGGAGAATAAATCGGACGTAATAGATCAAATTCTTTAACAATTCGTGCCGGGCGAAGATCCCAAACTTTGCGAACAGCTTGCTCAAGTTTTTCGGCCCCGACAGTACTTGTTCCGTAATCTTCAACAGTAATGCTGACTGGGTTTGCTACACCAATCGCATAAGCAATTTGCACCATACATTTTTCAGCAAGGCCTGCTGCTACGATATTTTTAGCCACGTGTCGTGCAGCATATGCAGCAGAACGATCCACTTTTGTAGGATCTTTACCCGAGAAGGCTCCACCACCATGACCACCATGACCGCCGTAAGTATCAACGATGATCTTACGTCCTGTTAAACCCGCGTCTCCCATAGGGCCGCCAGTGACAAAACGACCGGTTGGATTAATATGAAATTTTGTATTTTTATCAATCCACTGAGATGGAATTGATTTTTTGAAAAGTTCTTCCATGATAAATTCATGAATTTCTTTTTGAGTTACTGATTCCGAATGCTGAGTTGATAAAACGATTGTATCAATTCGTTTTGCTTTACCATTTTCGTACTGAACAGAAACTTGTGACTTAGCATCCGGACGAAGCCAGTTGACTTTATTTGCTTTTCTTAAAGCTGATAAATCTTTCACTAGTTTATGCGACATGGATAATGTTAAAGGCATGTACTCTGGAGTTTCATTCGTCGCATAACCAAACATCAAACCTTGGTCACCAGCACCTTGATCATCCGATCCAGTTTCTTTAACGCCCATAGAAATATCAGGAGATTGCTGTCCGACCGACACCATCACGGCGCAAGTTTTATGATCGAAACCTTTGTCTGAATGATCATAACCAATTTTAGCAACAGTGTTACGAGCAATTTCAGAAAAGTTGACCTTTGCTGTTGTAGAGATTTCTCCGGCAACAACAACAAGTCCCGTTGTTAACAAAGTTTCACAGGCCACGCGCCCTTTGGGGTCTTGTGCTAAAATTGCGTCCAAAACAGCATCGCTGATTTGATCGGCCATTTTGTCCGGATGTCCTTCAGAAACAGATTCACTTGTGAAAATATAATTTTTCATAATTCGAGCCCTTTTTGCCTGTAAAATAATATGGTCAATGAACCAATGAAAAGTACCTGTTCGCAGGGCTTCGGTCAATCCTTAGTCAACATTTTGGATTAAACTTAATGAAAGCTCTATTCTGACAAACGCATGAAAAATAAGCTCCCCGTCCGCCGTCACACCTAGAGCATCGACGGGTCAGAACCAACGAACGTTCACGACTTTACGTTTTGTAAGCAAACGAACAACGAATAGGTTTATTTCTAATTTGTGTAAGTGCTAGAATTTCGAGTGAGAACCCAGTTTGATATTTTTTTATCGTATCTTGCCATGTAACGACTATCTTTTGATAGTCCGCGTGAAAGATCTTCAGAAACAACCTCAGTGGTTTGATTACGGAGATGCCAAAAATAAAATTTTCCGTCTTTTCCTTGATACATTAAAGTACCCGGAGAGACGAGCTGTGGCCTGAAAAAGACGACGTTTGCCGACGGTCCAAATTCGACGACAGACTTAGTTTTACCAAACGGCATCAAGGTCATTAACTTTCCCATGTGAGAATCATAGGCTAAATAAACCGCCTCAGCTTCAGAATAAGCTATTATTTTTAAATCTCGAGAATTTTGTAAAACTTGATTAAACTGAAGCACGCCGTTTTTATAAACCATAACTTGATCTGTTGTTTGAATCGCGTAAATATTTTTTTGCTGATCTATTTCGTAGGCCCTTAAAAAATTATTTGCAATTCTGTGCTCCGCCAAACTACTTCTACGAACAAGGGAGTTTACCACACCTGATTTAATCTTAATAAAATTATCGCTCCCAAAACCAGCTTCAATTGCATCAAAAACAATTGCATCTCCAACATGAATTCCCGTCAACAAGCTAGGTAGCGAAATACTTTCGATCATGCCTTTTTTCTCATTTACTAAACCACTAAATAGAGATGGCTCAGTTACAAAAGTTGCCTCGTTTTGGTTTTGTGACTTGATATATATGTGAGCCCGCTCTTGATGATGTAAAAGCTCACCCGTATGTTTGCTGAATATAAAATACCCTTCAGCACCATTTTTTTGCGCAATCACAAATTGACTTCGTATATCAACAATGTGATCTGCAGCTATATCAATTTTTTTTTGTATAAGATCTGGCATGCTATAGGAATAGAGTGTTTTCATACTTTTCGAAAAAATAGAAAAAGAGCTGCCATCAGCATCAAATATGGGCCGATCTTGTCCAAAATAAACTCTCTGTCCATTTAAAGCGGAAAATACCGTATAATGATTCCCCTCAGATAAAGATAAAAAATGAGAACCTTCAGACCATTCCACGTTCATTTTCTCAGAAACCATACCTGCTAATTTATGTGGATGTTGAAATGTGATCGCCGTATAGTCCGATTCAAACAATTCAACACATTGTTTACCAAACGCAGTTGACGTTAACAGTGCAGGCAAGACTGCAATAAATAGCACCCGTGTGAATACTTTTGGACACCTAGAACGAATAAAATAGCTATTATTTTTTATTTTTTTCATATCCAATTTGAATGCAAATAACAAACCAAAACCAAACAAGTCTCATTTTGAGATTTCCATCAGAAAATGATTTGCAACCCGTAAGCTGTCTTTTAACATTGGGCACTTGAGCCTTAGACAAGGCTCTTCAAAAGGAATACGATCTGCATATGAGGTTTAATATGAAAATACTTTGGGGGATTTTAATCATGTCATTACTTTCAAGCTGCACAACTTCGATCAAAGAATATGAATTGGAAAAACCAGCATTGGTCTTAGAAAACTATTTGAATGGAAAAATGATGGCCCATGGGCTTTTTATGGACCGATTTGGAAAAGTCAAAAAAAGATTCACAGTGCATTTAAACACAACATGGGCTGGCCCAGTCGGAACTCTTCAAGAAGACTTTGACTGGTCAGACGGAACAAAAACTCAACGGATTTGGACGATCAGCAAACAAGCCGACGGAAAATATAAAGGCACAGCTGCTGATGTTGACGGATTTGCAACAGGTGAAACTGCCGGAAATGCCTTCCATTGGACTTACACAATGAATTTAGACGTTGATGGTACAGTTTATAAAGTGAATTTCGATGATTGGATGTACTTACTGACTGACAAGGTGATGATGAATAAAGCCGTGATGTCGAAGTTTGGCATTCGCTTAGGTGAAGTTTTAATTACATTCTATAAAGACTAAAAAATTAATAAAGCCATGCGAAAAAACGACATGGCTTTATTTTCAATTTCGTTAAATCGCTTTTAAGCTGTTTTCTTCCACTTCGGTTGAAGTTCAAATTGATCGTTGACTTCACTATTCAAACGACCCTCTTTCGAAAGCTCAAACTTTTTGTGATCTAAATAAATTTCTTTAATTTTCAAAAATTGTTTTTCTAGTTTATCAGCCATCAAATCGACAGCGACATAAATATCCGTGGCTTGACCAGTGGCTTTAAAAAATTTTTGCTTTGAATTAATACTGACCTCAACACGAAACTGGTGCTGGTCTTTCCAAAAGTACACGTTACAACGCCCCTCTTTAAGTAAAAATTTTCCAACTTCGTTCAGTTTTTGATCTGCATAGTTAACCAGTGATTCAGAGTGGTCTAGGTGCTTGAACGTGTAATTAGACTTCATGAGTTTTCCTTTCAATATCAAGTTCGATGAATTCGAACTTTAGTCTTGGCAGATCGTAAATGATTCAGCCTTTGCATAATTATCGGAAAAAACCAGACCAAAGATGAGTACAGTTTGGAAATTATTTTCGATGATGACGCCATCTCAACATGATACGATTTAGTCTTAGTAATCACCAAAAAGGACTGCACATGAAAAAACATTTTTTCTTTTCGCTTGTTTTATCGATTTCAACATCCGCAATGGCCGCGGAGTCGTTAAACACAAAAGTACATAATCAATATCAATCACTCCGCGCGATGGGAATGGGGAATGCCTTTACAACTGTGGCCGATGACTATTCAGCACTATTGTATAACCCCGCTGTTCTCGCACGAAAAAAACGAGGTGAAATTCAATTCACATTAGCTGGCGCCGGAGTTTCTTCGAGCACAACGACAATTATGACAGATATTTCTAATGCAGAAAAAAATGCTGTCGGCGACACTGCCAAAGCCACTGCAATATCTGGAGTCCTTGACCAATATTACGGGAAACCACTCGGCGCTCGTGTTCAAGCCGTTGAATTATTTTGGGTCAGACCCAACTGGGGGATAGCACTCATTCCTTTAGACCTTACTTTAGATATGACTGTGAATCGCCAATTAGGACCATCATTGGACTTAAATATTAAAAAAGATACGACGATTGCTTATGGCTATGGAAAACAAGTCACTCCGACAATTTCAGCTGGTGTTCTTGCAAAATTTATTCACCGTGACAGTGTCGAACAAGCTGTAAGTGCTTTAGAACTTGCGACGAATTCAAATGTACTTTCTAAAGACCGTTTTAAAGAGGGCACTAATATCGACGCCGAATTTGGTTTTATTTGGACACCAGAATTTTCGAAAATTGTTAAGGTTGAAAAAACATCACCTGCCGACGATTTGCAAATTGAGACTAAACCAGCCGCAAAAACTTCTGGCGATGCGACAGAATCAACGACTGAAAAAAAAGAAGACGATGCTCAACGAGATCCACAGTCTGAACTCATGGCTGAAAACAGTTCATCAGATATTTCTTCAGCGGACCAAACAGTTGCCGCCCCGACTGAAGAGAATAAGCCAGAAGTTGTCGCTGCTGCTTCTGAAACAAAAACTGAAGTCACAACTCCACTCGCATTTAGTTTCGTGGTTCGCAATCTTGTCAGTTCTGAGTTTACAAAATCAACGATGGTGAATAAAGACGCCACCACAGCGCCGACAAAAAATCCTCGCGTTATGGATATCGGCGTAGGATATGACTTATCAACTTTAGGTGATCTCAAATTAAGATTAACAGCGGAAGCGAAAAATCTTTTACATCCAAACACGACTGTGCGCAAATCCACGCATGCTGGTTTTGAATTTGATTATTCACCTGGGACTTGGTTTAAAACTCAATTCCGTGCGGGCGTGAACCAAATGTATTTTACGGCTGGTGTGACTTTATTATTAGGTATTGTCGAAATTGATGCTGTAACTTACGGCGAAGAAGTCGGTACTTCGACAACGAATGTCGAAAACCGAGTCAACGCCGTGAAAATTGGATTTAACTTTTAAACGACTACGGACAAACGTGAGCTGGGTCGGCCATCTTACCCAGCAAACATTCCCCGATTGACTGAGACGTTGCTCCGCCGCTGATTGCTGTTGATAACTCTGAACAGTACTGCTGAGTCGACTCCGATGCATTTGTCGGATCAGCACAAGCAGAAGCATAAGTCGCTTGAACCACTTCACCTACAACTTCAGCACTAGCACCTGTTAGTGCTGCTGCAGCGGTCTCTAAATTTCCAACATCTACACTTCCCGCAGTTTTTGCAAGCAATGTTCCAATTTTAAAAATTGAACTAATTTGTGAATATATACCTACACCTGAATTTTTACACTCATTGAAAGCTAATGTAGCCTCATCTAAATCTGACTGCGTAGTTCCAAAATTTAATGAACTCATCGCTGCAAGCGACCCTGAGCATGACCCCGTACAGCCTGCATTATTAGAACCATTTTTAATTTGATCTAAAGCGGTAATAAAACTACTTGGACTTCCAAAACCATTCGCAATAAACACCGCTGAGCAACGCAATTTATAGGCGTTTTCTGTGGTATTACTCGAAATTTTAGATACACAATTCATGGCTTCGCTGGCGGGTGCTGTATTCAAACAGAGCTGTGCATCCTGCAAATCATTCGTGTCTGATTTAGTACAAGAAACGAATGCTGATGTTAAAAATAAAAATAAAATTGCTTTAGTGATTTGATTCATAGTAAATACCTCTGACGTTTTTATCGGACGCATGATCTATTAATCTTATCCTAATTTGGTCTAGTTTTTAGTCTTGTTATGAGACTTTACCTTAATTATGAATTTTGATGAATTTGAATTTTAGATTGTGCCAATTTGATATTGTTCTTAGTCAGTTCTGAAATAGCCGTTTCATAAATTTGATCAGCAATTCGGTACTTTAACGAGAAATCTTCGATCGAGTAAAAAACTTTAAGCGAAAGCCAAGACTCTGTCGTTTCGATAACTAGTGTTCTAGATTCTGGAGTTTTCATTACACCTGATGTGCTCATGACCACATCATTTAATAATTTTTTTACTAATTTCAAATCTGTATTAAAATTGATTCGAAATAACAACGACTGCCTGAGTATCTTATTTGTATTTGTAAAGATTGTAATCTGACTTTGCGCAATCGTCTTATTTGGGATCATGATCCATTCATCGGAAAAACTAGACAAAAAAGTTGCTCGCCACGTGATTTCTTGAATTTGTCCTGTCCATTTTTGCGAATCATGACTGATTTCGACCCAATCACCAATCACGAAAGGTTGTCCTATTTGCATTGCAACACCTGAAAATAAATTTCCTAAAGTATCTTGTAGAGCCAAACCAAGAACTAATGAAAATACAGCTGATGTCGCAAGCATCGTCGTGATATGAATTGAAAACACTTCGGAAGCCAAATAACTTAAAACTAAAAAAGAAAAAACAACAGTGAATAAATTCACAATTAATCGCGGAATTCCTTGTGAGATATTTTTAAAAAACAAATAGAGATAGACTTCGATCTGTGCCAACTTAATCACAGTTATCGATGCTGTAATCAGGCTGAAGAATGCTGAGTAATCTGAAATTCTCAGCATGATCAGTGATTCTTGATTCGAAAACAACTTCCAGTGAGCCAATGAAAGAACAGCAGAAACAGCCAGCATTATTGATGTTCCTAAAAAACGCTCTTTAAGATTCGCGTGGCGCTTTAAGCTGATTTTTTTTAAAAAGATTTTGTAAAATACAAAAGAAGCCAATAAAAAAAACGACAACAAAATAAAGGTCTCGAGTTGGATGTAATACTGAATCTTTTCGATGACAGAATTAATTTGAAATTTCATTGAATTATTCCTTGCTCACAGATTTAAAAATATTCACATTCAATTTTTTTGCGATCAGCTCGACAGCTTTACGCCCACGAACACTATGTCCATGCTCATCTATCCGCGGAGAGTAAACAGCGAGTCCAAACTGCCCCGGAACCACAACGAACAAAGCGCCACTCACTCCACTTTTAGCAGGAAGTCCCACTCGAAAAGCCCACTCGCCGGCTGTGTCATACATACCGCACGAAAACATCAAACTTAAAGTTTGAACCACATGATCTGCACTCATGACTTGCTGTCGTGTTTTAGGTTGAATTCCGCGGTTGGCCATCGTTCCTGCAATCATGGCCAAGTCATTGCAATTCACGAGTATCGAGCACTGTTTGAAGTAAAGATCTAATGTTTCTTCGATATCTGAATCGATCACTTCAAAGTGTTTCATCAAATGCGCAATGGCTCGATTACGATGAGCCGTATTTTTTTCGGAAGCAAACACTTTCTCATCAATGGTGAGTTTATGACCGACAAATTTTTCAAAGTGATTCAAGATCAATTCGAGTTTTGAATTAAAATCTATTCCTTCAATCAAACTTGTTGTCGCTATTGCACCTGAATTGATCATGGGATTAAAAGGGCGATGCGACTTTTCTTCCAGCTCAATAATCGAATTGAAAGCCTCTCCCGTGGGCTCTACGCCGACTTTTGAATGTACAAACTCTTCACCTTTAAGTTGAAGAGCCAAAGAATATGTGATCGGTTTTGATGTTGATTGTAATGTAAAAAGGCTTTCGCAATCTCCGATGGAAATTTGATTTCCATGAACATCAACGTAAGAAATCGCAAATAAATCAGGTTTAATATTGGCCAACTCTGGAATATAACTTGCGAGTTGACCCCCTGAATTAGAAATAACTTGTTCATAGGTTGATTTTAGGATTTCAGAGACGTCTGATTTTTGCATAAGTCTCTTTATCATTGAAGCTAAGCTTAGGAAACTGATTTGTTTACCATTCACCCAATCGCACAACTTCTGTTGTTAATTGAACACCTTTTTGATCAAGAACGGTTTTTTTGACATGTTGAATGACGTTCCATGTATCTGTCGCTGTGGCTTTATTCAAATTAACAATAAAGTTGGCGTGTTTTAATGAAACCTGTGCATCGCCAATTTGAAAGCCTTTAAGTCCACACTGATCAATCAACTGCGCAGCCTTATGACCTTCTGGATTTTTAAAGACAGAGCCACAAGATGGCATATCTAAAGGTTGTTTTGACAATCGCACAAGATTGGCCTCTTTCACTTTAGCCAATAGCGCATTTTCACCCTCGATCGGCCAGCTGATCGCAACTTTTGTGATGATGCCTGGCTGCCATCCTTCAGTGTGACGATAAGAAATTTTTAAATCAGATTTTTGGATGCGACGAATATTCAAATCCGTATCCATCACTTCGATCCAATCCACCAATTGCATAAATTCACGCGGTTCAACACTTTCAGCAACCCCAGCGTTCATCACAACACCGCCACCAACATCACCTGGAAGACCTGCTAAAAACAAAGCCGGTGTTGATTTATGCTTTAGAAAAATTTTGAGGAGTTCAGATTTTGAAGTCCCTGATAAGGTTTCAATATACAGATTGTCATTTGCTGTTTTAATCGTCGTATGACTGAATTTACGTAAACAAATCGTAAGCCCTTTAATGCCATGATCTGAAATCAAAACATTACTACCCCCGCCCAAAATTGAAATTTTCAGATGATGTGCTTGGGAGTATTGAACAGCTTCCTTCAACTCTTCAATCGTCGTGGGCATACAAAAAAACTCTGCATTGCCACCTATCAACCACGAAGTAAATTCAGCTAAATTAACGTTTTGAGATATAACTAAGGACATCAAGACCCAACTTCCAACCGTCGCCGGCACCTAAGGTAATAAATATGTCGCCCGACTTCAGACTCTCGGAAATAATTTTAATTTGCTCTTCAGACTTTGCTGTATGATAAGAATGATCGTGTTTCATTTCTTCTAACAATTTTACAGATGTGATTCCAGGTATGGCCGTTTCACCGGCGGGATAAATATCGGCCATGAACAACACATCACTTTGTAAAAAACAATTTTTGAAGTCTTGCCAACAGTGCTGCGTCCGAGAAAAACGATGGGGTTGAAAATAAACAACCAAACGTTGCGTTGGAAATTTTTCGCGAAATGCCTGTAGTGTTGCACGAACCTCTGTCGGATGATGTCCATAATCATCATAAACTTTAATTCCGGCCGCTTCGCCTTTGAATTGAAACCTGCGATCAACACCTTCAAATTTATTAAGTCCGATAGCACAGGTTTCAAAATCAATTCCTGCCGCCATCGAAACAGCAATTGCCGCAGTCGCGTTCAGTGCTGTGTGAATTCCTGGCATTTGCAAATGAAACTCGCCGAGGGTTTTTAATTGATCAGTGAGTGCTTCTTTTTTTTGAACCACGTATTTGCCATTCTGTCCTGTGATCACAAAATCATTTTTTGGATCAAAACCATAAAATAAAATACGTTTATTATAATTTTCAAAAACTTGACGAACGACAGGATCATCTCCGCAAGCGATTACCATTCCATAAAAAGGAACACGATGAGAAAAATCAAAAAAAGCTCGCTTCAAATTTTCAAAAGTTTTGTAATGATCCATATGATCTGAATCAATATTTGTGATCACTGCAATTTCAGGAGATAATTTATTAAAACTACCATCACTTTCATCCGCTTCAGCGATCAGCCATTCTCCTTTACCAAGAAGAGCTGTGGATTTAATACGCTCAAATCGTCCACCCACAACAATAGTTGGATCTTGGTTAGCTTCTAAAAAAATGGAAGAAATTAAACTTGTTGTCGTGGTTTTACCGTGCGTGCCAGCGACAGCGATACCGCGACGGATACGCATAATTTCGGCCAAAGCCTCAGCTCGAGGTATCAATGGAATTTCACGGGCTCGCGCTTCTTTGATTTCAGGATTCGTAAAAGGAATTGCACTGGAATAAACGATCACATCGGTTTCACCGACATTTTCAGCCGCATGACCTTTAAAAACTTTGATTCCCATATTCTTTAAACGTTCTGTATTTGAATTTTCACTGGCATCAGAACCTGTGACGACTGCTCCGATATTATGGAGGAGCTCTGCCAAACCACACATACCGATTCCACCAATACCAATAAAATGAAATTTGGCTTTTTCTAATTTCATATTTTTTGCATTTCCTTTAACATGTCTTCGGCGATGGCCATTGACGCATTTTGCGGGGCCAACGCTTTTAAATGAACAACCATCGGTTCAAGTTGTTCTGGACGTTGAATTAAAGAGATCATTTGTCTCTTAAACTCATCATCATTGAAAGTTTTTTGAATAAACATAAACCCAGCTTTTTTTTGCACAAGACTTTCAGCGTTTTTTTGCTGATGATCATCTGCGGCTGGCAAAGGTATCACCACAGGGACAACTCCAAATGCAGCTGCTTCTGCCAGTGTACTTGCGCCCCCACGACAAATCAGTAAATCAGCCTTTTGATAATAGTCCGGCATATTGTAAATAAAATCATAAACCTGTACACACTGAATATTTTTATATTTACGTTTCATATTTTCAAAATCAGCGACACCTGTCTGGTGCACAACTTCGATTTGATTTTGTAATTCGGGGTGATTCAAAATAAAATCTGACAGTTTTTGATTTAAAAACATCGATCCTTGGCTACCGCCAAAACATAAAATAGAAAACTTATTTGATTTCTTTTTTGCCTGATTTAAGTCTTCCATCTCAGCACGCAAGGGCATTCCAAAAACAAGATTTTTTGTAGAATGCAGATATCGACTTGCATCTTGAAAAACTAAATAGGACTTATCAATCCAACGAGACAATATTCGATTTGCCATTCCAGGGTGCGCGTTCGGCTCCCAAAAAGCTGTTCGTCGGCCAAGAAGGGCTGCGGCCAACAACATTGGTGCTGATACGTAACCACCAACCCCCAGAACATAATCAGGTTTAAATTTTAAAATCAAAAAAACAGATTGGATAAGCCCGACTGGAATTTTGATGAGTGTTTTAATTTTCTCCAAAAGCTTTCCAGAAAAATTCAGCTTTCCGCTTTGAATCAAATTTAATTTATAACCCGCTTTAGGTACGATACGAGTTTCTAAACCAGACTCGGTACCAACAAATTCAATCTGAATAGAGGGTTCAATTTTTTTAAGCGCTTCAGCAATGGAAAGCGCGGGGTAAATATGCCCACCAGTTCCACCACCAGCTAAAAAAACTTTCAGAACTTTTGACATTGTTAACGACTTTCAGACATTTCGATATTTAATAAAATACCGAACATAAAACAAAGAACAATCAGTGAACTTCCACCATAGCTTAAAAATGGCATCGTTAAACCTTTAGTTGGCAACAATCCCATCACAACACCCATATTTATAAATACAGATAAAGCAAATGTTGTTGATAAACCTAAAGCTAAAGTTTTTTTAAATAAATCATCCGTTTTGATCGCAATTGAAAAACCGCGAAAAACAACAAAACCGTAAATTAATAAAATGGCTAATATTCCGATAAAACCTAATTCTTCTCCAAGAACAGCCATTGTAAAATCAGTGTGAGCTTCTGGTAAGAAAAATAATTTTCCTTGGCCTTGTCCCAAACCTTGGCCCGTTAACCCACCCGAGTGAACGGACAACATACTTTGGATAACTTGGAAACCTTTTTGGGCAGGATCAGACCATGGATCTAAAAAGGCTTGAACCCGAGCTCGACGATATGGCGAATGCCAAACCAGCATGTATAATACTGGAAGGGCCGCAACAGCTGCGCCTGCCAACCATTTTAAATTCATTCCGAATGTAAACAGTAAGGCCATACCCACCATCATAATGATGGCAAAACTTCCGAAATCAGGTTGTTTCAATAAAATGGCAATAGGAGCAACTAAAAATAAAAATAACCAACCCCATTTTAATTTTCCGAGAGCATTTTGTTCACGACAAACCAAACTTGCAAAAAGAAAACTAAAAGCGATTTTCAAAAGCTCAGAAGGTTCAAAACGAATTCCAAAAGGCAGCTGCAACCAACGTTGAGCACCGCCAACACGTACACCGAGGCCCGGAATAAATGTGGCAAGAACCAATACAAAAGCTCCAAACCACAAAATCCAAGAGTGCTGACGAATTTTTTCGAACGGAATTTGAGTCGTAAAAATCAGGGTCGCAATCGCAAGAATCGTAAAAACGAATTGTCTTTTAAAAAAATAAAGACCGTCGTCGTAAGATTCTGTCGCGAAAATATAACTGGCGCTATAAACTTGCACCAACCCGATTCCGAGCAGTGCAAATATAGACAAAAAAAGACTAGATGAAAGAAATCTGGTTTTCAAAGTTTTCCTTATTTGAATTTTTGAACGATCTCTTTAAAATAGTCTCCTCTCTCTTCGTAACTGTCAAACATATCAAAACTTGAACATGCCGGAGATAAAAGGACCGTATCTGAGATCCTAGACTTTTGGTAGGCTATCAGAACGGCTTCTTCAAAAGTACCAATCAAATACGTTTCACAATAGTCACCTAAATCGCGATTGATACGCTCTTTGGCCTCTCCAACAAGTATCAATGTTTTCACTTTACGACGAACGATATTTCTTAAGGGTTCATAATTCAAATTTGTATCTTTACCGCCGGCAATCAAAATGACATTTTCATCAAAACAATCTAAAGATCGCAATACAGCATGAACATTCGTGGCTTTCGAGTCATTATAAAATAAAACTCCGCCCACTTTACGCACGTATTCCATACGGTGCTTCAGCGTCGCAAAAGTTAAAATTACTTTTTGAACAGCTTCTTTGGTTGCTCCGTACTCTCGCGCCAACAGTAAAGCGGCCATCATATTTTCAACAGAGTGCTTTCCCTTAAGCTTCATACCACGAATATTAAAGCTTTCGATCTCAGGACCGGTGCGGACACGAATTTCATCACCAATGTTTACTGCTCCTCCGATATTCATGATTTGCGGCTCTAAAGCCGGTTTTCTCGAGAAGTAGAAAATCTTACCACGCTGAACCGATGGATCACGAGCTAATTCAACTACTGCATTGTCATCAGCATTCAAAATCGATGTCGTTGCTTGATTTGTATTTTTAAAAACTTTACGTTTTGCATTTACGTATTCTTCCATTGATCGATAACGATCGAGATGGTTTTCCGCTAAATTACTGAAGATAATATTTGCTGGATTAAAATTCACACAGTGCTCAAGCATGAAACCTGAAACTTCTGCGATGACAACTTTGGCTTTTAATTCGCCAGATTGGTACTTTTCTTCCAGTAAATAATTTGTCATTGGGTTTTCATTCGAACCACCCACCCAAACTTCAATACCGCTTTCTTTAAGCATACTTTCAGCAATACGCGCAATTGTCGTTTTTCCGTTCGTCCCCGTAATGGCAACGATAGGCTCTTTGATAAAAGCAGAGATAAATTCGAATTCACCTGTGATTTTTACACCTTGCTGTCTGGCATATTCAAAAATCTTTAAATGCGGTGCAACTCCAGGGGATAATATCACCAAGTCTTGAGCGATAAAAGTTTTCGGAGAATGTGACCCCAATTCAAACTTGATATTATTATATCCTTCCAACTGATCAAGCTGCGAAGATAGTTCGGGTTTCGATTTATGATCTGTCACAGTGACTTGTGCTTCGTGCTTTGTTAAAAATTTTGCTAAAGCAACACCTGTTTTACCAAGGCCTACGATAAGAATTTTTTTATCTTTTAATTCAGAGACTTCTTTCCACATTGATATACTTCCTTAGTCTAATGACTTTTAATTTAAAAAATAATTATCTTAATTTGAGCGTTGCAAGACTTAACGCCGCTAACAGAATTGAAATAATCCAAAATCGAACGATGATTTTAGTTTCTGTCAAACCACCTAATTCGAAGTGATGATGAATCGGTGCCATTTTAAAAATACGTTTTCCAGTGAGCTTGAATGACGCCACTTGTGTGATCACTGACAAAGCCTCCACTACAAAAACACCGCCCAAAAGAATCATCAAAAGTTCATTCTTTGTTAAAACGGCCAGTGTCCCTAAAAATCCACCCAAACTGAGACTCCCTACATCGCCCATGAAAACTTGCGCTGGGTATGTGTTAAACCATAAAAAACCAAGACCGCCCGCGATCATTGCTGCGGCTAATGGTGTCAATTCTCCAGCACCTACGACGTGAGGGATTTGTAAATAATTTGCAATCGATGCATGTCCTGTCACATAGGCGAAAATCCCCAATGTCGTTGCAGAAATAATCACCGGCACAATCGCCAAACCATCTAATCCATCTGTCAAATTCACAGCGTTCGCAGTTCCCACAATCACCAAAGACCCGAACAAAATATAAAAATAACCTAAATCGATCATCACACTTTTGACGAAAGGAATGGTTAATGTTGTATTTAAATTAAAATATTGAATCAAAATAAGTAATGCGCTGCCTGAAATTAAAAATTCTCCTAGTAGCCGAACTTTACCTGACAACCCTTTTGTATTCTTTTTTGAAACTTTCAAGTAGTCGTCAATGTAACCAATAACTCCAAAACCCCATGTAATGATGATTGTCGCAACAACAAGAGGATTCATCAGATCAATCCATAAAATGATAGGTATGATCGTACTTAATAAAATCAACCAACCACCCATCGTCGGAGTGCCCGCTTTTTTCTTGTGAGACTGTGGTCCGTCATCACGAATACTTTGACCAAAGTGTTTCTGTTTTAATTTTTCAATAAACTGCGGTCCCCAAATTAAACACAGAAAAAAACCTGTGAAAAATGAGATAAAAGTTCGAACAGTGATATAGCGAAAAACATTGAATACTGAGTATTGCTCAGATAAGGAGTGTAACCATTGATATAGCATTTTGTGAACGTAGCACAAACTGTGGTTGCATTTCAATAAAAATTTGATAAATTATTGAAATTCATGGGTTTTTTGAAAAACAAGGGGGTCTTTAAAGATGCCAATTCAGATGCTTAAAATTTATATTCAAACTTTTACAGTTCTCATGTTCGCACTGCCGTGCTATTCCAAAACGACTGAAATGAAAAAAAATGAAGTTCACATCATCGAGTTCAAAAAACTGCCCCAAATTGGTCGCTATAAAGACCAAGATATTTTTTTAGGTGGATTCTCTTCCTTAGAAATCGTTTCTGCAACGAAAGCTAAAGTCAAATTCAGAACTGTCACTGACCGCGGGCCGAATGCACCAGCCATCGATTCTGATCCTCAACTTGGAAAAAACCTTCGACCCTTTTTGATTTCAGATTATTCTCCATTGATTGTTGATTTTGAACTCAGTGCAAAAAATGAAATTCAAAATTTAAGAACAGAAAATTTGTACTTCAATCAATCTGAGAAAATCACTGGTCTTCCGACAGTTGAACAAACCGAAGCAAATGTGGACCGCGTCGAGCAGGCTTTATTTGAAAACAAAAAAATAAAATCAGACATCAAAGGTTTTGACGTTGAAGGCCTTTGCACAGACAAGTCAAAACACACTTGGATTAGCGAAGAGTACCTCCCTTCGATAGCTGTCTTTGATCAAAATAAAAAACTGATCAAAAGATTGAGTCCCGAATCCGATTTTCCAGCAGAGTATGCAAAACGAAAGACCAATCGTGGCTTTGAAGGACTGGCTTGTGACTCAAAATATGCTTATGCCATGCTGCAAAGTCCGATCCCATTAGAAAAATCTCTCAATAAAAAAACGATTCGTATACTGCGAATTGATCTGAAAACATTAAAAGCTAAAGACCAATTTGCATATCCACTCTCGGATGAAAAAGTGGATAAAATTGGGGATATCGCTTTCGATAAAGACGGAAATCTCTACGTCATCGAACAAAACGGAAAATTAGGCAGTAAATCAAAACGATTTATCTACAAAATGAAGATCTCTGACAAAAAATCGATCCCTCTTTCAGAAAATCCCGAATTCTGGGATGAACAAGACATTGAAAAAAAATCTCTCAAAAAAAATCTTGTCAAAGATTTGTCAGAAGAATTATCCGAACTTGAAAAAATCGAAGGCCTTGCCATTGCTCAAAATAAAATTTTCATGATTATGGATAATGATTTCGGACTCGCAGAACTTGAAAATCATCAATTTAAAATTGACTCCACGCAAACGCCTCGATTGATTTGGTTCAAGTTAGACGCACAAAAAGCGAAAAAAGGGAAAAAAGACAATGAAAAAAATAAATAGAAAAACTGAGCTTAAAAGATTTAAACTCGGTGAAGCACAAACTCAATACGAAAATAATTATAATCCTAATCTACTTGAAGCCTTTGATAATAAAAACCCAAATCAAATCGCGTGGACGACATTTGTCTGCACTGAGTTTACATCACTTTGTCCAAAGACGGGCCAGCCTGATTTTGCAAAAGTGTTCATCAATTATATTGCAGATACCAAAATGGTCGAAAGCAAATCTTTAAAACTGTATTTATTCAGCTTCAGAAATCATGGCGACTTTCACGAAGACTGCATTCAAACAATTTGTAATGATATCGTGAAATTGATCAAACCGAAGTACATCGAAGTGATTGGCGAATTTACTCCACGTGGTGGGATTGCGATTTTCCCCTTCGCATCTTATGGCAACAAAGACAAAATGTTTCAAAAAATATTTCAAGATCGCCTGACCAATTATGCTCCTGGAAAATACTCTTGCGATTTAGGAAAAGTGTACTAACTTATGACTCCAGAAAAATTGAAGGTGCCAATCGAGTCTAAAACAGAAATCATCCTGATGGTCGATACCTTTTACAATAAAGTTAAACTAGATCCTTTGATCGGTCCCATTTTTACCGATACCGCTAAGGTCAACTGGGAAGAACACTTGCCGAAACTTTATAATTTTTGGGAAGATTTACTTTTAGGAACGGACAATTACAAAGGCCGACCCTTCCCACCACACGTGCAATTAAATTTAAAAATGGAACACTTTGAACGTTGGCTGTCCTTATTCTTTGATACAGTGGATGAAAATTTCACGGGTCTCAAGGCCAATGAAGCTAAAGAGCGCGCTTTAAGAATTGCTAAAAACTTTTCAGTGAATTTAGGATTATCGAAATTCTGATTTTAAATCTTTGATAAAACTTTTGATTTCCGCTTTGTATTCGGGATCTAATTTTTTATAAGCTTGATCGTGAACTGCTCCAATCACAGCGTAACCCGCCATTGTATGCAATCGATGCGGATAATGGTTAATCCACATCATGAATGCTTTTTCCCAGCCCATCGACTTTAACTGTTCAATCGTTTCAATCCCGAGAGTTCGGAATTCAGCCCCCGTCATTGGACCTAAATTTTTTGCCTCTTCAATGGGAGTCTTTCCGGAAGCATATTTATTTTTTTTACTTTCAAGAATTCGCTCTTGAGCTTTTAAAACGCGTTTTAACTTTGTCTGATTTTCTGAGTCTGAAATCAATTCATCAAGCCGCTGTTGTTGAGTTTCGGCTCGCACAGCAGTTGTCACCCAGTAGGTCATATACTTTACGTAACTTGGAGTCTGTGCTTGAAAAAAATCCCATGCTTTTTTATTTTTCTTAAATAAGCGAAGTTGTTTTTCAGAAAAAAGAATGCGTTTTTTTTCTGTTTTCTTTTGATCCCGGTGATCAAAGGCCCACTGCCCTTGTTTTTGCATCAGTCCTTGTTTTTTCAATTCTTGAAAGCGTTTAATCACTTTCAAACTCCAAGCACTTTTAGGTTTCCGTTTTATAAACAGCATCTGATAGGAAAAGTAATCAATTCCTTTGATCACCACAACTGTCCAGCCGTAACACAAAGCGAGATCCTTTACATCTTCCGCATAAAATAAACTTTTGAGTGAATTTTTCTTAAAAAAACCAATCCACTGCTGTTCTTTTTTAAGATGATTTTTCTTGAACCAAGCTTTTGCTTCCGATTGAGATTTGAAAAAAAGTGGTTCGTGAATTTGCGCAGCCATCACTTGAAATTAGACGAAGAAATCCGAATTGAAAACAAAAAAGCTGAAACCAAATCCGATAATTCTCGGCTGGACCTTAGTTTTAAAATTTCAGCGACTTTCAATGTCTTCCGAATAACTCTATAAGCTTTATAGGTTTCTCGATCCGATATACGGCCTCCTTTCCGTTACAGAAAGGGACGTTATCATGCACGCGCGATTGGCTTCAGCCATCTCGCTTTTAGCATTTTGAGGACCAACACAAGAAGTTAACTAATTCACTTTTTCCAAGAAAACGATACCAATTTTTTTAAATTTATCATTTTTATCTTTCAAATAATAATTTCCAAAAATTTTCCCCGTGTTGGCGAAAGGGTACAATTGAATATAGCCGTCATCGCCGTATGAATTGATCAAAATCGCGCTCGTATCTTCTCCAAAAGAGGCAAAATCTTTAATTGAACCCTTGCCGAGAGAGCGACTAAAAACTTTTTTTGAATTAGACAACGTTATCAACTGTTCGCCGACAACTTGGCCGTTTTCAATTTTTCCATCTAGATCCCACTCAATACGCCAAGGCTCAGTTTTATCGTCGAATGTAACAACGCCGACATATTTTCCACTCACTAATTTCAATTGATCGGCTGTGAGGGTCTTTGTATTTTTAATCTCCGTAGCTATATCTTTGAGTTCAAGTTCTTTAAGAATTTTCAATGCTTCATTTTGATTTTGACTTGCAAGCAATTTACTTTCCAAAACACTCGTCGATTGATTTTGAATTGTTGATGGAGACATAACTATTTCATCTTTATTTGTCGAGGAAGTCGCTGTTGAGGGCTCAGACTTTGATGTATCAGCTGATGCCTTCACATCTACAAGAGGTTCTGACTTTTTTAATGACAAACTTAAATCTGCTAAAAACAAGACCATGACTTTACCCAATAATTCATCAGCTTTTTTATATTTTTCAACGGAGTCTTTTAAATTCAAATAGTCTTGATACTCATTTTCACTGAAAGATTTTATTTTATCGTTAATCAATTGCAACTGTTCTTTGGACTTGGAAAATTGAATTTCTTGTAGAGGACTAAAACTTTTCATAACAAAAAAAGTGATCAAACTTCCTGCGAGAAAAGACAAAACAGTTTGTTTCATACTATTTCATTTTCCAATTCTTCGGCCGACAAAGTTCAACAAAACGCTCGGTACGAGCGCCTCGAGACCCCTTGATCACGACGAAATCCCCAGTTCCGATTCTGGATTTAAAATCCGCGGCCATGGCCTCTGATAAATCGGCTGCGCACAAATAATTTTTGAAATTTTTATTTTTTAAACCCGCTTCGAAATCAGAACAGTTTTCTCCAACAAAATAAATATAATCAAACTTCGTATCCGCAGCCATTTCAGCCAATGCAATGTGTTCGACTTTGGCATGATCACCAAGCTCTTTCATTTGCCCGAAGACACCTATTTTTTGAAATTTCACTGTCAATTGAGGAATGTTAGCTAAAAGCGCTTTCATACTATCAGGATTAGCATTGTATCCATCAAATAAAATATCTGCACCGATTTCGGTCTCGATAAACTCGTTACGTCCCCATGTGGACTGACACAATGGCAAGGCTTTCCAAATGTCCTCAGGTTTCATACCGACAGCATAAGCAAGACAACTTGCGGCCATTAAATTGGTGACATTATGTTTTCCGAACACAGGAACAGTGACTTGTGATCTATAAGCCGCAATATTTCCACTGATTGTCATACCACGGCCCGACAAGGCTTCGATTTTGAAATACACATCGGCTTCGTTGTTTCTCTCGGAAAATGAAAGCATTCGACTGGCTGGATACTTTTTGGCAACGGGATACATCATATCATAAGTTTCATCTTGGTCTTGGTTGAAAACACGAACAGTATTTTCGTCCGTTGCTTGATAGATCTCTTCTTTGGCTTTTGCAATGGCAGCTACTGTGCCAAAGTGTTCAATATGAGCACGTCCCACCATCGTGCAAACCACAACATTGGGTTGTGCAATTTCAACGAGACGTGTGATCTCGCCCGCGTGATTCATTCCCATTTCAACAACTGCAAATGCTGCATCCGTTGGAATTTGCAGTAATGTCAATGGAACTCCCCAATGATTATTAAAACTGCCTTGATTGAAAAAAGTTTTTTTGAACTGACTTAAAATGGCCGCTGTATATTCTTTCGTCGTCGTCTTACCATTAGAACCAGTGATCGAAATAATTTGTGTCGATAGTATTTGACGGTAGCCATGGGCGAAATTTTGTAATGCGAGCAAAGTATCATCGACTAAAATAATACTCACCTTTGATTTTAAATGTTGGAACTCAGGCTTAAGTGTGTGAACTATTATAAGCTCAGCGCCCTGATCGACGGCTTTATCGAGATAATCATGAGCATCAAAAGCATCACCTTTCAGAGCGATAAAAACTTGGCCTGTCATTTTTTTTCGAGTGTCAGTTCCCACTTCAGAAAAGTTTTCAGTAAATTTTGAAATGATTTTTCCGTTTGTCCAGGTTGTTATTTGATCGATCGACCACACAGGCTTCATAAATACTTTCCAGCGATTTCTAAATCACTAAAGTGGTGCTTAGTTGTTCCAACAATTTGATAATCTTCATGACCTTTCCCAGCGATCAAAATCACATCACCTAATGCTGCCATGTTAATGGCTTTTTGAATCGCTCGCTCGCGATCTGAATCAACATCAAAGTCTTTATAGTTTGCAGGTATTCCCGCTTGAATTTGTTGAATAATAATTTGGGGATCTTCAGTTCGCGGATTATCTGATGTGATAAATACAAAATCACTTTGTGCTGCTGCAATCGCTGCCATCAGAGGACGCTTAGATTTATCACGATCTCCACCACAACCAAATACTGTAATGATTTTATTATTCGAGGCAGTTTCTTTTTTTATTTTCAATAATGATTTTAATGTGTTTTCCAAAGCATCTGGCGTATGCGCATAATCCACAAAAACATTTTTTTCAGATGATGTTTGGACTCTTTGTAATCGCCCTGGAATTCCCTGAAAATTTTGTAATGATTTGGTGCTTTGCTCGATCGAAACACCCGCCGACAGCGCCGCTGCCATGCTGGCGACAACATTATAAACATTGTGAGTGCTCGTTAATGGAATTTTGATATTCACATTTTCAAGTGGAGTCTTTAATTCAAACTCAGTTTCTGAAAAATTCATTTTTAAAATTTTAAATTGAAAATCGGCCTCATTTTGTCCGTAGCTCCAACCAACAACATGCTCTGGAAGTTTGATTTTTCTTCCATAAGCATCATCCGTGTTGATCACGGCGAACAGTGGTTTTTTCAAACTGTTCCACATCAAATCACTAAATAATCTTTGCTTCGCAGCAAAATAATCATTCATGTTTTTATGGTAATCTAAATGATCTAAAGTTAAATTTGTAAAAATTGTCGTGTTGAAATGAACACTGTCTGCACGCTTTTGGTCGAGCGCATGTGATGAAATTTCCATCGCACAATACCCAGCTCCGTGCTGGATAAATTCGTTCAGTCTTTTTTGCAAAGTCACAGGATCTGGTGTTGTCATTTCCGAGTCCCAGATCTTGTTTCCGACACGATGATTCACAGTTCCCATCACGCCAGTCATTTTTTGATGATCATTCAGAATATGTTCAAGTAAATATGTGATCGAAGTTTTTCCGTTTGTTCCTGTGACACCGAAACAAAAAAGTTTTTGCGAGGGATAATCGTAAAACCGAGCCGCCAACAGATCAAGCATCTGTCGCGAATCGGGAACCGTCAAAACAAATCCCTTATAATCAGAAGGCACTTTACTCGCATCTTCGATGACCAAAGCAATCGCTCCATTGGCGATAGCTTGGGAAATATACTGATGACCATCGGACTGAGTCCCTCGTACAGCGACAAAAACGCTTTGTGGCACAGCTAATCTTGCGTCAAAACACAAAAGACTGACCTCGGATTGCCCAAGATCGGTGTCTTTGCTTAAAGCATCAACTTTCCATTCAAACATTGAAAATAACTGCTGCAGATTCACAAACAAGATATTAAACTATTTCAATTCATAAAGGTACAAAAAATGGGTTCAGAAAAACAAAAAAGTATTCAGTATATTGAGCATGTGAATGATACGTCTAAGCCGTATATCATATTATTTCATGGTTTTGGCGCTGATATGAATGACCTTGAATCACTCAAAGATGTAATGAATCCCGATCACGTTGAACTGAACTGGATATTTCCAAATGGTATTTACAGCGTCCCTGTCGGGCCCGGATTTACAGGGAGAGCTTGGTGGCCATTGCAGATGTCTCAACTTCCGAACGACTGGACAAATTATTCGCCACCAGAAATGACTGATTTAGTTCCTCGAGTTTTAAAATTGATTGAATCACTAAATGTCCCATGGCACCAAATTATTCTGGGTGGATTTTCTCAAGGAGCAATGCTTGCCACCGAAATTTATTTCCAAGCGTCAAAAAAACCCTTGGGATTGTTAAGTCTATCAGGGAGTCTCATTCATAAAGAGACTTGGGTTCAAAAGTGTGCAGAACGGAAAAACGAAAAAATATTTTTATCTCATGGAGAACAAGATCAAGTTCTTCCCTCAGGTGGAACACAAAAACTCATTCAAGTCTTGAAACAAAATGAGTTATTGGTTGATTTTGTATCCTTCCAAGGCGGGCACGAAATTCCCTTGCAAGTTTGTACGCGTGCAAAAAAATATTTGACAGAAAAAACGGAGTCCTACAAATGAGTTTCGTCATCGAAACCAAAGATTTATCTCGAAGCTATAAAACGTACTCGAAAAAAGAAGGCGTCATGGCCTCGGTGAAAGGCTTTTTCAACCGTGAATACACGGAAAAGCCAGCTTTAAAACCAACCAACTTGCAAATCGAAGGTGGAAAAATCATTGGTCTTGTCGGTTCAAATGGAGCAGGAAAAACCACTCTTCTTAAAATATTAGCGGGTCTGATTTATCCAACTTCGGGAACTGTTTCTGTTCTTGGCTACAATCCATGGGAACGAAAAAACGAATTTTTAAAACAAATAAGTTTACTCTTGGGCCAAAAAAATCAATTGTGGTGGGATATCTCGGCACGAGATTCGTACTCTTTATTATCTAAAATTTATGATCTCGATCCTATTGAGTCAAAAAAAACTGTCAACGATCTCGCAAGTCTTTTAGGTTGCACAGATGTTTTAGACACTCAGCTGCGACGTTTAAGCCTTGGTGAGAGAATGAAAATGGAAATCATTGGATCATTGTTGCATCGGCCAAAAGTTTTATTTTTGGATGAACCTACAATCGGCTTAGATATTCTTGCACAAAATGCGATTCGAAATTTTCTTGAAGCTTATGTGAAAGAATTCAAACCTGTCGTGATTCTGACATCACATTACATGGACGATATCACTCAATTAGCCGATCAATTATTACTGATTTCAAAAGGCGAAATGGTTTATAATGGATCTGTCGATCATTTTATGCACAGTTCGAATTTAACTAAAAAAATTATTTACCGTTACAAACATGATCACACAGAGCGTACGACAACATATCAAGCGAATGAATTGTCACAAAGACTAAATGATATTTTGAGTCTTGGTGAAGTGAGCGATTTAAAAACAGAAGAGGTCGATTTTGAAGAAGTCATTCATGGCTTTTTGGCGAAAGAATCTGGCGTTTAGCCAGCTTGCGATCGTTACAAATTTAGAATATCGATTTAACTTTTTTATCGATGCTTATTTGCAGCCACTGATTACTGTTGGTATCGAAATCCTTTTGTGGATTGCTATTTTTGACGCCTCGACATCACCGACGATTGGGGGATTTACAAAGGAAGCTTATCTGGCCTATGGCGTATGGGCTCCATTCTTAGGACGTGTTGCGATCAGCTGGATGTATGAATCAATGATGGTCGAAGACGTCGCCAGTGGAAATATCAATATCATTTTGACTCGGCCTATTAGCTTTTACGAATACTATTTGAGTCAGTTGATGGGTTATAAAATTTTAACCACACTTTTGTCGTTATTAGTTCCGCTCGGTGTATCTATTTATTTCAAGCTTCCAGTCCAATATGACAAACTCCCTTTGGCTTTACTCCTCGTTTTCTTTTATTTATTTTTACTGCACACGATGAGTTTTATTGTTAGCGCCATTGCATTTTTCATCACCAAGGTCAGATCTTTCACATTGATAAAAAATCTTTCATTGTTTTTATTAGCGGGAGAACTTGTACCGTTTGATTTGATGCCTGAGACCCTCAAAAATGTTTTAACTGCACTTCCGTTTTCTTCAGGGGTTTACATACCGGTTGCATATATCACAGGCCGTGTTGGCATCGATGTCGTCTGGGGCGGTTTTGTTTCGGTCTTTGTCAGTTTGATTTTATTCTCGATCGCTGGCCACTGGCTTTGGAGAAGAGGCCTTGTTGAATACACAGGAACAGGTGCATAGATGAATGCCGCTATTCCCAAGTACATAGAAATTTACAAAGGCTTTTTCAAAGCGAGCCTAGTGGCAGATCTTGAATTTCGATTTAATTTTTTTCTACTCATCTGTGCCGAATTCGTTTGGTATGCCACGCAACTTGTTATTTACGAAGTCCTCTATCGTCACACAAATCTGATTGGCGGCTGGGGACAAGAACAGATGCGAGTATTTATGTTCTTAGCTCTGTTTGTTGATTCCATTTATATGATTCTGTGGGATTCTAATTTTACAAAATTCAATGATGATGTTCGCAAGGGTCAGTTGGATTTGCTTTTAACAAAACCAGTCAACTCGATGTTTATGACAAGTTCACAAAAACTTTCGATTTCTCATATCCCATGTTTCTTCGTTACACTCGGAGGACTTATCTGGTCACTATCTGAATTACCAGAATTTCAATGGGCCAAAGTACTTTGGCTTTTTATAGTTATACCCAGTGGACTGACTGTCATTTTTTGCGGACGATTTTCACTGAATGCAACCGCTCTGTTATTTACACGAGCAGATTTCTTGCAATATGTTTGGTATTCACTTTTTCGATTAGGACTTCGCCCCGATGGAATCTATGCCAACCTGTTTAATGGAGCACTTCGAAAAGTACTTATTTTTGTTTTACCATTTGCGATGATCGCATCGATCCCAACACGTTTTTTACTCGAGCCCTTGCAACCAATATTACTTTTGTGGGCGCTTTGCATGCCAGTGGTTTTATTGTATTTAACAAATAAGTATTGGCAGTATTGTTTAAAAAATTACACAAGCGCGAGTAGTTAATTTAAATTTATTTACGAATCAAATAACATAAAAGGAATGATATGAAAAAAATGATTTATACTGTACTCGTTTTAATTTGCTCAGTACAAACTTTCGCGACAGCGCCAAAATTAGAGGCCAAAGTCAAAAAATCAGAAAAGTGTCCACAAATGCTCAAAGGTTTTGAAAACGCTCAAAAAATGACTTTACCACCAGAACAACTTTCAAAAATGAAAGAAACATTACAGAAAAATGGTTGTTTTAAATAACAACCATTTTATTCTTTAAGAAAGACGGTCATTTCACGGTCAGGATTTAAAGCTTCGCCGGCCTCGGGCCATGTTTTTTGAACTTGTCCTGAACCAATAAATTTAATTTTGATCTCTTGTTGATGAATTTTTTGTAAAACTTCGCGGACGGATAATTTTTTAAGATCAGGCGCCGCTGTTAAAATTTGTTTTTCGTCTTGAACATCAGCCAAATTATATCGCTGGGTTTTCTTTTGACTCATTTCAGTTTGAGCCACGGGAACTTGAGACAAATCTTTTTCGGCCAAAATTTCTGGTGCTACACCGTCTTTGCGGACTGCATAAGAAGCAATGCTTGAAAACAACGGAGCTGCCACTTGTGATCCGTAGTAACCTTTTTTAGGATAATCTAAGGCCACATAAATCACGTATTGCGGATCATTGGCTGGAATAAAACCTGTAAAACTACCAATATATCCGCCTTGTACATATCCGCGACCATTTGTTTTAACTTTTTGTGCTGTCCCTGTTTTACCGCCAACGATAAATCCAGGAACTCGAGCAGCTAAACCAGTTCCTTTTCCTGAAGTAACTCCTGCGAGCATCATTCTCATTTTTTGAGAAGTTTCTTCGCTGATCACTCGACGGATTTCTGTCGGTTTATTTTCAATTTTTCGATTAAACTCATGGTCAGTAATACTTTGAACAATGTAAGGCTTATTTAAGATTCCACCATTCGCAATTGCCGCATAAGCATTCGCCATTTGCAGCGGTGACGAGGTCATCCCTTGACCAAATGAAACGTTTGCCAATAAGTGATCTTTCCAGGGAAGTCCTAAAATAATTCCCTTCGCTTCTCCAGGTAAATCGAGACCTGCTTTTTGCCCAAAACCGAATCTTAACAAAGCCGCCCTCAATGCATCATCACCTAATTTCAACGCGACTTTACTCGTTCCGATATTCGATGAGTAGGCTAAAACTTCACTGACCGTGATGAGACCTTGTGCATGGTCTTTTTCGGCTTCACGAATCACTCGCTTACCAATTTGGAAATGTCCATTTTCGCAGAATATTTTTGAATTCGCTTGATAAATATTTTTCTCTAAAGCCTCTGCGAGAATAAATGTTTTTAATGTACTGCCAGGTTCGTAGGTATCTGTCACGGCCCGATTTCGTCGTGAGGTCGAATTAAATTTTTCGGGATGATTTAAATCAAAGTCTGGTAGGCTGACCATGGCACGAATCGCAGATGTTTTTGCATCGAGAACAACTGCGTAAGCCGCTTCGGCGTCGTATTTTTTTAAAGCTTGCTGCAGCTCTGTCTCGACAAAGTATTGTAAGTCTGAGTCAATCGTTAATTGAATTTCTTTTCCCTGAGGCGTTTCAGTAAAAACTGTACCGTCTTGAACTAAAGGACGACCTCGCGCATCTTTGCGCAATGATACTTTTTTGTTTTCACCCTTCAAGTCTTTATCATAAAAAAGTTCGATACCTTCAAGGCCTTGCCCTTCTTTACCGATAAATCCAAGAATCGAAGACAGCAAATGATCATTTGGATAAACGCGCTTCCACTCTTCGACAAATCCAAGCCCTTTAAGTTGTTGTTCTTTTAGTTTATCAGCCACTGCCGAAGTCACAAGTCGATCTAGCCAAACAAATCGTTTCTTGGGATCTGAAATCTTTTTCATGATGGTTGAGACCGGTTCATCCAAAGCTTGAGATAAAACTTTAGCGAATTGTTTTTTATTTTCAATCATTTTAGGATCAGCATAAATTGAATAGGCCGGCGAACTCATCGCAAGATCTTTTCCCTTAGTATCTACTATATTTCCGCGACGAGAAGGCAATGTCACTACGGTTTGAAACTGACGGGCTTGTAGGGCATTTAATTTTTCATGAGGCAAAAATTGTAAATAGGCCGCTCGCAAGGCCAAAGCTCCCCAAAGGATAGAAATGCCAATAAAGAGAGAGATTATTTTGGCTTTCAATTGGACTTCCCCGTAAGCGGCAAAATAGAATTCAAATAAGTCACAGAAGTATTAGGATTTAAATGAATTATCTGGGCTGGAGTTGCGCGCTTTAGAGTTAATTTTTCTTTGGCCACATTTTCAATAAACTGTGGACGTGTCAACTTTGCCAATTGAATCTCTTTTTGTTTTTGAATTTCAACAACTTTTTTATATTCTCGAGTCTGTTTTAAAACGACATAAGACATGCGTCGTTCTTCCATTTTTAAGAAAACAAGTGTGAATAAAGTCGAAACAATAAAAAATACACTCAAAAATGGCTTTAATCTGCGAATATCATCTTGATAATAATCAGAGTTCATTCCTTGACCTCGTGTGTTTAATTTCTCAAGCTTCGTCTTAATGCAAATTTATCGGGTTTCTCAGGGGGCAGGCCCTTCTGAAAAACTCGAAGCTTAGCACTACGAGCTCTAGGATTATTTTTACACTCTTCGTCACTCGGCACAATCACTTTTTTATAAACAGAAAAACCCAACGAATTTTCGTTAAAAATATTTTTTACGATACGATCTTCTAATGAATGAAAAGTAATAATGGCTAATCGTCCGCCCTCGTTTAATTGATCGATCAACAATGGAATTGCTTGCTCTGTGACTTCAAGTTCTTGATTCACAACTAGCCTTAAGCCCATAAAATATTGAGTTGCAGGATGAAAACCTTTTTTTTGCCACCCGTCCACACGCTCTATCATTTTCGCCAACTGCAATGTTTTTTCAAATTTTTGTGTCTCACGATCTTTCAAAATGGCACGCACGACTTTGGCTGATTTTTTGACTTCCCCGTACTCAGAAAAAATTTTGAACAATTCAGCTTCTGTGCACGTATTCACCAGATCCGCAGCAGTTTTTTCTAGTTTTTGATTCATGCGCATATCCAAAGGACCGTCTCGCATAAAACTAAATCCTCGTTCGGATTCATCCAATTGTGGAGAACTCACACCAAGATCGAGCAAAGCCATATCTAGTTTGTTTTTGTTATGAAGAGAAAATTGATAAAAGTTTTCATGAGAAATTTTGACTGACGGAAAATTCTTATGAGCAAATTCAATCGCAGACAAATCTTGATCAGTCGCAAAGGCCTCTGAAATATTGTAGACCTCTTTCAATTTCGAATAATGACCACCGCGACCAAACGTTCCGTCAAAATAAACAAGATCGGCTTTGTTTTTCAATGATGAAAACGCGTCGATCACTTCATTTAAGAGAACTGGCACATGCATACAAACCTCGACCAAAGTTATATGCTAGAACAGCTTAATTTGTGTGTAAAGCCTGAATGATCTAAAATAAACAAATATTTATGATTGATTGCCCAAAGTGTAAATTTAGACAACCGAAAGATCAGTATTGCGCCAATTGTGGAATTGATATGGTTGCCTATAAATCTATTTCGCCCGACAATTCAAAATCAATTTTTTCGAATGGTTCATTTTTAATTTTTTTATTAGTTTTAGTTGCAAGTTTAATTGCTTACTTTATTGCAAATAGCGACAACCCTCAGAATTGGGTTCGTAAAATTTCTTACAGTTCAAAAGCGAACAGTTTCAATTCACCAAAACCAAGTTCAACGCAAGTGCAAAATGAGAACAGTAACACCGCCGAGGTGCAAGTTGTTCCTAGCTCAGAAGCAAATATGAATGCTTTGGCGACAGATACAAATACAACAAGTTTGGAAACGTTAGAATCTGAAAATATTTCTGCCGAAGTTAAAATTATATTCGCAGAAATAAGTCGAAACGATTTGATGGCTTGGATTAATGAAAGCCAACGCCTAGATCTTTTACAACTGAACAGTGATTTTTCAGCAGGTATAATACCCAACTATAAATCTAAATTTCAAAATACGTTCAAAGAACTAAAAGTAGAATCTAAAAAAATATTTCTTAAAAAACCACAAGCGCTGCTCTTTGGGAAAACGATCGACGAAACATCTGAGTTTGTCGGTTTTCAAGCCACTGTAGATCTAAAATCCGTCGAGAACCAAACAACAAAAGGTCATCTGAATATTACCAAAGTTACTCGTTATGAAAAAACTGATCTTCCAATTGAATTTGAACTTCAAAAAGAGGCTCTATTTTTCATAAATTGGAAAACTGCAATGAGTGGTTTTGAGAATGAAAGTTTGCTATTCACAACGTCTCCTTTTCAGATCTTAAAGTCTGCAGATTTTTTAAATCAAAAAACTGAATTTATTATTTTGATCGAACCTCTTTAGCTTTAAGGAATAATGCATGTCCGAACATAAACATCACTATGGCAATCAGTTCCACCTGATTGATGACCCCTTTTCCCAATCGTTGTTAACGCAATTATGTCTGCCTGAAACAAAGCAACCACATATTCATCGTATAGTTGAAAAACTTTACACAAATTTAATTATGAGCGCTTGTATGCAGCTGTTTCCGCGACGTACTATCACGGGCAAAACCAGAATGAATGCCGATTTGTCTTCAGAGATTTTAGATCCCAACACGAAAGCAATCACCGTGAATCTGGCACGCGCAGGAACCTATCCAAGTCATGTCTGTTATGATTTTTTACATTGGTTTTTAAACCCCGATCACATTCGCCAAGATCATATCTTTGCAGCACGAAAAACAAATGAAGCTAATAAAGTGACTGGCACTGATTTAGGCAGTTTTAAAATTGGCGGTGAAATTACGGACTCCTACGTCATATTCCCAGATCCTATGGGAGCGACTGGTGGCACCATTAATTCGGCAATTGACTACTATCAAAATGAAATCCAAGGCCCTGTAAAACAGTACATTGCATTACACTTAATTGTAACGCCCGAGTATTTAAAGAAAGTTCTTTCGCAAAACAAAAATATTCAAATTTTCGCTCTACGTGTCGATCGAGGAATGTCAGCAAGCCATGTGTTAAATTCGCCTTTAGGACTTTACTGGGATCAAGAAAAGGGGTTGAATGATAAGCAATACATCATTCCTGGGGCTGGCGGGCTTGGTGAACTACTCAACAATTCTTACGTTTAAACGCTAAAACCAACCACGAAGGACGAAATCATGAATGCAAAAAATTTAGATTTAAAAACATACATCTCTGAAGAGCAACTTCAGCAAAAAATAAAATCGATTGGTGAAGATTTAACTAAAAAGTTAAAAGGTAAAAAAGTCGTCGCAGTTTGCGTCCTCAAAGGATCTTTTTTATTTTATTCGGATTTAATTCGTCAAATTAATGCAGACATCACATGTGAATTTTTTGGAGTTTCTAGCTATCACGGGGGAACTACATCTTCTGGTGAAGTGAAAGTCACTTTAGATCTTGCAAATCCGATTGAAGGTCAACACGTTGTTCTTGTTGAAGACATCGTTGATACAGGTCTTACAATGAATTATTTGATTAAATCTTTAGAATCGCGTAAACCAGCTTCGATCACGACAGTGGCTTTACTCGAAAAACCGGAAGCTTTAAAAGTCCCTTGCAAACTTGATTATGTGGGATTCAAAATTACCAATGAATTTGTTGTTGGTTACGGACTCGATTATCAAGGTTATTACAGAAATTTGCCTTACATCGCCCAAGTTCAAAATTTTCAATAAGGATTAAAAATGTTTAAAAATTTACTCATTCTCGCAATTATGTTCTCTGCTTGTTTTGCACATGCGGAAACTCCTGAAACAGGAGTTGGAACTGATTCAAATTCAGAAGTTATTGGCACAATAAAGAAAACGACGCCGCTCGAACAAAAAGAAGTCAATAAAATCATTAAAAAGAAAAAGAGCAAAAGAATAGAAAAAAATAAATAGATTCAGTTTTATTGCGACTAAAATGTTTGATTATTAGTCGCAACGAAACTTTAGCTTAACTAAAAATATGAGAAATCTCTACATTCCGTATTTTTTCAATATGACTGCCAATTGACCGGATTTTTTAAGTTCTTGATATGATTTATCGAAAAGCTCAACATATGATTTACTCTTAGGATTTTTTGCAGAAAAAGCTAAATAAATATTATTAGAGCTTTTGAGACATCCTAGGTTTTTCAATTTTAAGTTGTTTTTCAATAAATAATAACCAACCACGCTTTTGTCTTCGATCAAAATATCGACTCGTTTTCCAGTTACTTTTTTCACATTTTTATCAATAATATCGTCCCCAGCCGTTACATCAATAATCTTATCATTATTTTTATTTTTGTTAATATACCCGTCGATTTCGTCGCCGTACGTATAATCATTCGCGATGGCTAATTTTTTCGACTCCAGCGACTTTGGACCAGTATAACTCCATGCCTCATCTTCGCGACCAAAGAAGCAATTTTGAGAAACACTTAGATGCTCTTTAGGTAATAGCAAATCCTTAGCATCTTCTTTTGATGCTCCTACTGCTACATTTAATTTCCCTTCTCGAACCTCTTGTAATGTCCGCGACCAATTAAGCTCTTTATAGTCAACGGTGTGACCTGCTTTAGTGAAAATTTCTTTAGCAATGTCGATGAGAAATCCTTCCTGACTTGATCCCGGTTTACAATTAAATGGACACCATACGTCACCCCTCAATGACAAGACATCTGCCTGAGTACCTAAACCAAGTGTAGCTGCTAGAATAAAAATTATTTTTTTCACGATCCTCCTTATTTAAATGTAGATCTGTGTCATTGTATGAGCTGTGTTGGTTGAATTGAATTTCTTATTATAAAATTTTATTTTAACTTGACCAAGATCTATACGAATGAACAAACGAGACCCGACGTTAGTCTTAAATCATTTTACGCCCATAAAATTTTGATGTTAAGAATTTATAAAAAGATACCGAAATCATCTACATGAAACAAAAATCATTTACAAAAAAACTGATCTATTCAATTAACTTAATGACATTCTCAGCACTGACAATCTGTGCTATTTTTCTACTAAGAAACAATTATAAAAACACTAAATTAAATATTGATGCTCAAGTTAAAGCTGTTGCTGATGTACTGGCTACATCTACTGTCCCACTCGTATGGAACTTTGATAAAAATGCGTTGGATGAAATTCTTAAATTAACTTTGAAAAATGAAATGATTCAGACAATCGAAGTTAAAGATAAGGATCTTAAGCGGTTATCTTTTGTCGAGAAAACAACATCGACGAATTCAGCCTCTGATGACCATAGGATGATTGCGAAAATCACAAAAGATTCGAGTGAATTTATCGGACAAATTGAAATTGGTTACAGCGAGCAAATAGCAAGAAATATCTTTTCTAAGAATCTTAAATTATTTATTGCTGCTATTGTTTTATTTCAATTATTCATCTCAACTCTGACTTGGTTTTTTGCCAAGTCTATCGAAAAAGATCTCGATCAAGTCATTGTGAATTTAAAGATGAATTCTTCAAATACTTCTCAAAGTACTTCGAATGTCAAATTGAACACATCCACACTGATCGAAACGTCTCAATTACAATCAACGGCACTTACTGAAACAGCAAATAGTATTTCATCTCTAAAAAAAGATATTGGCGAAAACAAAGATAACTCTAATTTAGCCTGCCAGATTAGTGAAAAATCAGTACTTGCCATCAATGAAAGTTTGACTCAGCTCGAGAGCCTATCTACGACAATTGAACAAATCTCGAAATCATCAGCAAATATTCAAATGTTATCCACAGCCATAGAAGACATCGCATTCCAAACAAATTTGCTCGCCCTGAATGCCTCTGTCGAAGCAGCGCGAGCTGGTGAAAACGGAAGAGGTTTTTCTGTTGTGGCTGACTCTGTCAGAAGCTTAGCCGAATCTGCATCAAAATCCGCTCAGGAAATTGCTATCCATATAAAAAAATCAAGCGAACTATCAGATGCAGTCTGTGACAAAGCTAAAGAAACTAAAGAAAAATTTAAAAATATTGAAACTTCAATTGTGCAAATCAACGAAGCCAATAAAAAAGTAAACTCACTTTGCAATAATCAAAATACACAAGTTCAAGAGGTTATCAGCCTATTAGATAAATTAAATACTTCTATTGTGTCCAATACGAATTCCTTTTCAGAAGCCAAGGAAATATCTGAAGATCTTGACACAAATGTCATGGTGCTTAACGAAACAGTAGCGCATTTGAACATTTTTATTAAAGGTGCGTGATCTCACTGTTTTATGATGTAAAAACTCTTAAAAGAAGAAAAAAAGGGCATAAATGGAACTCAAATAATTCAATTTGATCCTCTTTTTTTGCCGACAATCTGCTTCATGAGGATATTTTCTCGACACAGGCTTAAAATCAAAGAAAATGGTGCTGAGGGCATCATATGAAGCAATTTCACGACTTATTAGAGCACGTTTTAGATACCGGAACATTCAAATCAGATCGCACTGGAACAGGCACTCAGAGCGTATTCGGTTACCAAATGCGTTTCAACCTTGAAGACGGATTCCCTTTATTAACAACAAAAAAGCTACACACACGTTCAATTTTTCATGAGCTCTTGTGGTTCTTGAAAGGCGAAACAAATATTCAATATTTAAAAGAAAACAAAGTGAGTATTTGGGATGAGTGGGCCGATGAAAATGGCGAGCTTGGTCCTGTATATGGAAAACAATGGCGGTCTTGGGAAGCGGCTGACGGAAAAACTGTCGACCAAATTTCAAATGTGATCGATCAAATTCAAAAAAATCCAGACTCGCGCAGACTTCTTGTTGTCGCGTTTAACCCTGCAGAAATCGAAAAAATGGCTTTACCACCGTGTCATGCGTTTTTTCAATTTTATGTCGCGAACGGAAAACTGTCTTGCCAGCTCTATCAGCGAAGTGCTGATATATTCTTGGGCGTTCCATTTAATATTGCAAGCTATGCCCTACTTACTCATATGATCGCTCAGGTTTGTAACCTGAAAGTCGGTGAATTTATTCACACGCTAGGTGATGCACATATTTATTCAAACCATATGGATCAAGTGAAATTACTTTTATCGCGTGAACCTAAAAAATTACCGACTTTAAAATTAAATCCAAACATCAAAAATATTTTCGATTTTAAATACGAAGATATCGAAGTTGTTGGTTATGATTCTCACCCTGCCATTAAGGCTGAGGTCGCGGTTTGATTCTTTCTCAGATCGTTGCCTTCAGTGAAAACTTTGCGATTGGCAAAGATAATCAACTCTTGTGGCATTACTCTGAGGATTTAAAATACTTCAAAGAAAAAACTTCTGGTAAAATCCTGATCATGGGACGAAAAACATTTGAGTCCATTGGGAAACCACTTCCTAAAAGATTTCACATTGTCATTTCAAGAGCTGCAAAAAAATCTGATCATGAACTTGTGATCTATGTTGAATCCATCGCACAGGCCTACACTGAGGCCGAAAAATTAGTTGACTCAAATTCATGGCCCAATGAAGTTATGATTTGCGGCGGAGCCGAGATTTATAAACAAACTTTAACGGATTGTGATTTTCTTTACCTATCGCGCATCCCTGGCGAGTACCAAGCGGATGCATTTTACACGCAAGAGTTTACAAAGAACTTTACAAAAACGTCGTCAAGCCCAAGTCCTGTCACAGAAAATTTGACTTACGAAATTTGGTCAAAGAATCAAATCCTCGCATAGTATATTTTGTTTTTCAGTTCCAAAGAGGAACTGAAATCGAAGTCCAGTTCCAAAAGGGACTTTTGACATTATTTTTTAAAGAAATTAATTTGAAACTCCAACAAAGGAGTTCTCATGAAAAAATTATTTGTTCTATGTTCGGTTCTCTTGTCACTCAACGTTTTTGCAGAAGAAAAAATTCAATTTAATTTCCCCAACGAAGAGATTACAAAAATCATTGAAATATATTCTAAAGCTTCAAACACTCGATTTGTCATTGACTCAACGGTCAGAGGTAAAATTACAATTTTCAATTCATCGCCACTTTCATTAGAAGAAGCTTATAATCAATTGTCCGAAGCTTTAAGTTTGAATGGATTTGGAATTTTAAAAAAAGACGACTATTCGATTGTTCGTAACGCTCGAAGTATTCAAAGAGACGGTATCGAAGTCTCAACTCAACTTCCTTCCCTACGACCTCAAAGAATGGCCACTTGGATTGTGAATTTAAAACACTCTTCAGCACAGGAAATGAAAAATCACTTAGGACGTTTGTTAAACTCAAGTTACGGTGAATTACAAAGTCTACCTCAAAATAATCAATTGATTATTACAGACTTTACAGCAACCCTTCATCGCATTTCGCAAATGATTAATGAAACAGATGTTCCAGCCGATCCTAAACTGGCAAAATTGATCCAACAAAATAATTCATCTGTAAAAAAGAAAGAAAAAACTGAAAAAGTTGAAACCAAAGAATAGTTTCATTGGACGAATCTGATTTATTGTCTAACTTTTTGACAATAAAAACCAAACTCTTATTTCAATTTTCAGACTTAAATCTCCGATATAAACTGTATATCGGAGATTCAACATGCCACAAAATCAGCAAACACCTAAACCCAAAAGAGCGATCGCCAAAAGATTCATGACTCAAGAACTCGTTCAAGTTGAAGTTTTTGGACGTATTGGCAAAATATTTTGTAAGATGGGCAATCTTTCTGTCACTGGAGTTTTTTGTGAAATCATTAGCGCAAACTACATGCCCCGCAGTGGTGACTTGGTTCGCGTGACTGTCAACTTGAGATCACTTAAAAAAACACGCACATTAGACGCCGAAGTTATCTGGTGTAAAGGACTTGGGACAGGATTGCATTTTTTAACGCCGGAACTATTTCGTCAAAAGTTGACACAAAAATCTAACCCACAACTTTAGTCTAGGTTTTATTCTACTCGGTCTGTCAGATCGAGTTTCAAATTGGTTCCCTTCGCGCAGATTGCTAGCATCTTTTCATGCTTTAGCAAAACCCAAGGAAGGGCTTCGTAATGAAAAATATCTTCAGTTTTAAACATATCTCTATCATGGTTATCAGTCTTTTTGTTCTTGCGACATCACAGACCGCTCAATCTATAAATCATGGCTATTACTGGATGAAGTTGAGAGCTCAGGATAAATTTGAACGCTCGGTCTTGGCCAACGATGGCATCGCTATCGAAATCATTCAAGATGATTATGTGATTGCTTACGGTAATGATGTTGATTTAGCTCGAATGAAAAATCGCGGAGTTCTGATTGCTGCTTCAGATCTACAACTAGAAAACAATTTTCGTGAAAATTTTTTTCACTCAAAAGACTTCCCTGCCAAAGATTCGATTTATCACAACTATCAAGAATTGACAGACCTCGTGAAAGACTTAGCAGCAAAAAATTCTGATCTTGTTAAATTATCAAGTATTGCAGTCACAACAGAAAAACGAGATCTGTGGGCCTTAGAAATTACCAATGATCCTGTAAATGCGAATCAAAAACCGGGAATCATTTTTATGGGCGGCCATCATGCGCGTGAACATTTATCTGTAGAAATGCCGCTGATGTGGGCTCAGTACCTTGTGAATGAATTTAGAAATGGCAATCCACGTATAACAACTTTACTGAATTCACGCGTCATCCATATTATTCCATCTGTAAATCCTGACGGTATGGAATATGATATTTCAGGTACAAAGTATCAAATGTGGAGAAAAAATCGCTCTCGCAACAGCGATGGAACGTTCGGTGTCGATTTGAATCGTAACTACGGATACCAATGGGGTACTGGTGGATCATCAAATAATACAAATAATGAAACGTATATGGGGCCAAAACCATTCTCTGAAATCGAAACTATCGCCATCAAAAATTATATTGATTCTCGTTCTAACATAACAATTTTATTGTCGTACCATTCCTTTTCAAAATTAATTCTTTATCCATGGGGACATAAATACGACGGAATTGAAATTGCTAAAGATCAAGCCGTTCACAAAAAGATGGCCGAGAAAATGGCCACATGGAATGGGTATGCTCCTCAACAGAGCTCTGAACTCTATATCGCAAGTGGCGACACGACCGACTGGTCTTACGGTGTTCACAAAATTATTTCATTTACGTTTGAATTAGATCCTGCAAGTTCAGGTTTTGGTGGTGGTGGATTTTATCCTGGAGCCAGTCAAATACAGCCTTCTTTTGATAAGAATCTAGAACCAATGCTGTATCTGACGGAGTATGCCGACAACCCCTACCGAGTTTTGAATGTCGGGATTGGACCGATAAATCCTTAGTAGTAATTTAAGGATTTATCAAAAAAGATTGTTTGAATTTATTTATAAAGAAACTGGCTCATTGAATCGACAAACAATTTTGTATTTTCAATGTTACCGCAGTGGCCACAACCCGCTAAAGTTTCAAATTGGCCTTGTTGAAATAACAGGGCCATTTTTTTTGATTCTTCGACAGATAATAATTGATCAAATTCTCCGTGAACAACTTTAACAGGTACTGTGACCTTTTTTAAAGAATCGCGAATGTCCAAACCGTCTAATGCTTTTAAAACTAAGTGTCCTACGGCTTTAACTGATTTAAAAGCATCTTCAACGATGATGTCTTTGAAGAATGCTGACTCAGCTTTGTTATTTTGGATTGTTGATCCAATCACAGTCGCTGTTAAATTCTTATCGTTTTTCATAGCTTCAAATGCGGCGATCATTGCTTCGTTAAATTTAACGCCTTCTGCGCCTACTGGATCTAACAAGTATGCTTTTTCAAAAAGCTCAGGCGCCGTTGCCAACATCACTGCGGCAATCGTCCCACCTGTCGAGTGACCCACAAGATTTACGTTCGTTAATTTTAATGAACGAATCAAAGCGATAAAGTCATTGGCAAAGTTTTGAATTGTCACTTCAGATTCACTTGCTGGAGCTGTACTATCACCGCAACCACGGAATTCAGCACAAACAACAGTTCCAGTTTGTGTTGATCCACTTGCATTGGCTTGCAATTGTTCGATCGTTGGCATCCACCAACGATTCGAAGCCAAATTTCCATGAATAAAAAAAGTATTTTTTGGAGCCAAGTTAGGGATTAAATTGTAACCAATTTTAGTTGTTGGGTTTAATTCAAATTGAGCCATGATTTTTCCTTTTTCTTCAATCTCTTATTTTAAGAAAATATTTTTAATTAATTTTGCGGCTTCTGCAGGAACCGCTTCTGGAATTTTATGTTCAGAGTTTTTAACAAGAATTTTTTCAACACGAGCTCTTTTTGGAACTTTATCCCAAAAAGAATCCAATATACCTGCAGGAATATATTGGTCATTTTCAGCAATCACTAGATATAAAGAGTTATTCGGTAATCGATCGATGTGTTCAATGGCTGAGAATTTTCGGATTCCTTGAGTCAAACGAAATACCCCTTCAAGCTTAATCGGATTTTCTAAAACGATAGGCTCAAGAGACGGATACGATGAGTAAACAATTTGTTTCAAAAAATAATCATACAATTCATCATTTGAAGCTGGATTATAAGGATACATGGCGCGTGTCACTGCGATTTGTTGCTTGATCCAAGTGTCTTGGCCCTCAAGTGGTGCCGTGTAAGGTGCCATTGCAACGATCTTATTGATATTTGCTGGATATTGTTGAGCATACGCTAAAGCAATACCTCCGCCATAAGAAAGGCCTACAAGGTTATAAGGCTTAGCAACATTCAATTTTTTAAGTAATTGATTCAACTCAAGAACTTGTTCTGTGTAAAAATAGGGACTCGAACGAACGCCGTATCGTAATTCAGTTTGTCCCATACCAGACATGTCATATCTTAAAATACCAAGACCTGTTTTCTTCAAAAAGAATGTCATCGCGTCCCACTGACGCGTCGAATACGTTAAACCGTTTAAGAGAACAACGATCGGCTTGTCACCTTTGGGCGCATTGTAATCAACAAATAAATCTGTCGATTCAATCGATACGAACCCACGGAAATCTTTTTTAAGGTCAAACTTTTCAACAGCCATCGCTTGAAAAGATAAAACCTGAACGATCAAGAAACCTAAAAATATTTTTAACATAACACTCCCCTTTTGATTATGTTTAAGAACTTAAAACTCATACTTTAAAATTAAAGAACAATTCCGCCATCAACGCTGATCACAGTTCCATTGATGTATGAAGCTTGCTCAGATGACAAGAAAAGAACCGCATTTGCAATGTCTTCAGTTGAACCTAAACGTGCCACTGGAACTTTGGCAGCCATTTGATCTAAAGTTTCTTTCGGCATCGCATTTGTCATTGCTGTAGCAATAAAACCTGGAGCTACTGCGTTCACTGTGAAACCTTTACGACCTAATTCTTTGGCCAAAGTTTTTGTCATACCGATCACACCGGCTTTGGCAGCGGCGTAATTTGTTTGACCAAAATTTCCGTACAAACCAACAACACTTGAAATGTTGATGATGCGTTTATTTTTAGAAGTCGCATTGAATTTTTCAGACAACGTTTTTGTCACGTTAAACAAACCTGTCAAGTTTGTGTTGATCACAGCATTCCAGTCTTCGAATGACATTTTTCCGAATGATTTATCACGTGTGATTCCAGCGTTATTTACTAAAACGTCTGCTGCCCAGGGTAATCCGGCAACTGCTTTTTCGCATGAATCAGTTTTTGTCACATCAACTTGAGCAAAGTGAGTTTGAGCTGAATATTGTGCTAATTCTTTTTTAGCATTTTCTAATGCAGCTTCCGAATAATCCCAGATCGCCACATTGCCGCCAGCTTGCAAAAATGAGAGCGCGATTTGAAAACCAATTCCTTGCGCAGAACCTGTCACGACTGCGTTTTTATTTTTAAATGAAAAGTTTAAATTTGATGTTGTTGTAGACATAATAATCCTCTGTTTTGTGCTTATCGCGTTATGAGGGACTGTTTTGCGACTTGCAGACGAAAGTGTCAAATCTTAATGCCCATGAAATCACATGTTAACGCCAAGTATAATGCCAATGAAGAAATGCTGGCCAATATGAGCTCTGAGTCGTAGAACTTCAGACTCTCAATTTTTTTAAAACAGTCTCAAGTGAGGTATATATGAGTACACCCCGTTATGCAAAAATCGTTGGCACTGGTAGCTATGCGCCAGAAAAAGTCATTCCAAATTCATATTTTGATAAACTTTATAACAAAGACATCGGAACTTTCTTAGAGAGCTCGCGTAATATCAAAGAACGTCGCTGGATGAGCGATGATCAGCGCACCAGCGATTTGATTATTCCCGCTGCTGAACGCGCGTTAAAAGTCGCTGGCCTTAAGCCGACGGATTTAGATTTGATTGTCGTTGCTACAGATACTCCAGATTATTTATCTCCATCGACAGCGTCTGTGATTCAGCTCCGAATGCAGGCCACAAATGCGGGAACGTTTGATTTAAATTCAGCGTGCGCTGGTTTTGTGACGGCGTGTGATTTAGCTTCAAAATATATTACGGCAGATGAAAAATATAAAAACATCCTCGTTGTCGGTGCCTATGCCATGAGTAAATGGTTGAACTTTGATGATTACAAAATTGCATCACTTTTTGCTGATGGCGCAGGAGCCGTTGTGATCCAGGCCAGCACAGAACCTGGTTTCATGACAAGTACGATGTTTACTCAAGGTGAATACCATGACTACATGGGTATTTATGCTGGAGGCTCTGCCGAAAAAATCACGCACGAGTGTATTGAAAACAAACACCAACTCTTGGCATTCCCTAAACGTATTCCACCAGAAACAAATGGACTGAATTGGCCACGTCTCACTCAAAAGGTTTTACAACCAATCGGAAAATTACCACAAGATGTGAAACATTTTTTCATTACTCAATTCAATGTTCAAAGTATCTATGAAACTTTAGATCGTCTCGAAGTACCACGTGATCGCGCTCACTACATTATGGATCGTTTCGGTTACACAGGTAGCGCATCGATTGGAATGGCCATCGACGATGCCGCTCAACAAAAGAAACTTAAAAAAGGTGATCTTGTTGTGATGCTTGGTTCTGGTGGGGGCATGAGCATGACTTCTTTAGCATTTACATGGGGATACGATACTTAAATGATACACGAACTTGATTGGCTTAAGAAATGGGCGCAATACTCACCACATGCAAATGCGTTGATCGATGGTGATTCGCAAAAAGAATACTCTTACGAAGAGGTTTACCAGCAGGCCTGTGCTGGCGCCTCCTTTTTAGAAAAAAAATACGATGTCAAATCTGGCGATCGAGTCTTGTTGTACTCGACCAATGAAGTTTCAAGTCTGATACTGTTTTTTTCTTGCTGCCGACTCGGCGCCACTTTGGTTCCGATCAATCACCGTTTAGCACCCAGAGAAATTAGCTATCTGATTAATGATTCAAAACCCAGTGTGATTGTGCACGAAGAACAATTCCATGGCGCTCTCAAGGAGCTCCAATCTGAAATTTCTGTGTCAGAAAAAAACTGGATTGATTTGAAAAATAGTTTTGAAATTGAAATGCAAAAAGCTGAAAATAAATACCCACAGTTTTTATCCAACAGCGAAACAAGCGCATTAATTATTTATACGTCTGGCACAACGGGATTCCCCAAAGGCGCCATGATCAGCCATGAAGCTTTGTTTTGGAATTCAATCAATACGGCTCTTCGTCTGAATGTGACCTCTAAAGATTCAACAGTGATATTTCTGCCGTTGTTTCATACGGGTGGATGGAATGTTTTAACGACTCCATTTTTACATCACGGTGCTTGCATCATTCTCACGAAAAAATTTGCTTCCGACCAAGTTCTGCAATTGTCAGAAAAATTTAAGTGCAGTCTTCTGTTCGGCGTGCCTACGACGATGAAAATGATGTCGATGTCAGATTTGTTTTTTAAAACTTCGCTTTCATCAGTACGCTATGCGATCGTCGGCGGAGAACCGATGCCCATTGATGAAATTCAAACATGGCAAAATAAAAATGTTCCGATTCGTCAAGGTTATGGCCTGACAGAATTTGGCCCGAATGTCTTCTCATTAAATGAAACAGACTCAATTCGCAAAAAAGGCTCCATTGGATTTCCTAATTTCTATGTTGAAACACGAGTGGTGAATGATTTAGGAGCTGATTGTAAGGCCAATGAAGTCGGGGAACTGTGGCTAAAAGGTCCGATGGCGATGACAGGTTATTGGAATAATGACAAAGCCACAACAGACACGTTTTCTGAAGGTTGGCTTAAAACAGGAGATCTTGTTTTATTTGATGACGAGAATTATTTTTACGTCAAAGGCCGTAAAAAAGAAATGTACAAATCCGGTGGAGAAAATATTTATCCCGCAGAAATCGAAAAGATAATCTTGGAAGTTCCATGGGTACACGAAGTGGCTGTCGTTGGAACCAAAGATGCTACATGGGGCGAAGTGGGACATGCTTTTGTATCAGTGAAACCGCAAATGACATTTAACTTGGATGAATTAAAAACCTATTGCCAAAAACATTTAGCAAAATTTAAAGTACCACATCACTTTACACATTTAGCAGAACTTCCAAAGGGCGATTCGGGGAAAATTCTGAAAAAGAATTTGATTCAACATTAGAACTGATCTCTAAGAAGTGGAATTACAAATTTGAAATCAGCGACTCGACAAAGTTTTTTGCCGAGTTAAAGTAAAGACCGACGCCGAACAAAATCAGCGAGGCTGCCAATTTTGAAAAGAATGGAACATTGGCACCCAAATAAGATTTCGTAAACATCATCCATAATTTTTTATCCAAACGTTTGGCCTTTCGCTTTTCTTCTGCACTTAAAACAGTCGATGCTTGGAGCCCGAAAATCAAAAGCGACCCAAGGATCAAAATCACTTCTAATGGCCAAGCCACAAAAATGTAGCCAATCAAAAATTGAATATACTTAAAAAAGTTTAAAGGATGGTGAAACAAATTTTTACTTTCGCGATACAACAAACTTGTTGCCAGTTCTTTTTTAAAGTCCTTAATTTTTTCCGAATCACCGATCACTTGCAACTGCTTTAGATAAGATTTCTGAATCACTTGAATATCTGTATCAGATAAATTGTCGTTCTGAGACCATTTGTATAAAATATCAATTTGCTCTTGTGTCGGTTTACTTAATTGTTGTCCCAAACTTAATGACAATTTGGCAAGTTTTGCGCCATACAGTTTATATTTATCTGGCTGATTTAACTTCACGATCGAATTTTCAAGAGCCGCGATATGTTTCGCTGTCAGGTCCATAGGATAATTCAACTCATGCAGAAAGTAAGCACACCAAAACAAATCTACTTTACGACGCTCTTTGTACGAAGCATAAAATAAATTGGTCGACTGGCTCATTAAAATATCATGGAGTTTATCAAACTGATCTGATTGTATAGTTAAATTCATCTGATTGGCTTTTTTGATCGCTTGACTTAAACCATAAAAATTCATTTGCATGCTTGATCTTAATTTCGCATCCACAGGCAGTTTATAGCTATCTTTAAGTTGTCCAACAAATTTCACCACTGAATTTGTTAAATTTTGAAATTCGAAATAAATCGATTGATTGGGCTTTACATCTTGATACACAACTTTTTTTTCAATTTTTAAAAATATCAGATCTAAATCAAGATCAGAATTTTTAAAAGTATCGACTTGAAACTGTTTTAAAGCGGATCTAGCACTTTTTAAATAGAATTGGTCATCAAATTTTTGCTTAATAATGGTAGGTGTTGATTCAGTTCGATTTGTTTTAATACCAGAAAAACTGGTGCTCACAAATAATGTGAATACTAAAAAGTGAATAAAGTTGTAGAAAAATGACCCCATTGTTTTCATACTTGGATAACTTGTAGATCATTTTTTTTATTATTGAAACAGAAGATTTTATAAATAATCAACTCGTGTAATATCTAGTGTACAGAGATTTGACAGTGACGTTAAACGACACCATTTTACGAATTTCAAAGCTGAAATCACAATTTGAGTGTATAAGATTCATCATGAAACAAAACTTGTCGCAGTATTTTATTTTCCTGTCCGTACTATTTATGTCGACCTACTCTGTTGCAGCAGAGCACTGTATGCAAGAGCATCTCAAAGAGGCCATTGCATTAAATAGTGAACGACGAGGCATTTATGCAAATCTAACAGAAGGCAAATCTGTCGAAGTCTCAGACAAACTGATTGGCATGGAAAAGACAACCTTGCTGATGTTGAAGCTTCCATTTTGGAACTTTGACAAACTCTTAGGATCTTTTGAAAAGTACGACCTACAGCCGACATGCGATACTTTTATTTCGATGAAAACGGTGACAACATTTGATTCTCAATTTCCGCAAGGCGCACCGACAGAAAACACAGCTCTTGTTGATACAAAGAAAATTCGCCAAACCTTAGCGGCTGCAGTCGAGACTCAGAACGTTTCTATTTTGAAAGAAAAACTACACGAATTACACATGCAACTGAATACTGAGCCACGTTTAAACTGTATGAGTCGACATGTGATTGAATCCACGCTTCGGATCGCAACATTATTTCCAAATTGGAATTCGAAAATTGAAGACCCAAAGGATAAAGAAAAATTTGAAAAAATAGTTTATCGTTTATTAAAGAATCATATTTTCGCACTCAAATCAGCCGGCCAAATTGATGAGCTTTCCCGTCCGTTACAACTGGCTGGGGTTCCGATCATTTGCCAAGACGTTCCTGCAATTGGATTTGAATAGTTAGCGACAACCAGAACAATCTTTGACCTTCAAAAACTGACCTGCAGTGACATCTAATTGATACATCAGTTGATCTGTCGTATTTTTTGCTCGCAGTGGGACGTTCACTTTCAGTTGCCCTGAACTATAACTCGCATATGACTCCGAATCTACCCCGAGCAAGTACACATCTGTGGTCGACAATCCATTTTTAAATCCGTTTCTTTCTAACATATGCCCTTCCGTATCAACGAGCTTTAAACTACTCAGAAACTGATTTAAACTAAATGTACGACTGAGCTCTTCAAAACTGCGAGCGACCACAGGAAATTCAAATATATTTTTCGCACCAGCATCCACTTGTGTATAGCTCATTAACCCCAGCGCAGAACTTAAAAATAGCGCATGATTTAAAGATCTCTGGTAGCTCGCTGATTGAAAATTTTGGCGCGCACGCAAGTTTCTAAGTATTTGATTGTCATCCTTGAGTAAACTCATCATTTCAATTGTATGTCCTTTAAACGCCCATGCCAGTTGTGCGCTCGACATCATATTCTCTCGTAAGTTGCTCACAATTTTCTTAAAGGCTTGAAAATCAAGCTCCAACAAACCATGAATATGTAATTGATTATTTACAGCAAGAACTTGTGATTCGATTCCTAGTTGATGCACAGCTTTCTCAATACGATCTTTGACCCGTTGAATATATTTTTTTCGGCCATTGATAATGTACTGATGCGTAATGATCTCATTATGATCTGTTGGATCTGCATTATTACGCTCAATAGAAAACAACGTTGTTTTTCCTGTCATACGATTGAATGACAAAACGATCGAAGCATCGGCTCTAGAACTTAATCTTTTCACTTGAGTTCCATTTTCACGATTGATGTAGGGAAAAGGTAACACTTGTTGACCATCTTGTCCCACCAGTAAGATGTTGATGATTGCATCATTCCAATCTTTGGCCGAATTATCTAATTTGAATGAACGAATTAATTTTTGATCAATTACAGGATCCAAAACCTGAGGTTCTTCAGCAATATCACCGGCATGCAGAAATATTGGCGTGAATAATAAAACAATTATTTGAAACAATTTGAACGTAAACACAATGACCACCTTTTAATGTTTTAATACAGAGCCTTTCATAGCAAGCCGAAGTCCACGCCAGTGAAGTTATAAACTCTTTGAGCCACAAATACGTCCATATGATCGACAAGGGCGATTTAAAACTGACAAGAAACGTCTCAATTTAAGAATTTTAAACACCGATTCAACATTAACTCGAATATATTTACTATTAAGTCTTTTTAAGTTGGCGCTGAGAATGCTATAAAGCTTGATATGAAGTACGTCACACTGGCCATTCTATTCATGAGCAGTTTTGCATTTTCAAGCCCGCTTGAAAAATGCCTATCGTCACAATCAGAAAATACAAAGAATTGTGTCGAAAAGAATATTAAAATTTTAACATTAAGTAATTGTTTTTCCGAATCCGAAAAAATTAAGTCTGACTTATCTCGCGAGAACTTAAAACAATTTTGTTTTTATGAGGTTTCTGAGTTTCCCAGCCTGAAAACATGTTTAGTTTCAGCAGAGAAAATGCAAGTAGCGATTCATCATGATGATGCAATTTTTGAATGTGTTCGTCAGTTTCAGGATGTGATGGATTTAAATCTTTGTCGAAAAATATCTAAAAAAATGAAGTATCCAGAAAAAGCTGAACACTTAGTTCGAAAATGTTCACAATTATAATTCTTTATTTGCAGGAATAACTAAAGGCACGCCCGCGGGAAAATACTTTTTCTGACGAATCTGGGCGTAACGCAAATGTGGATTATATGTTTTTAACTTATTTAAATTACCATCAAATAAATTCAAAATTTTACTTTTGTGAGTCGCTGTTTTTAAATAAATATTTTTTACTTTTAACGGTTTTAACTGCAACAAGTCATCGCCAAAAAACGAGTTCGCATTTTTTTCAACTTCCAGAACTGCTAAAAAACAGGCGTAAAAGTTTTCAGAAGCAAATCCCCAAGTTTTTGTACGTTCAGTTGATGAGATCAATCGACCGATTTGATCTGAACCAACCATATTTTTCATTCGACGCACACCGGTCAGTCCATGGTTATAAGCAGTGATCGCTAAAGGCCAACTCTTCAGAGAATTGAAATTTTGCTTCAGCATATCAGCTGCGAGCACTGTCGAATAATAAGGGTGATTCCGTTTGTCATAGTACTTCTGCAAATACCCTTCAGCTCGACCAACAGACGGCATGATTTGCCATAACCCGCTAGCACCCACTTTTGATTGTGCAAAAATGTTAAAAGAACTTTCAACAAATACTAAACGCGTTAATTCTGGCGGCAAATTTCTATCTTTAAAAATTTTCTCCATCATCGGCAAATATTGGCCAGATAAATAAAGTGCTTTTTGAGTTCGATCTTTGAGGCCCATTTGCAAACGTAGATCCGAGGTGTTTTTGATTTTAAACTGACTGATGATTTTACGTCTTTGCTGATCAATCAATTTCTGTGATTGACGATTTTTTTCTTGCTCTGTCAAAACAGAATTGTTTTGGATAGGAGTCAGATCAATTTCCCCATAAACAATATCTGGGTGATGAACGTGATGAAAAATACCTTCAGAGGTGGTGTACTTCGAATAAATATCAATCCAAAAATCAACCCTTGATTGCAAAGACGGCTCGATTTTAAATAAAGATTTCTGAGGCAATGAAGACGACCATTTTGAAACTTTTGCCAAAGACAAAGAAGAATTCAATAACAGGATCGACAGAATAATTAATTTTAAAATCGATTTAATCACCTATCTATTTTAATAGTGTTAATAGCATTAGATCAAAAGTTTCATGAACTCGAGGCATATCACGTGGACCATTGTATAGGAACGTGAAGTTGTAAACCTCGCCAGAAGCCTTACCTGCATATCCTGATAACGTTATAACGCCATCTAGATATCCTGTTTTTGCACGTACGAAACCTTGGATGGGTGTATTTTTCATTCTCTTCTTTAATGTCCCATCTATTCCCAATATTGGTAAACTTTCGATAAAGCCTGGAAATATTTGAAAGTCATCTTGTATATTATGCAAAACTCGATTTAATCCCTTCGCTGACATTCGATTGTCACGACTAAATCCAGATGGATTTTCAATAAAAAAATGTTCATTCGCTGAATCTAGTTTTTTGAGTTCTTTTCGAATGACTTCTATTCCTTTCGATAAACTCGCTGGCTTTTCTCCCTGTAAGACGGCCAAATTTTTAGTTAACATTTCGGCAACAAAATTATTCGAAAACTTATTCATATCGATCAAAATTTGATTAATATTTTTACTTTCACTTGTAGCCACTTTCGTCGAAGAGGCCGGAACCAATCCAACTTTAACTTTACCCGTCGTCATTATCCCACGCTGCTGCAGGAAAGATTTTAAGTTCTCTCCAGTCCAAGTTGAAGGGTCAGCCACATTTTTAAAGTAAGCTTTTTCTGCAAAAGAAGTGTGTACATCGCCACTGACCGTAACTCTGCGTTGATCTTGATTCACATCGATGATCAGTTCTTTATCAGTTTTTTTATTTGTCGTTTTCGTTTTGTTAACTAATTTAAAATATGTGCTTTCTGGATCTAAGTAGACATTCGCAGGCTGACCTGATTCGCCAGGTTTGACGTAAATATTGACAGAGTTCCAGTTGAAACTCATTGCTCCAACAGGGGCATCATAAGATCGATCGACGCGAACAGATTCTCTGCTTTGATCATAACGGACCTGATCAAACAATGAGTCATCCACAATAATATCTTGTACCGATTTAATATCCATTCGTACAAATTCATTAACCAAAAACCACATATTTTCAGAAACAAAACTTGGATCACCGCCACCTTTAATATATAAATTTTTCCCATCCCAAAAAAGTTCTGTTTTAAATTTAAAGTTCAGTGGAAAGTTCTTAAGTACTGCATAGGCCGTCACTACTTTCGTAATCGAAGCCGGAATATATTTCTTATCGGCATTGAGAGAAAATATGATTTGATTCTCCAGTTGAATTTCGGCGCCCAGATGTTCCTTGTTTAGCCCATTTTTTTGAATCGTATTTAATAACTCTTCTTTCAAGGACGCGGCCATGGACGTAGAAGCTAGACCAAAGTAAAGACACAGAAAAATTAAAAATACATGTTTCATTTCAGTGATACTAGCTGCAAAATATTTTAATGAAAACAAAAGATTGGGTTTTAGTAGTTGCGTCTTTATTATTTGCAGTTTTATTTGATCAAGTGACAAAGTCATACTCGTTAACAATGACAGAAAAATGGGTGGGTCCAGTACATCTTGTTCTGATTCATAATCACGGAGCTATGCTCGGACTTTTCTCGAATCTTCCTGCGTTTCTACGTATCGTCAGTCTGTCGACGAGCGGATTTTTTCTATTAAGTATTTATTGTTTTCTTCAATACATTATTCCTCTGCGAATTATTAAATTACGTGTTGGCCTATCGCTCTTGATCGGTGGTATTATCGGTAATGTGATTGACCGTACCGTTTACGGCTATGTGATCGATTTTTTATCATTTCAAATAAAAACATGGCATTCCCCTGTCTGGAATATTGCAGATATGATTCAATGGATCGGGTATGTTCTGATCGTCATATCGCTCTTGAAAGAAGGACATCTGTTGTGGCCTGATCAAAATTCAAGACAGACTTTTTGGGTCAACAAAAAATTTCAAATCAAGTATGCCGCTGTATTTATGATGACTGGACTTTTATTGACAATCATCAGCTTGGTATTCTCGTATACGTACTTGAGAATCACTTTAACTGAAGTCCTTGGACACAACCCAGAAGCTGTCAATAATTACACAGAAGCCTATTTATTTTCATTTTTGATTCTTGTGCTCGCCTTTTCAATCACTCTATTTATCATCGCAAAAATTATTTCACATCGCATCGCAGGTCCCGTCTATGCCTTTGAAAGATTTTTAAAAGATGTGCTTGAAGGCAAAGGATTAACCAAATCAGGACAGGCTTTAAAATTACGAGCTGGTGACGATTTTGTTCATCTCGAAAATTTAGCTGAAAAAGTACGCGAGAAATTAATTGTCTTAAACTCCCAAAAGATTCTTGAAGTAGTTGAGTATTCAGATGAAGAAAATAAAGAGTAATTAATCGACGATATCGTAATCTGTAATTTTATCGATATAGAATCTTTTTCGCGATTGATCGATGCCGCATAAGGCATGAATATAGTCGCCATCTGGATTTCTGACTATTCCGTAGACTGTGACTGGACGAGGTTTTGATTTTGTTGACCCGGCTGGGTAAACAATTTGAATCGTCTTTTTTTGTTGTGCTGCTTTCAGCAAACTTTTCATTTTCGAATCTGAATGAGTTATAATTTTATAGTTATCCCATTCTAATTTCTTAGCTTGAATCTCTTGCAACTTGTTCAGCGTGGCTTGATCACCTAATTTTTCACATGATTTTTCAAAGACCTGAAAGCAAGCGTACGCATCATCATAAGCACGATGAGCTTCACCACCAACAAGCTTTAGTTCTTTAATCATCGTTTGTAGTTTATGGTTTGATGTCGGCAACAGTGCTCGAGAAATCAGACTTGTACATAGATGTACACAGTTCGGAAATCGAAGACCTACGCGCTCAATATCTAATGTCAGAAAACCAAGATCAAAAGGTGCATGATGCGCAATCAAAATTGTGTTATCAATAAATTCACAGAAATTTAAAATCTGCGAATTCATTTGTGGTGCATCGGCGACCATTTCATTTGTAATTCCATGAATGCGAATATTATCAGGTTGTAAAACTGTTGAAGGTTTTAATAGTGTCTGAAAGCGATCAACGATTTTTCCATTAAGCCATTTGACGGCTCCTAATTCAATGATTTCACTTTCGATGGGATAGGGTCCACTGGTCTCTGTATCAAAAGCGACGACAGGATAGTCAGACCATAATTTTGATTTGTCAAAAATCACTCTTCGCTCTTTTGTGGTTGTGCATCAGCGTCGATTTTTATTAATTCGCTATCAACTGGATTTGTTAAATTGGGGTCAAAACCTTCTGCCGGACGAGATTTTGCTGCAGATTCTTTTTGAGCTGCAGATTGTGAAGCGAAATTCTCGTAAACACTTTTCGCGGAATCTTTACCACCAAAAACATTCGAGAGAGGTCGATATTTTCGAGAGGAATCTGAAGATTCTTTTTGTTTGATACTGACGCGAATAAATCCGATCAAGCGATCAACAGAAACATCATTTTTTTTATCTTTGACATTGATTGCTCCTTTGATTGAATTTGAAGCGTGCTCAAATGTCGCAGAAATTTTATTTTTAACTAGATCCAAACGTTCTTGCGCCACTTTCTCTGCCGCAGTATGCGTTTGTTCTGGAACTAATTGAACAAATAAAGCCGAAGTTAATTTAATTTCTGATTCCTCTAAACCTAAAGTCACAGACGTTAATTTTTCCATCACATTGACAAATTCACCTTTAGGCTTTGAAGATCCTCTTTCAAAAATTAAATTATCTGGGATATCAAATTCAAAACCATCTTGAGAAACAGTTACATTTTTCGCTGAATCTGTCATTTTGTCTGCCATAAACGCAGCGACAACTTTTGCAGATCCCATATCTAAAACATTCGGCGTTTTATCCGCCGGCTCTAGAAAACTTTGGAAAGCTTTCAGAGGCTCATTGACCATATCTAAGAATAATTTTTCGAGTGTAATTTCTGCACCAAAATTTTGAAAGTTATATTCGATCATTGAAGGCGTTGAAAAGTAATCAGAAATTTGTTTTTTAGTCTCATCTTTTTGACCAACAAGCCACATCACTAAAAAGAACGCCATTAAGGCTGTCATGAAGTCAGCTAATGCAACTTTCCAAGAGCCGCCATGATGACCGCCACCAGAAACTATGATCTTTTTAATCACTATTGTTTGTTTTTTACTAGCCACTTCAAAATCCTTTTTAATAATTCATACTTAAATCAATCAAGTTCAAATCAAACTTCAGAAGCGCCGCAAATCTATGCGGCTGCTTTTTTAATATCTTTTGTTGCCTTATCTAACTCATCAAAAGATGGACGCTCTTCAGGCGCAATCGTACGTCGTGCATACTCAACACACACAAGCGGCGGAGCTCCGCGCTGTAAGGCCACCATCGCAGCTTTGATAGCACCTAAATAGACACCTTCAGCTTCGATATCAGCGGCCATTTTTGTTGCTGTTGGGCCAATCAAACCGTAGGCACCGAAAACTCCAAGCATCGTTCCCACAAGGGCACCGGCAACCAAAGATCCGATTTTTTCAACACCTTCAGTTAAATGTCCCATTGTTTTGATGATACCCAAAACGGCAGCAACGATACCCAAACCAGGGAATCCATCAGCTACCATTTGCACAGCATGTTGAGCTAAATGTTCTTCGGCATGAATCGCTTTCATATCGCCGTCCATCAAATCGTCAACATCGTAGGGAGATAAATCTGCAGACAAAGTCATTTTCATTGTGTCGCAAATAAAATGCACAGCGTGGTGATTTTTTCCTACGGATGGATAGGCTTTAAAAATATCTGACTGTTCTGGATTCTCGATATGTTTTTCAACACCTTGAGGTCCTTCTTTACGAAAAGTTTGAAAGAGTTGAAAAAGCATTTGTAAAAGCTCAAGGTACTCTTGCTTTTGCGGACCTTTTGCAGTCATGGCTTTGATACCAAGTTTAAATCCGGCCTTAATGACTTTCATTGGATTCGCAATGATGTAACCACCCAATGCTGAACCCGCGATGATCATCATTTCAAGCGGTGCAGCTTTTAAAATAATCGATAAATGACCGCCAGCGAGTAAAAATCCGCCGAAGACCATGACAAAAACGACTATAATACCTACAAAACCCATAAAATAACCTCGTTCAAAAAGTAAAGTGTCAAAAGTTCTATCGGTATAAAAGTGATCTTAATTAAGACACTGACGCGGTCTTCATGCGAATCTAGATAATGGTCTAGGAAATGGACTCCGAATAGAGTTGATGATATACTAAATCACATGAAATTCTCTGCTTTAGTCCTGTTTTTTTGGTTGTTTCTTTGTCAGTTCGCGCTTGCGAAAGAGTCTCCTGATTTTAAAATTGAGAAAAGTATTATCGAATCTTCGTCCGGAAAATCAGTTGTCGTCACAATTCAGACGCAACTGCCAGATGGATTTCACCTCTACGCCGATCAACTGAAGCTGCTTAATGTCCAACCAGATACTTTCAAGCTTGGTCAAATCGAAACTCTCCCGAAAACTGAATTTTTCGATAAACACAGTCAGAAAAACAGACTTGGTTTTTATGAAAAAGGACAAATTCTTTTTCAAATCGAATCCCCCGAAAATATTTCAAGTGACACTGAAACTGTAAATTTTGATTTGCGATATCAAATCTGTAGTGATCAAGTTTGTTACTTACCCAAAAACGAACCTTTTCAAGTCACACTTCAATACAAACAAATCACACCGACAAAAATTGAATCGAAATCAACAGATCTCTTTTCAAATCTCGAAGAAGAGTTTTCAAAAAATATTTACTGGGCATTCGTACTTGTTTTTTTCGCAGGAGTCCTCACTAGCTTTACACCCTGTATTTTCCCTATGATTCCCATCACTCTTTCGGTTTTAGGTTATGATGCGAATAAAAATACGCGGATGCAGAACTTTCTAAAATCTTTGTTTTACGTTCATGGAATCGCTTTAACCTATTCTATTTTAGGTGTCATTGCTGCCATGACAGGAACCCTTTTTGGTCAGGCTCTTTCAAACAAGTATGTCCTGTCTGGAATGGTTTTATTATTTGTACTGATGGCTTTTGGTATGTGGGGATTTTACGATTTGCAAATGCCTGCATTTATCCGCAAAAAATTCGGCGGTAGCAAAAATAATACATCCGAAAGTTATTTGCGAATTTTTGTCACTGGACTATTTGCAGGTATTGTGGCCAGTCCCTGCGTCGGCCCCGTTTTAGTTTCAATTCTCAGTTATGTATCCACAACGAAAGATGTGTTTTTGGGATTCACATTGTTATTCACTTATGCCATGGGATTGGGTCTTATATTTATTTTGATCGGAATTTTTAGTTCGTTTTTAAAATACCTACCTCGATCTGGCGCGTGGATGAATGTTGTGAAATTTATCATGGGTTACATGATGATTTGTATGGCGATTTATTACCTGAACTTCATTATCCCTATTTTTAAATACTTCAGCTGGCCAACTTCACAGGTCGAAAAAGTCGAAGAAAAAAAATCAGTTCTGAATTGGATTCCTTACTCTGAAGAGGCCTTAAAAAATGCGGTCCAAAACAACCGCCCTATCTTGATCGATTTCTTTGCTGAATGGTGTGCCGCTTGCCATGAATTGAAGGATAAAACTTTCACAAATCCCGAGTTTATTCAAATGTCTGCAGGGTTTGATTTGATTGTAGTGGATGCCACAGAAGACAACCCTGAAATACAGAAAATTCTTACAAAATATAAGGTCAAAGGCTTGCCAACCGTCATTTTTGTGAATAAAAAAGGCGCAGTCATAAATGAGCTGACTTTCACTCAATTTTTAGAGTGGAAAGAGCTAAAACCTAAGATGCAAACAGCACTTGATAGATAAGGTCCCCTGAATGAACACTGAAAATAAATCTGATAAGAACTTAGTCCGCTTGAACAAACTGCTCGCAGAGCGAGGACTTGCTTCGCGCCGTGGAGCAGACAAATTGATTGCTGATGGTCAAGTCACAGTCAACGGAAAAAAAGTTTACGAATTAGGAATTAAGGTCAACCCCAATGAGGATTCAATTTCAGTTGATGGGACTCCACTCAGATCAAAAAATCAAAATTTATATATCATGTTTAATAAACCGAAGAACGTCATCACTTCGATGACAGACCCGTTAGAACGTCCGACAGTCGCTGATTACATGGCTGAAGTGCCAGGCCGTGTATTTCCGATTGGTCGTTTGGATTGGGACAGTGAAGGTCTGATTTTATTAACGAACGATGGGGAATTTGCAAACAAAGTCATGCACCCCTCGAAAGAAGTCACAAAAACATATCATGTCAAATTAGATGGCCAACCTCGCCCCGATCAAATTGCAAAACTGTATCGTGGAGTTTCCATTCCTGAAGGCGGAAAAGTTAAAGCGAAACACATTGAAAAAATCAAAATGTCAAAATCCAAAGAACAGAAGACATCAAGTAAATACGACTGGTACAAAATCGTTATTACAGAAGGTAAAAACCACCAAGTTCGTGAAATGTTCAAAAAAATTGGATTCGATGTCATGAAACTTCAACGTGTCGCCATTGGAAAATTACGCCTTGGTCAGCTTGAAACAGGGGATCTTGTTTATTTAAATGATGGTGCCCTTGATCGAATTTTCATGGCCGATCTGCCACTTGAGACACATCCTAAAAAAGACTCGCTACCAAAATCTCCAAAAAAACAAGGCCTCTCTTCAGGTAAGAAAAAAACCAAAGAAGAGTCTCCGAGCCGAAAAAAGTTTTTGAGCAAGCTCTCAAAAATGAAGTAATCCGGACCTTTGTCAGACCTCATTCTGCCACATACTGACCGATAAGGTCAGTATGCAAAAAGCTGAAAAACTTGATACAATAAAAAATTTATCGACGTCTGAAACAATCGACATTTTAAAAAATTTTAAAACTGTTGATGCTGCTCGCGAACTGATTCAACTTTATAACAGCTGTGAATGGCGAGATTATAAATTAAAAATTCTTGAAGCTATTACTGAAATTCCCCACCAAAGATCAATTCAGTTTCTTTTCAAAATAGCTTTAGAACCCAAAGACTTGCCTCTCTCGGAAAAAGCAATATTAAGCCTTGCACAAATTAAGCACCCACTAGCTGTCCGTTTTTTGAATCATCAATACAAAGTTGGACCTAGTTATTTAAAACCCGCATTGATTCAAGCGTTGGCTTCAATTCCTGATCGAACTTTAGCCGAAGATTTTATCACTGATCTGAAAAAATCGTATTCAGCACAACAACATCTGTTGGCTAAAAATCTGATCTTGGCACTAGGAGATTTCAAATATGCTCCTGCAGCTGATTTACTTTTTCAAATTGCCACCGATAAAAAAAATCGCGATTTAGCTTTAAGTTCAATTGTCAGTCTTGGTAAAATTCTAAGAACCATTGAGAAACTCGAAAAACTTGAACCTGAATTTAGAAAAGACTCTTTTGAAACTCAGTTATTTACAACTGCACTGAACCAAGTTCAATTTCGATCACAATGGAAAATTGAAGATTACCTGCAAAAATTTTATTCAAGTCAAAAGTACCATCCTGCTCTTTTCTTTGAAATCTGTTCATTTTTAAATTCAGATATTCAAGCGGGACTTGATCTTTTTGCGACAACAGAAAATACAGAAAAAACACTCACATTGATTTCAAAATTACCTGCAGAGATCAGTCTTCCCGTCTATGAAAACTTATTTAAATCGAACACCAGCGATGAACTCAAATCAATGATTTGGAAAAGTTTATCTGAGCAAAATAACTCTGAATTTAAGAATTTTATCCTAGAAAATAAGGATCTCCGCAGTCCAGACTGGCTCAAGTGCTTGTCAGTTGTTTTATCCAATGCGGATGAAATTTTTAAAGATATTATTCATTCTGAAATCTATTCTCATTTTACGGACACAGAAAAAATGTCTGTGATAAATGCCTTTTCAGATTTTTTGTTATCAATGACCGGTGATTCAAAGAAAATGAATGCCTGCGGCAAATGGATTGAATTACATTTGATGACCGAAACGCATGAAACCGTAATCGGTCGTTGGATTCGACTGTTGTCAGATATTGGATACGATGGGCATCTAGCCACAAAAGTCATCCCACAGTACCTTGTTCATAAAACTGTCAGTGCGAGTTGTTTATATTATATGAAAAACAATCCACATCATAGTTTCACGGAATTACTGTTGAAAAATTTTGAACATGTGACAGGAAAATTAAATTTAAACTTTCAATTTGTGAAAGCTCTAGCGAGCCAGAACAAAGATAAAAGCGAAGACAAACAAATTACAGCTATTTTGAATCAATTGAAGCAAATTAAAGATGAGAAAATTAAACTCGAGATTTTAAAGTATTTGATGAAACATCCCTTAGCTGAACTGAAGTCCTTCGTTCTTGAAAATATATCGTCAAATAATCCAGATCTCGTCCTTTTTTCAATCTTAGCCGTCAAAAAATATGCTGATGAATCAGCAACTGAACTCATCGCTCCATATCTGAATTCAGAAAATATGATTTTACGTGGTCGCGCCTTAGACAGTCTACTCGCCCAGCCAGGAGCTCGAGCAAAGCGATTGGCCATGGATTATTTCAAAGCCAATCCAACAGACGTAGAAATCACAGATAAAATGATTCGCTGTTTTAAAGCTCCAGAAAATGGCACTGATTATTTTGTGAATGTCGTCAGTGAAGTGATCAAGAAATCACCGGAACATCCATTCATTGATGGACTGATCGAGTTTCAATCTCAATTACAACAACAACTGAAATCTGAAAATCAATCAGGCTTTTCATCAACTGCGGCTGATATCCAATTGATTGAAAAAAATCTAGAAAAAAAACTCATCTTTTACAAGTTTTACGATGAAACAGCAAAGTCAGCTTTACGTTCGGCCGAAGTCCCGTTTCACCATCCTGAAATGTATGACAGATACATTGATAAATCTGCAATTATCCTAGGCTATTCAAAAGCAATTGATATTATCTTGGAAAAGCAACTTGGACGGAAAATTCTTTTCCCTGTACTTGAAAAGCGCATTTTTGAATTTCAAAATGCAGTGCATAGCTTAGGGCTCAACGAAGATTATCCGAATGCAGAGCGCGTTCTGAAAAATTTAGGCCTTGAAAAAGATTTCTCAGCACAATCATTACCCGTTCATAAAATGGGATTGGTCAGTCACGGAATTCTGAATACGAAAATTATCAATGAGCACTTTAAAATATTAGATGGCCTCAGAGCTTGGGGAATTATTTTACTGCTGTTCAGCCGTAAGACGCCGGCCTTAGCAAAACCTTTGCTTCCCGTGTTTAGTGATGAAAAAACGGCTGTTCTTGTGGCTAAAAAACTGATGTGGTTGCAGGATCTTAGAAATCCGATTGCCCATCGTCAAACCGTGATTGACTTTAAATCTCTGGAAGAAACAAGAGCCGAGGTTTTTCAAATTCTGACGTTATTGAACTCATTATTCGAAGCCAAATAGTTTCAAAGTCTGGACCTTGGCTAGTCCTTGGTCCTCTTTAAAAAAGACCGTCTCATTCCGATATATCACCTATGAATAAATTAATTTTTACATTGAGTCTTTTAACTCTCGTTCAAACAACCGGCGCTTTTGCGGCCAATGAAATTGTCGATGTTCGCAGAAACATTACATTGTCTGACGATGAAACCGTCGCCAAAGATTTTTATATTCGCCTGACAGATTCAGCAGGTTCATTCAAAAAAAATTTAGTCATTAAAGCGACTCGAAAAATTAATGTCAAAGACGCGTCCTTAAAATCTGTTGGAGAATTTCGCACGGTCGTTGGTTTATTGAAAATCATTCATGTCGAAGGCTCCGTTGCTGTGGCTCGTGAATTTAAATTGATCCCTAGAACAGATCAACCCATGCTCGAACAAATTGGCATCATGACAGGTGATGAAATTGATCTCAGTGAGAGCTTTATTGATACGACAAAGCCAGTAGATACAAAAAAGAAAGTCGCCGAGGCGACACCGACTCAGTCCCCTGAAAATGCAGAGGCCCGCGAGCCAGCAACTGCAGATAAAGCCCCAACAGTACCAGAATCAATAAAGCCAAATTCGATTGTCAGAGATATCTAAAATACAGGCTTAACAGTATGAAAGTTATTGAAATATTTCCCTGATTTCACAAAAAACCAGTGATTTGAAGGGGCTCCTCTGGCATAAATAATTCCATGCCTGAACAGACACAAAATTCAATTCCCAATGCGATTTCAACGGCCGAACAACCGACCTATTTTCGCGTTCGTTTATCAAACATTCCACGGCCACAAGAATCGGACGTCACTGATTTTTGCTTTGAACAAAAAGCACTTGGGCTCAGCGAAGTTTTAGGTTTTACTCAACCCGACCTCACTTATGATCCATCACTCACCCCACGTCATCTTTTAGAAATGGATGTTTTCTTTTCTGAAAAACCATCGCAGGAATTTTTTGATGGTTTGACTGAATTGAACTCTATGATTCGTGCCCAAATCGTTGAAGAAGAAACCAAAGATTGGCTTGCAGAATGGAAAAAGGGATTTGTCGCCTTTAAATTGATCGGCGGCGTTTGGGTTGTTCCTTCTTGGCTCGAAAAACCGGCTGAAGCCGAACATCAAATCCTGATTGATCCGGGAATGGCTTTCGGAACAGGAACTCATGCGACAACAAAGATGGCCTCTTATTTCGTTCACAAACTCGCCAAAGAAAATGCGGATCAAATTAAAAATTGGACACTTTTGGATGTCGGAACTGGAACTGCTATTTTAGCAGTTCTTGCCGAAATTTGCGGTTATGGGTTAATGACCGGAATCGAAATTGATCCTGAAGCACGCCGCAAAGCACGTGAAAATTGCGAATTGAATAAAACTCAAAATATTGAAATCTCAGATCAGCAATTGGATGAAATCAAATCACAGTATGATGTTGTCGTTGCAAATATCATCGATGGTGTTCTGATTAAGCTCAAAAAAGATCTCATTAAATCAGTAAAACTGGGCGGTCATTTATTCCTGACAGGTATTTTACAAGAACGTGATAATTTATTTTTTGATAAATTTATCGAAGCTTCTCCAGAATTGAAAGTCATTCGCCGCATTCAAAAAGATGAATGGGTCGGTTACTGGGTTCAAAAAATCGAACCTATCATCGAAGATTAATCTTTAATTCTATGCGAAGATATTGGATTGAAAAATCACAAATTCAAGAACACTCAACCAATGAGTTGATCGTTCATTTTAAAGATGAGCAGTTTCACCATATTTTCGACGTATGCAGACAAGAGGTCGGTCATCATTTCGAAGTGATCACCGAAGACTCTGTCGCCTACCTTGTTCAAGTTCTGACTGTACTTAAAAAAACGGCGACCGCAAAAGTTGTTGAAATCCGTCAAATTCAAAAATTACCTAAGCCTCATATTCATATTGCTTTGTCGATTTGCAGATACCCCGTGATGGATTCAGTCATGGAGCGCGCCGTGGAAATGGGCGTATCAAGCATTTTGCCCTTCGTGTCTGATTACAGCTTTATTCGTAAAGAAAAAGAACTGCCTATGGGTAAAATAGAGCGATGGAAAAAAATAGTGATTTCCGCGACTCAACAATGTGGCCGCGGCGAATTAATGACAATTCATGACACTGTCACGATGAATAAAATGCTCGAGATCATTAACCCGAGTTCACAAAATTGGTGTCTTTTTGCTTATGAGGGTAACAACCTTAAATCGATCGAAACTCTTTTAACGGAACGTCAAAAGCAATTAGAAGCTGCTGCTGAAAAAAATGTGGAAAACGTTTGGCTTATTGTGGGGTCAGAAGGTGGTTTTTCTGAAAAAGAGGTTAATTCTATGCAGAAACTAGGCCTTGATCCAGTCACCCTCGGGGCGCAAATATTAAGAGTTGAAACGGCTTGCCTGACTTTAGTCGCTGTCCTAAAGTATGTGTTCGGTCTGATGAAATAGAAGGGGCCTATTTATGTCTTTCGAAAAAACAAAAGTGAATACTAAAAATCAATTGAATGATTCAAATGATCCTTTTGACGAGTTTGAATTCAAACCTTTAACAGAAGGTCTAGGTTTTCATCGCAATAAAGAAGCTTCGCGATCATCAAACGCAATGTCAGAGGTAACCTCTAAGCTTGAATTCCGTAATCCCAATTTAAAATTTGATACAAGTTCTGCAATGCCTAACCCTATTGTTTCTAAAGGCTTAAATTCACCATTGCCGCGCAATCAGTTTAACACTGAAATTCAAACGACGAAAACATCTCGCCCGCAAATTAATGTGCCCACGATCGAGGACGACTCTATTGCTAAAGCGCAAACAGCAGTGAATGAAATTCTTAAAAATTTAAATCACAAAAAACAACAAGAAGAATCATTAGCAAAAAACAAAAAGAAAATGGTTTGGAAAAGCACAACACCATCGTTATTGGCGGGCTTTTTGGACTCGATGCTGATTACAGCAGGTTTCTTATTGATGTTGATTGCGATGCTGACAATCACACAAGTGGATTTAATATCGAATCTTTCAAGCCCTGGTGAAAACCACATCATTTGGTTAGCAACGGCTTCTCTTTTAGCATGTGTGACATTAATCTATATGGTCGTTTTCAGAACATACATGGGTTTCACTCCAGGTGAATGGGCTTTCGATCAACGTTGTGGAAACGAAATGCAACAAGCCAGCAGCAGTTACATTTTAAAAATCACCGCTCGCACATTATTAGTCATGATTACTGGATTCTTACCGCTTGCTGCTATTTCAGCTTTGTTCGGTACTGACTTTGTAGGTATTTTGACAGGCTTACAAATCCAAAAACAAACGTATGTCTAATTTGTTTCCAAAGGTTCTGAATTCTGAAAATTTAGAACCCGCTCTGCAGTCTTATAAAAATAAAAATCTAAAAATTGTTTTCACCAATGGCTGTTTTGATCTACTTCATATTGGTCATGTCAGATACTTGGAAGAAGCTGCTAGCCTTGGCGACGTTCTGATTGTGGGGATCAATACGGATGCTTCCGTTCAAAAACTAAAAGGCCCTACTCGTCCAATACAGAACGAAAATGATCGTGCCGAAATACTAGCGTCTTTAAAATCCGTACAACACACAATTTTATTTGGCGAAGAAACGCCGCTGGAATTAATTCAAAAGATAAAACCTGACGTCTTAGTTAAAGGTGGCGATTGGGCTATTCCACAAATCGTCGGCAGTGATTTCGTATTAAAAAATGGCGGAAAAGTACTGTCCTTACAATTCGTTGATGGGAAATCGACGACGAGTCTGATTCAGAAATCTCAGAAGTAAAATCTGATTAGTTGACCGCAACTGCCGTCGACGGTTGAATAGTTTGAACCAACACAGTTGCTGCAGCATAGACGTCTTGATCACCAGTTTGCTGTGATCTAGCTTGTAAACTTGTTAACTGTGGTAAAAACGCTAAGTAGTTCTGTAATGAAAAAGTCGCATAATCACCATCACGACGGTATCTTGCATCAACCAGCGATGATGAAGTTCCGTTTTTAATATCTAAATAACCCACTTTGATAATCTCTAATGTTTTTAAAATGATTTGTTTATCATTCGAAGATAAAGCCTGTCTTAAGTAATTCAATGAACCTGATTGATGGTAAGACAATAATGTTTCTTGGATATAAGCTTGATATGTGGCATTCATGCTGGATTGTGATTTAACCAATGTTGCGAAGCTTCCATAAGATGGTGCTGCACGCAAGGCATACAATCCAAAACCTTTTTTGCTTTCATCTTGCGACGTCAATAACTGATTCACGACTGAGTAGAAATCTGAATCAGAGACTTCTTTACTTCTATATGCAGCAACAAATTTTAAAATAATTTGACGATCGCTAGAGGCAAAAATTTCTTTCGTCCATTCAGCAATCGATTTAAAATTTTTCTTAGCTGTAGGATCTGCAGTCACATCCGTTTGTTCAGGTGACGCGACTTGAGCACCTGTAGAATATGGCGTATTTGAAAGAGTCTCCGTAGCTACTGATTCTGTTTTATGTGAATCAGTATCATGAATCTTGTTTTGAACTGCTTTAGAAGATGGCTCAGTTTTTTTAGCTGCAGCTGTTGGAGCCGTTTTTGATTTAGCCGCAGTTGTTTTTGCAGCGTCAGTTTTTTTAGCAGCTTGTGTTTTATTTTTAACAAGACCTTTTTTAACTTGAGCGACTTCTGCGTCTAATTCTTGATTTTCACGATCAATATCGCGACCCTCAAGGCTGTAGAGGCTTTCAGCCGATTTTGCTTTGGCCATTTCATAATTGATATTGTGAGACTCTGAACTTGTCATTTTTGTATTTTTGCCTTGAAATGCAAAAAAGAAACTCATGAATGCCACCACGAAAAGGGCGCTAAAACCTAATACCATTTTTTCGATATTTGATAATGTTGTGTTCATAAGTGCCTCCGATATCTATCTATAAAGCACTTTCAAGACCAAATTGGCATGGCCAGATACTCTGTATTGCATAAGCTCGGCTAGGAATGAGACGCTGTGCTTGGAATGACAAACTCGGTCACTCTGACTTGTAGCAAGTGTCAAATGTGTGATCACTTTCTCAGAATGAGAAAGATTATAAAAACTCAGAATGAGAAAGATTATAAAAACTCAGAATGAGAAAAGCTATTTCTTTACGACAGGACAGTAGGAAACCCTAGGCCCGAGCTGCTGAGGGAATCCTCGACACGTATCAGGGCGATTTAAATACACGGTACAACGCCGTGTTTTTGAATCTAAAAAATAGCAATCGCTGTTCGATTTCTGAGTCAGCATAAAAAACTCTGAGCCTTCACGATAAGAGCTGATGAGGCCTTCTTTTTTCAGACGTTTCGCTGTCTTTTTGATAGAATTATCAATTTCATCTTGAGTTGTCAGGTTCAAACGAATCAAATCACTTGATTTCACTTCGACCGGAAGCATGCAACAGCTGGCAACACATGTGTCACACATACCATCAACGTACTTTTTCCAAGTGCTTGGACGATCACGGTCTACCATATTTGCAGATTATCCCTCTGACGATTGATCATCACCTTCGGCTTTTTTCATCAAATCAAAACCAATTTTTTTATTGTGTGTTTCTTCATTTGAATTTTTAGAAGCATCAAATTCAGCATGCCTCAGTCTGAACTTGATTTTCGAATTTTCAATAATCACTCGTGGATCCAGCGTGTGGCTGTCGATGACAACTACATTTCGAGTCGATTGCGCTGTCACTAAACTTGAATCCCAAATTGTCGTCACATAGATAATCAGACTTCCTAAAATTTGCGACAGAACAAATGAAACTAAAATGAGCGTTAGCAGACTGACGAGTGGTTTTACTTTTTCAATGCGCGCTTTTTCTAAAATTTCAAACTTGTTCGTTAATGCCAATTGATAAGCTTCAGTTTTCGATAAAGATTCCGAAACCTCTTTGTATTTTCCCATTTCAATTTCAGATTTCTTTTTAATGTCATCGTAGACTAATCCCGCGGCGGGCATTCCTTTGGCTTGGGCCGTGACTCTATCGATGGCATTTTGGATATCACCTAATTTTGAATTCAACATTTCATTTTCCAATTGAATGGCTTGAACACGCCCGCCATTGCCGTACAATTGACTTTCGCGTCTTTGAGTCGAGGGCTTTAATGCACTGATGACCTTGTTATTTTCTGCAATCTTCATTCGAACTTCATTTTTACGGACCATCAGTTCTGAAATGTATTCACCCACTTTTTCTTTAGAGCTGAGTGAAATCAAGTTTTCAGGTTTATTTTGAAAATCGACTAATTTTTTATTCAAATCCATCAGTTCTTTATCAATAGAGGCTTTTTGATTTCTTAAAAATTCTTGAATTTTAACTAGTTCATTCGATTCTCTGCGCTGAAGCTCTTCAGCAATGACTGAAAGTGCCGTATTCGTCAAAAACAAGGAAAGCTCTTTAGATCGAGAAGCGACAGAAATTTCAAGCTCGTAATCTGTAGCAATTTTATAATTCAATAGCGATTCTAAACTTTTAAAAATTGCGATCTGCTCGTCTGAGTTCATTGTTTTGAACTCTTTTGATTTCAGGATCTCTTTTTTAAAGATTTGTTGACCGACTTTTTCAGATACAGAAATTTGCACTTCCGTGGCATCTTGAGTTTCAATTTTATTGATGAGCTTCGTGAAAAATTCTGTTGTTTTTAAGTACTCTAAGTATTTTTGCATCGGAGAATTTGATTTCTTAGCCTCATTCAACTTGGTCGAAGCTGTCCCCGTGAAATTTTGAGTAAAAGATTGCAGCGAGCTATTCTGAGAGTCATTCACAATCACTGAGGCAGTTGAAACAAAAGGAACTTTAAAAGAATAGATCGCCATACTTGCTAAAGAAAATGTACAGAATAGTATAAGAAACAAAGGCCAATTCTGAATGAGCACCTGAGAAATTTGCTTTAACGACAAATCTTGGGTGAGCCGCTGTGTCGTGTTTTCAAACTGAGCCGAAGTGCTTGAGGCTTCTGAAGAATGAACAGATACAGATTCCGTTAAATTTTTTTGTTCGATATCTTTCATAGTCATTGTCTCCATGATCTTAATTTGCCTAATCTACTCGAAATATGGAAAGAGCTCCATCTATTCAACACGCATTTAATAAGACTTGAAATAATCTGAGTTTTTTACATGATCTTGAGCTTGGAATTGTCATTAGTTTAGACGATCCCCTGTTCGCCACAGATGTCACAGTGTCAAAAAATTAGACGATATTTCGTATCAGCCTGAGAAAAAGTGTTGGAATACAATTTGCGATACATTTCTAAAAGAGAAGAGGTATTTATGAAAACAAAAAGAATATTGTTACCGTTTTTAGCTTTCAACATGGCCCTATCAGCTACACCGCATGCAGTTGCACAATCCACATCAACTGATGAAGGCAAAACGACGCCTGAAGCTTTAACCTCACCGACTTCTTCAATTGAGCGAGCCTCTCAAAAGCTTTGGAATGAGTTTAGTCTTGCCTTAAAAAATGCTAAACTTAAAACATCCGTCAATACGCCAACATCAAATATCGCAAACGGTTTGGCTCTAGGATCAAACTACAGTTTTGAATCAAGTCCATCGGTCGGCGGTAAATACTCTGGAATTGATGTTTGGGATGTTAACATTTCTGCTTCACCTGAGGTATTTGGTGTTACTAACTCAACGGGTGTAGGTGTAGGAGCATCATGGAGCCGTCAAATTACGTTTATTCAACAGTTTGATAATCGTGTCGATTCAATTGTTCGATTACCATATGACCCTATTACAAAATTACCGACGAAATCAGATTTGTTTTTTAAAACCTCTTATAATAAAGAAACTCAAAAAGAAGAACCGGTTATTAAAGAAGGAACATTTATCGGTTTCCGTGCACCATTAACATTTGCGGTTGGTAGAGGAACGAATTTTAGTGCCGCAGCACATGTGTCTTTAGATGTCGGCTTGTCTTGGGTTATTTCCGGAGAATTTGACGTTCATATATTTAGAATGAAAGACAATAAGGTTCGAGTTAAAATCTTAGCCGTAAAAGACAATATTAAGAGCGCGACAGTTGGTGTTAATTTGATGGGCTTTAATCAACTCGGAAAACTTGTCATATCTAGACTCGTGGATACAAATCTAATTCAATTTAACTTTTCATCGGGCGAATCGAATCTGTTTGTTTCTGACTACATTTTTAATTTAAACCACAAAGAATCTAGAGACATGTACGACCAACTCGTCGGTCACAAAATTAAAGCCTACGACGTCGATTCAATTGCCTCACAGGTTCGCGTAGCGAACCCATTCGCAAAAGACGAAAAAACTTTAAAGCATCTCGTCGCAGATCTTGATCTTTTAAATGATACATCTGAGGCCGATGCCGGAAAAGCGATAGATCAACGCAGAATTATTCGTGTAAGTACTGGTAAAAATGAAACTCAAAGTAATTCATTTGGTTTGAAACTGAACTTGTTTAAGATTGCTAAAGCTGATTCGACACAAACAAAATCAATTTCTAAAGCTACAATATTTGCCCAGGAAGATCATACTAAAAACAGCAAGTATATTCTTGAGACATCATCAAAAATTAGTGCTTATGAATGGTTTTGGTTATGGGGCGAAAAAGATGTGACAAGTACAAGTTTGTTATTGCAAGCAACAGAAGATTTTAAACCGAAAAATGTACTTGGTTTTCAAATCACTCGCACAAAAGATGACTTATCAATGAGCCATAAAGAGTACTCCGATTTAAAAAATATTTTCAACTCGGTTTTACCAGCTGAAATCACGGCAAATATCAATTGGCCAAATTGGGATTTTTCAAAAAAGGATTCAGTTCAAAACGTTCACATTGAACAAGATCTTCTATTTACAGAAAATCTTTTCAAATCAAATATCCAAATTAATGAAGAATCCATCAAAAATGAATTAATTCGCATTATTAAACATTATGGAAAATTTAGATCATTGCCTATGAATTTAAATGCAAATTCCGAAGGTGGTAGCTCTACTGATCCACGTTTGAAAGCTTTTCAGATGGGTGATTATTTAAATGCTTATGATAAAGACTGGGAACAACTTGTGATACCTAGATATTTGTCCATCGTATTAAATGCGAACTATTCAGTCGAGGAAAGATATAAAGCTTATTCTGATTTGAATTATAACGTACCGTTGTTTACAGAAATTAATGGAATTCTTTTATCAAGACTAATTCCTGCAAACGTACTTCCACAGGTGGTCATCGCAAGATTGTCATTATCAGCTCGAAATCAAACAGCTTCTGAATCATTTTACCCATCACGTGAAGCTTATAATAAATTGAATATTTTCCGCGAAATCACTTATCAAACTCAGTTTATATTGAATAGAACTTACGACCTCAGAAATTTCTTGAAGGAAGATGGAACGACGTACTCTGCTGAAGAAGTGCTTGCACAAAGAACAGCGAAGTAATGTTTCAAAATAATACGTTTTTTGATAGAATTTTTGACTCAGACTTTTGTATGAACTAGCCGATAGAGCCAAAGACTCAAAGATAAAAAATCTTTGAGTCTTTGACATACAACAAGGAGTCCAGATAATGAATTCGAATTATGATGCAAATTTAGTTTATCAGTTCTTAACTCAAACACCGGAATCTGCTCTGCGCAAAATGCTGGTTGATCCTAAGTTCACACAAAACCACTTTTCTATGCTTATGAAAATAGTACGCGCTTCAAATGAAGATCAATTTTGTGAGCACTTTTACAAATCTGACTATCCAAAATCAAAATTCAGCGCTGCAGAAATTGGACTTAAAGAGACTTTTTGGCAAAGCTGTGTTCAAGTCTTAAATCAACATGGATTACTTTCTCCTGCACAAAAAATTGCTGCATAATTTATTTGAAACTGGAGCAGAAATTGATCTGCACATTCCTTTTCATGGATTTCAAGACGAGCTCGTTCGCGAGCTCAATTTATCTTCTGTGCAAATACTCCTTCAAATGCCACGTCTCATTGTGTCGACATCGGTAAAAAAAAGACCAATTTGGTCTCAAGACTGGTGGCCGGAATGTCGCATCTTCGACTGTTCGACAAGTACTGACAACAAACTCGAAAAAATGGCTGTTGAATTTCTTAAGTCCCAGGACTGCATCGGTGTTTATCACCAAACTGAAGTTAACAAGCTGGCTGATCGTATTCAAAAGAAAATTAAATCTCTCGCTCTAAAAAGAATCAAATATTCAACACCGCACCCGTTCAATTTTAAATTCTACAGTTGGACGGTGATTTCTGATCATCTCGTGTTTTGCAAAAAACCATTTCAACGATTTCCTTTGGGTTGGCATGAGTTTGAAGAAAATAAAATCGCTCCTCCCAACAGAGCGTATTTGAAGCTTTGGGAGCTTTTCTCAGTTTACAATCTAGCTCCAGAACCGAACACCCATGCTTTAGAAATAGGTGCCAGCCCAGGAGGCTGGAGCTGGGTTCTGAGTGATCTTGTTGATCAAATCCATACGATCGATAGGGCGCCATTGGATGCCAAATTGAATTCGAAACCGAATGTTATTCATCAAATCGGGGATGCTTTTAAATTAAACCCTCGAGATTTTGAAAAATGCTCTTGGTTTTACTCGGATATCATCTGCACTCCCGAAAAAATGTATGAAACGGTCTGTTTTTGGTTAGAAAACAGCTCCGTTCGTAACTTTATTTGTACTGTCAAATTTAAAGGACCCTGTGACTTTGAAATCTTAAAGAGGTTTCAATCCATACCTAACTCCCAAATTGTACATCTTTATCAAAATAAGAATGAAGTCACATGGATAAAACTTGATGAAAAGAATAATATGAGACTAAAATTTTGATATGGGCAGCGAACAACAGTTTTTTAATCCTGTTTTAGAAAATGAAAAGACATCGATTCTGCAATATATTCAAACCACGAACGCCGAATGCGTGATCAAGGTTTTTGATTCATTTTGGAAGACTCAGTTTTTAAAAACAAAAAGTGGCCATATTCAAATTTTAAAAAAGAATTTCACAGAAATGAAAAATGAAAAGATCATTGTGTCTTTTGAATCCGTCGGGGATCATTTCTTTTTTGAATCTGTCATCGAGAAATCTGAAAATCAACTTGTTGTTGGTATTCCTGAAAAAATTTTTAAACTTCAAAGACGCAACGACTTCCGCGTCACCATTCCTTCAAATATTAAGCCGATCGTCAAAATATTAAAAAGCCCAGAGCTTAAAGTTGAAATCCGCGACATGAGTCTGGGTGGATGCAAGCTTGCAATTAAGACAGAATTTAAACTGGATTTTGCCGTTAATACAGAGATCGAGATACATTTAAAGATCATGGAATTTGAAGAAAAGAGAATGTATGCCGAAGTTAAGTTTGTCGACTTCATTGAAAATGCAAAAACCTTTATCCTTGGAATTAAATTTGTCGAGCTAAACTCTGATCAAACAACATTAATGAGAAATACTTTGTTACAAATTGATCGTATCTTAAGACAAAAATCTCAGGACTAAATGAAATAAGCCTGCGCCTAATAAAACCTTAAGTATTGAAAATTTGGGCCGCAGAAATAAAATTAACAACGATGATAAAAAAATAATCCAAAAAATGGAGTGATGGAGCTCAGCCATATTCATTCGATAGACCGTTACCAATAGACATCCGACAACAGCGGCAGTTGATCCTAAAATGAATTCTGGGATCCATGTCTGACGAGCCATCCATTTCATCGCTTTAGGAAACCACGTTGTCATGTGAAAAAATGGAGGCAATAACAATCCAATTGTTGCAACGAAAGCCCCCTGAATTCCAGAGATTTGAAAACCCATAAAAGTCGTTGAAATCGTTACCGGCCCTGGAGTCATTTGACCAAATGTGACCCCATCATTAAAAATCGAAATAGGTAACAACATATACTGCTCGACCAATTGCGCTTGAAGAAATGGAAAAACGGCAAGTCCAGTTCCAAAAACCAGCGCACCTGCCGTAAAACAAGTCTTAAATAGAATCAGAAGTTTTTCATCATAGCCGATGAAAAACATAGGAGCGGCAAGCGAAATCATTTTAGTCCGATAATGATTTTTAAATATCCCCGCGAAAACAAGAATAAGACCCGAACCTACAATCAAAAAACTTTCAGGCACAAGTTTTAAAAAAAATAAAAGCCCAGTCACGAATGCAATAAGCCAAAATAAATAATTTTTACGATAATTCTGAGCAAAACCCTTTATTCCTAATAAAATAACTGCCGCCACCGCATACTGCATACCCACAAAAAAATCTTTGATCGTACTTAATACCACTAATTGCGAATAAAAAATTCCCATCAGAATCATCATCAAAAAGGCTGGGAATATCAGTCCAAACCCAGCGAAGAAAGCCCCCCAGAAACCAAATAATTTATGACCACAATGTACAGCCATTTGAAAGGCAATGGGTCCAGGCATGGCTTTAATCAAAGTAAAGGCCTGATCAAACTCAGATGGATCTATCAATTTTTCAGTTTCAACCAGGTCTCGACGCATTTGCTGGATCAAAGCCAAGGGGCCGCCAAATCCAGTGGCTCCTAATTTTAAAAAATACTTAAGTAATTTGTGACTCATTCCGATACACAGAGTATGCAATTAGGTCATCACTTTGGCAAAAGAAAACCCAGCTGGAATTTGTTTCACGAACGAACTCGTCTGTATTTTCAAAGCTTGGACAATACAATTTTAAAGTTTTCTTTTTTAATATCAACTGTCCAATTTATTGTTTTAATGCCACTGCTATTTTGGACATTAGAAAACTACACCCTTTTTGAGCACATCATACCCTTAAAAACTCATCTCAAAGAAAATATTGTCTCAGAAAAAAACTGGATATTGTTCTTATTCGGAGCGAGCTATTTTCTGTCTTTATTTATGAACTTTAACTGTCTTAAATTTATTTTACAAAAAAAAGAAATCGAGATGCAAAAAATCTCTTCTGTCGACTTTATCGATCGTACTTTTTTGTCTGACGAAGTTGCTGTTCAACGTCGCGCTTCTTGATTGTTTCACGTTTATCATGAGTTTTTTTACCTTTGACCAAGGCAATTTCTAGTTTAACCCACCCATTCTTAAAATAAATTTTTAATGGCACACAGGTCAGTCCTTTTTCACGCTGAGCCGTAAATATGGTTTTCAGCTCGGACGGGTTCAGAAGCAATTTTCTAAGTCGTTCAGGGTGATGATTGTTATAACTACTGGCCTTGTATTCTGTGATATGAGCATTTTGTAAAAAAGCTTCATTATCTTTGAAAGAGATATAAGCATCTTTGAACTGAATATTCTTGGCACGCAAAGATTTAACCTCGCTGCCGATCAGAACCAATCCGGCCTCGAATGTTTCTATAATGTGATAGTCAAACCGCGCTTGGCGATTTTCTTGAATAAGAAGTATCGACATTTTACTCTTTCGTTATAAACACATACAATTCTTTGATCTGGTTGGGACTCAGCTCTTCAACTCTGACTTTATCAGATAAACGTTGAGACGTTAACCATTTCATAAGTTTATCTGACATTGAATTAGGCAGATTTGACTTTAATATCCTTCGGCGTTGCTGGAAACACATCTTTACAAACTGCAGATACTTATTTCGGCTCTCCACATCATGACCGAGTTCACTTTCACGCTGTTGAAACTTTAAAACACGACTCGCAATTTTGGGTGGTGGGTCAAAATCTTTTGGGCCGGCATCACAAACCGTTTCAATAGTCCAAAACTCTTGAGCGATCACAGAAAGCATACCATAGTGTTCAGTTTGCTCTTTGGCTCGAATCCGCTGTGCCACTTCTTTTTGAAACATCAGAATCATCACTTCAATTTTATAGGTCTCAATACTACGATCAATTACGATTGAAGATGATATTTGATACGGCAAATTACTCACTAACATTTGTGCAGTTAAATTTGACCAATCAATTCTCAGAGCATCACCTTGAATCACACTCAACCCATGCTGAATCCAATATGCACTCAGATCCTGGTCCATCTCGATCGCCGTATAGTTTGGATGATTGTGAATCAAAAAATCAGTGAGTGCACCAAGCCCAGGCCCTATTTCAACAATATTATCAATCTTTGTCGCTTTTGCAGCATCAATAATTTTTTTAACAACGTGATCTGAAACTAAAAAGTTTTGTCCTAAAGCTTTCTTAGCTGTATGAGACAATTCAATTCGACGATCATATAAGCGCTCTTTCGCTGACTTTAAGTGAATCATTTTTGCTCCGCGATCAATGAAATCTTGAAATCAGTTTCCAAAGAACTGGCAAAGGGCCCCATATTTAAATTGGAAACTTCACCTAAATTTAAATGTTGAATTCCGGCGTATCCAATCATTGCGGCATTATCAGTGCAATAACGCAACGGCGGTATGACGACTGTGTATCCAGACTGAGATAGCTCTTGAGCACGTTCACGAAGTCTAGAGTTGGCACTCACACCACCAGTGATCACTAAGTTTTTAATCTGGTGTAAACGTGAAGCATATTTTAATTTCGAAATCAAAACATCGACAACAGCTTCTTGAAATGAGGCTGCAAGATGATTTTTTTCTATTTCAATTTCTTCATCTGTCATTTTAGAAACTAAACGATGAGCTGCCGATTTTAATCCACTGAAACTCATCATCAAACTGTCGTCATGCATAAGGCTTCGCGGGAAATCATATTTTTTACGATCACCTGATTGAGCCAAACGATCGACGCTCGCACCACCAGGGAAACCTGCTTTGATCATTTTTGCAAATTTATCAAAAGCTTCACCAGCCGCATCGTCTTTTGTAGTCCCAATAATTGTGTATTTTGCAAAATCAGAAATGAGGTATAAACTGGAATGCCCACCACTCACAGCAAGCGCAATATACGGATAATTTAAATTTTGTGGTGCTTGATATTTTTCATCTTTTAAAAATGGGGCGAGCAAATGACCTTCAAGGTGATTGACACCGATCATCGGTTTATTCAAAGATTGCGCAAGGGCTTTGATTGTCATCACGCCGACGATCAACGATCCGATAAGGCCAGGCCGATTCGTGACTGTAAATCCGTCGATATCATCAAAGCTGATATTTTCTTTTTTTAAAATCTCGTCAATCAATGGCAAAAGCGCAATCGAATGATTGCGACTTGCGATTTCGGGAACAACACCACCAAACGGAGAGTGTTGTAAATCCTGACTGGCCGTCACTTGCTGCAAAACAGTTCCGTCGGATTTGACCAAAGCAACTGATGTATCATCACAGCTCGTTTCAACAGACAGGACAAGGTTAAATTTCATTTTCAAAGGAACTACTTACTTAACAGCTTTTTTAGAATTTAAAGATGCCAATCTGATTTTAGCTTTTTTACCAGACTCTGATTTTGGATGCTGTGCTAAAACTTCTTCATAAAATGCCGAAGCTTCATCTTTGAGACCAAGCTCTTGAAAGCAAACACCGATTTTATACTTAGCTTCAGGGACTAATTTACTTTTTGGAGATTCCTCAACAAAAGATTGAAAACTTAATATAGCTTTTTTCCATTCTTTTTTCTGAAAGAGTTCTTCACCAACAGCGTAAGCGTTTACTTTTTTATCAGAAACCGAAGGAGTTACCGTTGTATCTTTTTTTAAATTTAAATTGGCATCGGATGATTTTTTACTTGAAGTATGTTCTTTTTCACCTTCAAGCTTTTGCAATTGCAACTCCATTTTAGCCAGAGCATCTTGCAAAAGAGCAATTTTTTGAGAATCCGGATTTACGGCTGATTGCGAGTTTTCTTTTTCTTTGTGGAGTTGTTGAATTTGATTTTCTAAGGACTCGACACGGCCATTTAAGGCTCGAATGAGCTCATCCCGCTCGTCGACTTTAGGCACTGCGGTTTCTGCTTCAGCGTTTTGATTTTCAATATTTTTTTTACGATACACTTGCGACTGATAACCAGCGCCAGCATCTGATCTTGTTTGAAGACATCCCGAACCCACAATAAGTAAAGCAATAATTGCCACATGTTGAATTCTCATAACATATCTCCTTCTTTTTGACGTATCAATCGAGCTGAATTTTCTGCTCGCTCTGCTGCTATACGAGACTTAATAAAAAGCTCTTTTGCTTCTTCATAGTCTCGGTTTGCATAAAGAATTTTGGCTTGGCGGTAAGACTCTTCAGCTTGATGCCAATATCCAGCTGAATAACGAACTGATTGCACAGATTTTGCGGCATCGAGCGCTGCTTTTGCCAAAGAGTACTCGTCGTACGGGATATCTGGAGTCACACATCCCGACAACGTTAAGCACAGCAAAATAACAGCAGCCGATGTTTTCATTGAAGTCAAATTAGTTCGCAGGAACAAAATTAGCGCGGCGGTTTTTGGCCATAGCTTCTTCTGAGTCACCTTGCATTAATGGTTTCTCTTCACCAAAGCTCACTGTTGATAAACGAGCTGCAGAAACACCCATAGATTGCATCATTTGTTTTACAGAGTTAGCACGACGCTCGCCCAATGACAAATTATACTCGTTCGAACCACGTTGATCACAGTGACCTTCGATTGTCATTTTCGCGCCGGCGTTTTTCTTCATCCATTCGATATTACTTTTTAATTTTTCTTTTTCTGATTCAGGTAAAGACGCTTTGTCGTAATCGAAAAATACAGACTGAAGACCACTGATTGCCCCAGAATCACTGCCTGTTGCTGACATGTTGATTGGTGACGCATCGATTTTCTCTGATCCACCAGAAGCCGTCGTTTCACTACGAATGCTGCTATCTCCTGTGCCATCAGTATTTTTACGTAAAGATTTACATCCAACGGCAAAAGCCAAAACTGCGATTGTTAATAATAATTTTTTCATAACACCCTTCCTTTGATGATTTACTATTTTGTAACTTGATTAATTTAGACTGATGTCTCGTGGTTGTAAAGAAATACCCAAAGAGATTGTCAAAATTAAAAAGTCCTTGAACAATGAGAAATGCAAAAATATTTAATGCTTTTTTTAGGTCTTCTTATATCTCAGAACACACTTGCAAACCGAGTCGGATTTTCGGACGAGAAATGGATTGTTCAGCACACACCTCACTTCGAAATTCATCATTCTGCTCAGCAGCAAGACCTTGGTCTGTATTACGCACAAATTGCTGAAACGGCCTATACGAACTTAGCCCAAGTTTTTAACACTCATCCTCAAAAAATTAAAATTGTGATCAATGACTCCACAGATAACTCGAATGGCTATGCCACAGTGATTCCTTACCCATTGATCATGATCTATCCCGTTCAGATCAGTAACCAAGAAACTTTGTCCGAAGCCGGCGAATGGGCACGGGAACTTCTGACTCATGAGCTCACACATATTTTTCAAATGTACCCCTATCACGGCGTCTACGATTGGATTCGTCCTGTTTTTGGAACAATTGTTTCGCCCAACCTGATCAGTCCCTCGTGGTGGAAAGAAGGTATGTCGATCGAAATGGAGACTCAATTTTCTCCGCAAGGTCGCTCGCGTTCAAATTTCCAAAACGCAACTTTAAGGTCACTTGTACATGACGATCAGTTGGTGAAGTTCTCGCTGGCCGAGGCGAATGAGACTTTAAAAACTTGGCCCTATGGAAATAGACCTTACTTTTTTGGTTCAATGATCATGAGCCAAATTGCTCAAGATGGCGGTCTTGGAGCTATCAACCATATTGTTGAACGTCAATCTGAGCGCGCTCCTTATTTTATCGAACAACCTATTAAAGAGGTTATTGAGCGCTCGTATCAAAATCAATTTTATAAAACGATTGAAACCCAAACGCAAATTTCGAATAAACAAATTGAGATTTTAAAAACACTTCCCTTGACTCAAAGCTTGGTCGTTGACGACAAACTTCTTTCCTCACGAAGTCCGCGCTACAATAAAAGCCTACAAACTTTAGCTCTGATCGGATTAAAAAAGTCAGGTCCAGAAATTTTATTTTACAACTGGAATAATCAGCAAAAAAAATTCGTCGTCGATACTGAGCAAAAAAAGATTTCAGGCTCTCTCGGTGGTTTCGAATTCCATCCCATTGAACCACTCATCGTTTATTCTAAAATTGATGCGATAAATTCCAAACAAGAATTTTCTGATCTTTACACTTACGACCTCAGCACCCAAAAAACTAAGCAAATTACACACTCAGAACGTGCGCGAGAACCGCAGTTTTCTGAGGATGGGACTGCTGTCATCTATGTGGCCACAGGATCAGGCTTAACAGAGCTCAAATTAATGGTTCTCAAAGATGAAAAAATAACTTCAATTTACAAAACAACCGTTCATGAAAGAATCACACAAGCTCTGTTTATAAATAAAACTGAAATTTTGATCAATATTCGAGATAAAAATGGCGAACAAAAATTGAAAGTGATTCAACTGAATCATCAGAAAGAATACCCTATCGAGACGACACACAAGCAGGTGCGATTCATAAAAAAACAGGGCCAAAAATTATATTTCACTGATACAGCGAACGGTGTATCGAATATTTACTCGACAGATCTTCAGCAAAAAATGTTTGTAACGACACGTCCAGAAACTCATTTACTGACAGGAACTTTAAACTTTGATGTGACTGAAGATAGGTTTTACGTTGGTATGGTTGGCAGCAATGGCCTGATCGTTCATGAAATCGAACGTTCACAACAAGGCTCAGGCTTGAATTTTAAACTACCTGTGATTGAAAATCCAATTGCCTTAAGATACAAATTCAACGATCCCAAACCAGCTGCAGTAACCCCCGAAAGCGAAGACTACTCAGTTTGGCCAGCAATTCTACCGCACTATTGGATTCCTTATGCAGGTACGAGCTCTTCGAACAAAGGATACTTTGTTCAAGCACAGACAAGTGGTAACGATCCATTGAATATACATACTTACCAAGCGAGTCTGATCTACGAATCCGACATTAATAAATTGGGATTTAATTTTAATTATGTAAACTCATCCTTTGACTGGAATATACAAGCCAGCGCACTGCAGTCTCAAAAATCGTATGGCACTGTTGCAGCAACTATTTTACAAAAAAACTCTTATGCATTAGGCGTATTACCTGATGTTTTTCAGATCAATGAAAATTTATCTGTTGGCCTTGGTGGACTACTGAATCAAGTTGATGATGGCTTTACTTTAACGGAACACTTAGGTGGCTACATTCAGACAGCTTACAAAAACTTTGAACAAAAAGTTTTTCAATATTACCCCATGGCAGGTTGGGGGGCCGCTGTTAAAGTCGAAAGCATGAAAGCACAAAAAAATTTAGGTACTAATTTGGCTGACTATACACAAGCAACAGGAACTGCATCAGGCTATTTTTCAAAGTGGCTCCCCGAAGATCATGCACTTATGTTCAAGGTCGATGGACTCTACACTTTTGATAACGTCAGTTCGCGCTTTGGGGTTAATAATACACAATTCCCGACAGTTCCAGATGGTCTCGTTTCCCAATTTGCACTGCGTGGGTATTCAAGCGGTCAATTTTTTGGTTCTCAATTATTTACAGGTACCGCTGAATACCGATTTCCCATCAAAAATATTCATAAAGGATCAGGCACAGACCCCTTATTCATCAAGACATTGACGGGCGCGGTTGTCTTTGATGGCTTGGCGGCAAAGGGTTTTGGAGTGAATGAGTTCAACACTTATACTCCAATCAAATTAACTGACCAGTTCTGGAATACGGGTATCGAAGCACGTTTTAGCACGACAGTTGGATATTTTATTTCCGTGAACTTTATACTTGGTTACTATCTGCCATTTTCACCGGCCTATGCAAAATCAGGTCAGACGGCTCTGAGTTTGCAAATTGGTGGTCTTTAACAGTAAATAATCACTCATATTTCGCTGGCACCCACTAACCTTCTTGACAACCTGCCGTGTCATTTGGAAACTAGACTAAAGAGGTGCCTATGGAGACTCAATTTAATCAATCTACAAATTCCAATCAGGGAACTACATCAACAAATTCAAATACTTGGATTCGTGAACTTGTAGCTGCAGATGAGCAAATTGAGAAATCAGTCATGATCGACATGAATCTTGGCTTAGACACTCAACGTATTTTGGTCAATGAATCAATTCAATTTTTATCAAAATTAAAAAATGAATTCGCAGAATGTGCTGCTGGATTTAACGAAATGAAACCTTCAGTTTTAGGTCGCATCAAGATCTATGGAATTGCCAAAACACATTCAGATTTTATGATTTTCCGTAACGGTTATAAAATGATTTTTTCAATTAAAGCCGCAGGCGTGATTAGCATTCGTTTTCACTTTGTCGGCAACATGGCCATTCCGCAGCCAAATGGCGCTAACGAAAAAGTCACTATTGTTATGGATGAACAATTGTTGGAAGCCAAATGGGGCGCTTTTGAAGAAGTTCTTTGGACATTCAAAAATCAATCTTTCAAAATTCCATATTTAGTTCGACACTATTTAACTTTATTTATTAAAGACAGCGCTCGCTAAGCACTGTCTACAAGTTCAACCTGTTTATAATCAGTGAACTTATTTTTGATTCATCAACAGTTTCTTGACACGATTCATATCCATAAATCTGTACTGGATTTTGATTAACCTCTAAAGTTACAAATCGAGAAGTCCAAGTGCCCGTAAGGCAGTCTGGACATGTGTTTTGATCAGTCATTTTATATCGACATGAGCCAGACATAAAATTTATAACATCCATCTCGCCCTCGGCACGGAGGCCAAAACGCGGATCCACTGTCTTAGTGACGGTAACTCTTTTTTCACCTGCAGCATATTGCACAAATCTATAATGGTTTAATTGAATGATATAGCTATCGCCCGCATCTTGGATCTCGTATCCAAAATCACCGCCACCAGTTGTTTCTAATTTATAATGGTAAATTCCACCTTGAAGATTGCTTTGTTGAACTTGCGGTGAATCAGACACTTTTGTCTTTGCACAATTTTGAAATATTACAACAAAGATGAAAGTAAAAAAAACGCAGAAACCAAATAATAATTTTTTAGCGAAGATATTTTTAATATTCATATTCACCTTATTTTCAGAATCTCACATTTTAATTCACAGCACAGTCGTATTCCACATGTACTGTTCTGCCGGCAGGTATCGTCGGTGTAAATACCAGTGTGTTATTGATAATCTGAGTTCCCACACTTCCCATTGAAGGAGTGATTTGCACACTCACAGGACCGACCGGAGCGCACTCTAAATTAATTGACGATAAACTTCGAACGATACGATCTTTGAAGTAGTTTAAATTCTGTGAATAATCTGAAGCACAAATACTACCTGCGTAACCATTCGTTAATTGTGCAAGCTCATTATATTTATGCCCGTAATGACTTTTTGCTCCAGCAGCATCTTGAGTTGTCATACACGCAGAATCATTCGGCTTAACAATGATCGAATTCACAGATAAACGTTTATCATTACCAAATTTTTGTTTCATTTTATTCACATATGATTGTGGCAGATCATCTGCTTCCAGCGGCTTAAGTTCTCCTGGGTAATACACTTGTCCCGCATCTCCACCGACTGAACGCTCATCTTCATCAGATAAAATAATCACAGAAACCGATGCGTCAGGCCTATAACATGTATTTGAAGTTGAATACTCAGCATGCCAATAAGCCGCTTTGATTGCGCGCTCGTCATCTGTGCCCGCCCAACCTGCGCCAATTCCAGCAATCGTATTTGTAAAGATTGAATATGGATTTGTAGCACCTAATTTTAAAATCCATGCTGGTGACCCGACATAGTCAATCCACATGCGCGAAGCTCCCCAATACAGAATACCATTTCCACGAACATCTTGCGCACGCGTGACAGTGGCACACATTTGCCAATCAACGTTTGATGTCGTTAAGTCATTCACAAAGCCTTGAAGTCTTTGTGCCAGTTGTGTATTTTCCGGTGCCATCGAATTTGAATCATCAACGACCAATAAAATATCAACTTTATTATCTGTCACTTGAACTAAATTATCGTAGATCACGCGACGAGTTGGCGGCACAACTGGGCCAACAATAACAATTAATGGATCCGCAAGCACATAAGCATTATACCCTGGTGCTGACGCTGTTAAATAAATTGAATAAGTACCAACACCTGCGGCAGCAAATTCAGGAACAGAGGACGGACCCGTGAGTCCGGCGATTGTCACTGGTTGACCGGCACGATAAACTGTCCATGTCAGAGCTGCGGATGAAGGATCACAACCAGAAGTGACTGTTGGATTGGGACCACTTGTTGTAATACTTACTGAAACAAGAGTTGTATTTAATCTGGGAGCACAATTAATCGTTAATGATGGCGCGACCGAATCAACTGTCAAAACCAATGGTGTTGTTGTACTCCATGAAGCTCGACTTGGATGACTGGCTGTTAAATAAATCAGATAAGTTCCTACTCCTAAACTTAAAAAATTTGGATTTGAATTTGCGCCACCTAAACCAGGGACTGAAACAGTTTGTCCATTGCGTGTCACAGTCCAATTATACTGAATACCTGAAGGTATACAGTTCGCACTAATCAACGGATTCGATGACGATGCTGTGATATTTAAAGAAGTCAATGTTCCGTTAATTCTTGGAGTACATTGTATCGGTGAAGATTCAGGTGGAATCACAGTTTGAGCGACAGTGACGTTCAACGGTGCAGAACTCTGCCAATGTGCTGATCCTGTTGTCGTTGCATATAAATATATTCGATATTGTCCAGGTCCAAATGCTTTGAAATCGGGAGTTGAAGTTCCACCTGATAAACCAGAAATTGTAACAGCGGTAGGGTTTGAATCTTTATAAACTGTCCAAATATACATTCCCGCCGCAGGAGTACAATTTGAAGAGACTGTCGGATTACTATCTGTCGAATTCACAACAACACTTGTGTACGTTGAGTTTAATTTGGGATCACATGTTAATGAATTTCCGATGCCTGTTCCTGGCACCACGAACTCTAAAGGATTCGTCGCTATAAATGGCAAGTATTGCGACGTCGAATCCGTTGCATTCAAAAAGACATAGTAAACTCCAGCACCTAATACGTTAAAGTCAACATTCACAGGATTCACTCCTGTTAATCCTGGAATCGTTGTACTAACGACAGACATGTCAGCTCTCTTAACAATCCATTCGTAACTGATATTCGAAGGAGTACATTGTGAAATTATACTAGGAAGTGTAGATCCTGAATAAGTGTATGTTGTCTGTGTTGAATTGATTCGAGGAATACAAACTACTGTTTTAGTTCCTGCTGGTCCAAACGGGTCAACAATGATCTCATCAGATTTTGAAAACTTAACAGGTGCACATGAATACAACGATGATAAAATCGATGCGAATAATACAATAAACAAGAGTCTCATTTTTAGCATAAATTCCCCTACCATCTCAGAGTAATCCATAATCTCAATTTAAGAAATAGGTCTAAAGTCTGGAAACACAATTTGGACCATATTTAATTTAATGTGGTCTAGAATCGCTAACGTCCAGTTGTGATGTTTCAAAGCGAGACATAAAATTAGAACTGAACGCCAATAGGAGATTTATTTTATGAACATTTGGTTATTATTACTGACTCTGTTTAATGTTGTTTTACTTGCTGGACTTTCGTTTAGTTTATTCCTCAGAATCAAAGAGAAAAAAGAAGATCAGCGTCTGACAAAAGGTCTCCAGTTATTACAAAATAAAATTTCTATTTTAGAAGACCTTTCTGATCGTACGGATGAACAAGTTCACAAGCTGGTTCATGTGATCGACCAAAAAGCGAATGAAGTTCGCCATCAATTACTAATCGCTGATGAAAAAATCGATCAAATTGATATTGCCTTATCGAAAGCTTTGGATATCTCTAAAGTTTTTAATGAACAAGTTCCTCATCAAGAAATGATCGATCGCCAAAAAACGAACGCCTATGTCCAAGCCGCAAAAATGGCTCATCAAGGATTTTCTATAGAGCAAATCAGTGCAAAAGTTGATCTGAGCCCTGCTGAGATAGAAATGATTACCAAAGTAAACAAAGAAAATCTTCAGTTTTCGGAAGACTCTTTACCTACTTGGATCAGCGAACCAACAACTCACAAATCTGCGAATCACCAAGACACGGACTTAGAAAACTTTGCGCAAGCACTGAATGAACAGAATAAAAAAATTCAACAAACGGTCAAAGAAACAGCTTTCGATTCGATCAAGCAAGATCTCGTCGCCCAGAATAATTTGCGTTCAGAATTTAATAAGACAGTAGCTCCTGCTGCCAAAACAGTTCCTCAAACATTTGTAGAGAAAACTGTAACAGCCAACGGATCAGTCAATGAAAAGACAATACGCCCCATGGAATTTCGAAAGATTATCAGCCATAGAAATTAATCTTATCTTGAGTTATTTCATACTCATAATCAGATCTTTAATACGATCTATCGCTTCATTAAATCGTTTTGAATCTATGGCAAAACTCAAACGCAAGTATCCAGGATGTCCAAACTCCTCACCTGGAACTGTGGCCACAAAGTAATCTTCCAATAAAATCTGACTGAAAAGAGCCGAAGAAGAAACTTGTGTTTCTTTATATTTTTTGTGTAAAGCTTTATCGATATTGATCCATAAATAAAAAGCACCGTCGGGTTCAAAAACTTTAAATGTTGGAACCTCTTTGAATTTTTGGAGCGCACTGATCAAGCGCTCTTTCAACATCACATTTGTTTTGTGAATTTCGATTTCAGACGTTTTCAAAGCCACTTCAGCTGCACGCTGAGAAATACTCGATGGAGCACCTGTTGCTTGTGATGCGAAGTCTCCAATAGCTTTAATTATTTTTTCTGGGCCCATAGCCCAACCAATACGCCAGCCAGTCATTGAATAGGCTTTTGATCCGCCGTTGATCACAATTGTTCGATCACGCAGCTCTGGAGCAACTTGTAAGATATGCGGAGCCACAAGTGTTTTATTGAACATTAAACGGTTATACATATCATCAGTGATAACACAAACACGTGGAAATCGAAGGAGCACATCGGCCAATGCACGAAGCTCTGCTGTCGAATAAACAAAGCCTGTGGGATTCGATGGAGAACAAAACAAAAAAACTTTTGAATGCGAGTTTAAGTTTTTCTCTAAATTTTCAGGGGTTAACTTAAAATTCACTGTTTCATCACAATGAATAATCCGCGGTGTTGCACCTGCAAGCTCTGCCATTGCTGGATAACTGACCCAGTAAGGAGAATGGATAATCACTTCATCTTTAGGATCGCACAGAACTTGAAGTGCAGAAAAAATGGAAAACTTGGCACCACTTGTGACAGCGATTTCTTTTTGCGGACTGTAATCTAAATTAAGATCTGCTTTGGTACGCTCGCTGATGGCTTTTCTAAGTTCAATCGTCCCTTGAGCAGCAGTATATTTTGTAAATCCAGATTGGATAGCCTCGATGCCCGCTGCCGCAGCTGCGGGATAAGTTGCCCAGTCAGGCTCACCGACAGTTAAGGAAATAACATCATGTCCCTTTGCTGACAGTTCTTTCGCTTTCGCAACAAGGGCCAGTGTTGGTGAAGATTTCAACGACTGCGCTTTTTGTGACAACATAAGATAACCTCTTTTGACTCAATTTATTTTCTAAATTTGTTTTCTAATTTTGAAGTCAAAAAATCTGGGACAAGACCTTTTAGCTCTCCCCCATTTTTTGCCAATTCTTTCACACCACGAGAAGAAATAAAATAATATTCGGGACGAGAAAAAATCATAAAAGTTTCAATTTCTGGAGCCAAACGATAATTCATATTTGCAAGAGTGCCTTCGTATTCAAAATCGGCCACGGCACGAAGTCCACGAACAATCACTTGCGCATTTTTTTTTCGCATATAATCAATTGTTAATCCTTTATGAATATCTACTTGAATATTTTTTTGATCGTTAAAACATTGGCGAATGAAATCGGCTCGTTCTTCAGAATTAAAAAGATAGTTTTTATCGCTGGACTCTGCAACTAAGACAATAACTTGATCAAAGATTTTTGAAACCCTTTGAACAATATCCACATGACCAATTGTAATTGGATCAAAACTACCTGGATAAACTGCAATTTTTGCCATGACTAATCTTCAGCTTTTTTGCAAAAGAAGGAAAGGCTTTTGTCTCCGTAATCTAACTTGTCATAGCAAGTCAAATTGACATAATTTAAATCAATACGCTCTTGCTTGATCGCCTCAATAGCAATTTTGGTCGTTTCGTTAAAAACTTTGCTACTATCTAAAGCTAACATCACTTCATGAGCCATTTTTTCAGTAAAAGGCGGATCAATCACAATCAGTTGGAAGGGCTCACCCGCATAAGATTTTAAAAATGCCACTACGTCCTTCGGTACGATAACATGTTCTGATTTTTCAATTTTCAGAAGATTTATATTTTCTTTTAAAATTTGAATCGATTTATTACTTTTTTCAACGAAGGTTACATGCTTTGCACCACGAGATAAGGCCTCAATACCCAAATTGCCTGTCCCAGAAAATAAATCTAAAAACAAACAATCGTCAACATCATGCATCCACTTATTAAATAAAGTTTCCTTCACTCGGTCCATTGTCGGACGAATATGAGAAGCTTTAAAACTGACAAGGTTACGACCTTTAAACTTTCCGGATATAATTCGCATATAATTTTTCTATATGATCGATCACATGGTTTAAATGTTCAAATGGTTTTTTAATAAATCCGACCACTTGAGGGTATTCATCCGAGTGAAAGTGATCTGCATTTGTTCCCGAAAATGCAGATATAACAACGACTGGTATGACTGTTTTCATTTCTGCGAGGACATCAAATCCATTTTTCTCGGGCATCAGCAAATCGAGAATGATCAAATCAATTTTTTCAGCATTTATGTATTCAAGAGCTTTCGCGCCATTTTCAGCAGAAAAGACCTGATGACCTTTGTTTGCTAAAACCCGAGAAAGAGCGCGACGTATCAGATCTTCATCATCAGCGACTAATATATTTAACTTGTGAGTTGAATTCATTTTTTAAACCTCAATACAAATTGAGCACCTTTAGTAAATTTAGAATTATAAACCAGTTCGGCATTCATACGTCCCATTAATTTCTGTGAAATAAAAAGTCCTAACCCTGTTCCTTGTCCAACCTCTTTGGTTGTAAAAAAAGGCTTAAATATCTGATGCGCAATTTGCTCAGGCAAACCTGGGCCATCATCTTCGACTATAAAATCAAAACTTTGAGGGCTTTCAATTTGATAAATTTTCAAAGTTCCTTTGTCTGCCATCGACTGACAAGCATTCTTTATCAAATTAAAAAGTATTTGTTGTAAATATGTCGGCTGAGCTAAAATTTGCGTGGGCTTGAGGTCAATAAAAACTCGATGTGTACGTAAAACTGACTTCAGCAAGGTCATCGTTTTTTTGACAATATCTGAAAAATCAACTTGGACCAACTGCGTTTGACTCTCATTTGCAAATTGATTGAGATCGTTCAAAATTGTCTGACTACGAGAAATCGCTTTTAAAACTTCACGCATATCGTTTTCAAAAGTGGGGCTTGGTAATTGATTATCTGATAACAGCATTTCAGCATACAGCTTTAATCCAGTCAGTGGATTGTTTAATTCGTGAGCCAAGTGATTTGACAATTGGCCGATGGTCGCCATTTTCTCAGCTTGAATCAAATTTGATTTCAACAAGTTCACTTCTGTTGCGTTTTCATAAATCATAAAAAAATAAGTCTTTTGATCGACCGTGAATTCAGAAGAAACAATATGATAATCTGTATTTTGAAATTGAATAAAGTTTTTTAATTGCCCTTTATTTGCAGTCTGCAATGGACAATCCACGCAAGGGCGCTCGCTTTTGGCTAAAATTTGATAGCATTTAGTTAAACCGGCAGGTGCCTCAGACCCATAATTCGATTGTATCAGATTATATTCTTTATCAATCACATGAATTGGATTTTGATACGACTTAAACAGCTGCTGCCATTGTTTTAAAATCTGAATTTTCGTGGTTTCCAAGTGCCATCTTTGAACAACAATCGAAAGTAAACTGATTCGATCCGACATATATCGATCCAACTCGAGCAGATCAAATTCATGACCTTGAGTTTCTAGATAGAAGAGAAAGCGGCTGTCAGATCGATGAGTCGTGAATATTTGTAACTTGCCCACGGGACGCTTATATAGATTTGCAAGGAACTGATTTAAAGTCTCTTGCTGGAGCGGCTCAGTGAGCTGCATATTTTTCGTACGATCAATTTTACCGTCAAACTCAACAACATAACTTAGATAGTTTTGATTCTGCATGACGAAACCGATTCGATAAAATAAACCAATTTTTTTAAAGTCAGACCAAAATGTCTGGAGGACATCAAGCACGAAATCAGATTTATGATACTCTGAATTCAAATAATCCAGAAATGAAATCAATTTTTTTTCTTTATTTTTTCGATTTAATTCTTCGGTATGAAATTCACCAAGGACAGCTTTTTTTTCATCCGATTGATTTTTTAAAAACAAATTCAACCGCTCAAGTTCAGATCGTTTCATCTCAGCGCCGGCCTTGATCTTATCGATTTGCAGCGTTTGTTCAAATTGAGTCTGCTCAGATCGCAGAGCTTCGATCAATGGACCGTTATTCAGAGAAACTGATTGTGTATGAAAAATCCGCGCCGGATTAATCTGAGAAATCAAGTCCACGCCCATTATAGATTGCTCAGAAAGCAAAAAACATTGGGTGGTCGCTGAGTGCGATTTTTGTTGTTTCGCCAACTCGCGAATTAAAAACTCAGAATCGCCGACTAAAATTGTCAAATCCAGCGCACACTTTAACAAATCTGAAGTCGGTTCCAGTAAATATTTATATTTGTCTTGAACGAATAAGCCCACTCATAAACAGTATCATAAGGAAATTTGTTGTCCAAAATAATACGTCAATTTGTCCGATTCACGTTGTACAATGTCATTCATATTCTTAAGTTTCATCAAATCAGCATACTGCGCAGTCATTTCTTGGTCAAAATTATGAACCTGTAGATAAAAATTGATTTTTTCAACAGCTTTATCAACACAGCCGTTCAGGATCGATTTTTTAGAAAAATGCTTTAAAGCCGAAGTGTTTAACGGGTTCACATCTAAAGCTTTCTCTAGATTGGCCATCGACAAATCTTGATCGCCCATTTTATCATGAAGCAACGCCAAAGCGACCCAGCCCTGGTCAAAATTTTGGTTTTGCACAACAGATTGTCTCAAGCTTTCCAAAGCAGTCATTTCGTTGGATAGGTTTAAATTAATAAGACTTTTAGAGTAGTGGTAATGCTCAGATAAAATATTTTCTTGCTCGTAGAGCTTTACGATTTCAGTCAGACCTTCAAAATCATTTTCATGAATATAAATTTTTGACATCATTCCAAAAAGTTGATTCTTTTCTTCAAGGGTCATAATTCGTGGCTGCAATAGAAGTCCAACATCTAATGCCGTGTTATAAAGATTATTGTCAAGCAACTGCGACATATACATCAATTGATTTTGTACTGAATTCGCAATTTCACATAATACTTTCAAAGTTTTTTGGCGCGCTGTAACGTCTTGTAACTGCTGTTGGACGGCGGATAATAAAGACAAAAAACTTTCATCCTTAGAGAGACTATTCGATAGTGGAATTAACTTTAAAAACGATTTTTTGAATTTTTTTTGAGTAAATAGATTTACGGCCTCTTGAAATTCTACTCTGATCTGGTCTTGCATCCTGCCTCCGGTTATTTATGAGCTCGATCGGCAATCCTTGCCTCTCAACAATCTCTCTTATATGAATAAGCAATCAGAATGCCATGATTGCTCCTCGTTATTGCTACTTTAAAAACAATAAAAGCCTCAGAAGAACTCTCTGAGGCTTTTATTGTTTGAGTTAGCTTTTCAATTTGACCGGCCAGTCATCGTTTTGACTGAATCAAATTATATTTAAACAAAATTAAGAAGCAATATTCGACTTATATCCAGCCATAGCACGTTTACCAAGACGAACTTCTTGAAGTTCTTTGATAATTTGTGATTTAGCCTGATCGATGAGCGCAAGGACTTGCATGTCCTGATCTAAAATTTTTGAAGTGTATGTATCTTTTGTTTTCAAACACTCCTTAATTAACTTTTTATCAGACTCAACTAAACTGATGTCTTGTTTTGCTGGGTTCATCTGTGCTTTATTTATTTCAGAATCAATGTACTTAATGATTTTGATTAAATCTTCGCGCTGATTATAAAATTGTTCAACTTGGTCAAAATGACCTTTTTCAAGTCTTGCAATTTGTTTTTCATTTAGACTCATAAACTTCTCTAGAAAATGATTTTTTTCGTTTAATAATTGAACAACTCGAATCATGATTTCCCCTTTATATAGATGTTATTTATTTTGATCACTTGTCGTCTTCGGGCCATTAATCACTTGCTTCCAACCGTCATACAAATTTTCTAAAATCTGTAAACACGATTTGAGTGCTGCCACATCACCATGAATGTTTGCTTTCGTGTACTGATCAAGCATAAACGTATACAGCTGATCGAGCTGTTTAGGCAAATCGCCCCCAACCTTGTGGTCCAGCGATACTTGAAATTCAGCAACGATATCATAGGCACGCATGATATTTTTTCCTCGTTCCGCAATATTCTTATTCTCTATGGCCTGGATCGATAACTTCGTAAATTTTATTGCAGCTTCATAAAGCATTAATAAAATTTGTTCTTTCGATGCACTGAGCACCGATGCGTTCTTATATTTTTGATATGGGTTACTCATTTAATTCTCCTTTCTTGTGTATTTATTGTTGAAACTTTTTCTTTTAAAAATTTTATGTTTATCCTCATTTTCCAAGACCTCCTAAGGCAGCGCCTTGACTCTGAACTTTGGACATTGCTGTTTCCATATCTGAAAATTGCTTGCGCAACTGTTCTTCACGTTTTTCTAAATTTTTTTCTTTACGTTCGATACTTTTATCAATTTGATTGGCTCGATCTTGAAAGTTTTTTTTGCGTGAACCAACTATTCCAGCGGAAGGTTCTGTTAAACCTTTGAGGTTCCGATTCATCTGAGGAATGAAACCCACATCGACTAAGTTTCCACGTAAAAACTTGACCACTCGTTGCGGGTCAGACGTTAATATTTTTTTAAATTTATCCTGATTAAAATCAAGACTGCCATTTTTGTTAAACTCTATCCCTAATTCGATCACCCGTTTAATATCACTATCTGTAAATTGTGGATTTTGAATGATTGATCTTAATCGACTTTCCGTCGTTCGTAACATGCCATCGCCACCGAGTGGGCCAAGACGTGGTTTTCCATCTTTTGTTTCCGTCAGCTTACTTTGACCCTGAATAAAGCCAAGAGCCGCATTATATGAATCAACAAATGTTTTCATCTTTTCACTAATGACGTCGTAGTTCTCAGAAACATTCAGACGGATCGGTTGACCTGGTTTCGCTTGTTTTAAATCTAAAGTTACTCCTGGTAACAAATCTGCAATCATATTTGAATCTGATTGGTATTCATGCCCATCAAGCTTGTACACAGCATTTTTTGCCTTATTATTTTCAACAAACTGAAAATCTTGTTTTCCGTCTAATAAATAGACCACTGGAAATTCAATTTCATTATCATCACCTGTTTTTAAACCAGATAATTCGAGCTTATAACTATCTGTTTTATCACTGCGGTCATTCACGACTGTCGCTCGGACGCCAGAGTTTGAGTTGTTAATTTTATCTGCTACTTTTTCTAAAGTAGAACTCTCTTCATCGATATAAACTTCTCGCTGTTCGCCTTCAGTATCTATAAAACGAATATAGCCTGCGCCCATCGTCGTTTCATTTTTATCAGGAAAACCATTTGATGAGACGGAAGGTTTTGTGGCCAGTTGAACAACTTCTAGAGTCCACTCTCCGGGATCTGCGACTTCAGGATCTAAAGTTCCATTGATAATATCGGGAAATCCAGAATTAAACTTTTTATCGACAAAACCTTTACGTCCCATAATCGACGATAAATTTTTTCCGATGTCGTTAATCTTTGATTCTAAATCTCCAACAAGTTTTACTTTGTCTTCGATTTTGGCTTTCTTGTCTTGCATTTGTTTTACAGGCATACGTTCTGCTTCGATCACTTGATCGACCAGATTTGGTGGTAGTCCGCTTGATAATCCACTAACTCGTATTCCTGCCATGTATCAAATTATGACAGTTTTTTTTTAAATACTGTGAGTCAATTGATTGTCTTTAGACCTGCATCCAGTGGGCATTTCTGACCTAGACTAGATTAAAGAATATGAAAGAAACTGTTTTTTAAAATTAGGCTGATTTTTTTAAAAGTTGACCTTTGTTTTCGTCAACTGTGTGGTCTTCAAAAAGCTCCCACATATCGAACTCGGACATTCGTCTAATGATAGTTCCATCATCAGATTTAACTTCGGCAAAATAGAATTCATTCTCTATAACTTCAAACGCAACCCACTTCATATCTGTCATGAATGGCTTTTGATTAAGTATTGCAAGTGCACGTCGAAATTGCTCGATCGTCATTCTTTGCTTTTTCTTTTGTTTTGAATAAAACTCTTGCCCGTTGGCATCACGCTCATTGGTATTATCTGACTTGATCGCACGTTCTTTTTTTTGAACTGCTTCCGTCGATTTCACACCGGTGGTCAGATTAATGGGATTGAGTAATCCTTTAATGTTCATACCCTTGTATCGGAATGAAATACAAATTACTTAAACGAAAAAAACCAAGATCCTTTTACAGATCTTGGTCGAGATTTTATTTTCTGGACGGAGTACTCATTTTCGGCGGAGGTCAAACGCCTACCGCCCAAAAATTGAAGGACTAACTCGAAACCTTAACTTAACTGTTACTTATTATCCAATTAATTTTAAGGCCATTTGTGGTAACTGATTAGCTTGAGACAATGTCGCAGTATTACCTTGTAATAATACGTTGTTACGAGCTAATTCAGAAGATGTTGCTGCTACGTCAGTATCACGGATACGTGAATTAGCTGCACTCATATTCTCGTTCATAGTACCTAATACATCGATCGTAGTTGTTAAACGATTTTGTAAGGCGCCTAAAGTCGCACGAGAACCATTCACATTTGACTGAGCTGTATCTAAAGCAGCAAGACCTGCACGAGCGCCTTCTTTAGAAGAGAAATCAAGATCAGAAATTCCTAAGTTATCAGTTTGAACATTTGATACTGAAGCATCAAAAGCGATCCAATCTGTTTTCTCGTTAGCACCAGTTCCGATATGGATATCATAGATACCACCAGTACCATCTAACAATTTACGTGAACCGAATGTTGTTGAATCAGCCACACGTTGAATCTCAGATTTCATTGAATCAACTTCTTTTTGGATGAATCCACGCTCAACTTCACCGATAGAATCAGAAGCTGCTTGGATACCTAATTCTCTTAATCTTGTTACGATATTTGAAACTTCGCCCATACCTTGTTCCGCAGTTTGGATCATAGATATACCGTCGTTCGCATTTCTTGAAGCTTGTCCGTAAGAACGGATTTGTGCTTTCAAGTTTTCACTGATCGCTAAACCTGCAGCGTCATCGCCCGCTTTAGTGATACGTGAACCTGTTGATAACTGCGCCATACTTTTATTCATTTCGCGCGAGTTGGCTGTCATATTACGTTGAGCATTTAATGACGGCACGTTTGTTGTAATTCTCATTCCCATTGAAGACCTCTTTCGTTCAGAAAACTTGCTTTGAAGTTTTCTTTGTACATGTTGGTGACCTACACTCGTTTTTAACTTTGGCCTGCAAGCGATTCCAATTTAGCAGTCACTCTAAAAAGGTCTCTCAGCTGAAGTCTCGTCGAGTCTGAGTCGTTGTTGTTGACATACCTTTCGGCGAGTCTGTGTTGTGCTTTAGTCACGTCGAGCAAAACTAGACCAAAGTCTTTGGGAAACTGGACCAATGTATTGAAAAATGGACTAAGAAATTGAAAATTTCAGGACCTTCGTATTGAAAAAACCAGACCGTGCGGTTGTCTGGTCGGTCTATATACAGACTTTTTGATGACAGACGTGTGTCGATGCAGACAAAAGTTCACGTCGAGGCTTTTCTCCTCTGAAAAACCTTTTTTTCAGAGGAGAAATATTGCTATTTAAATATAAAAAAAGGAGCTCGAAAGCTCCCTTTTTAAATTAGAAATTTATATATTAAAAATTATTTTTTTGATTCTACAATTTTCAATCTGAACAAAGTAGCATCAGTGCCTAAAGCATCAATCACAACAGGCACTAGAGCACCCTCAGCAGAGCGAACTGTTTGAGGCGTAACTGTCGAGATGTCGATATTGACACTCACTTCAGGCAAGATTGAAATCGGACAAGTTAAATTTGATGTAAATGAATTCCCATTCACAGCATAAGTTCCATCACAACCAGGCTCTGGCATTTCGAAATCAGGCGTGTTGACTTTAAAGTTTAATGTTCCATTTGGATTAATAATAAGTTGAGCGTTGATAGTTCCTGTTTCAACGTCAACAGCATTGTAAAGACCTGCTTCAACAGTTTTATTCGAAGGTGCTGCGAACGCAGAACCAAATGACAAACACAAACTAACTAATAATAGCTTTTTCATAATTACCTCTTTTATATACAATGATAACTAGCAGAATTAATATAAATTCCAAGGTATTTATTTGAGATTGTGTACGAATGAAAAAAAGACCCTTGCAAAAATTGCAAGGGTCTAGGATCTGGTTCTGGGCTTAAGAGACCACTATTGGGAATGACCTCTAAAACATATAAAAATTATACTTATAGTTAACTTACCGAATTAACCCAATAATTTCATAGCTGCATAAGGCTGTTGATTCGCCTGAGACAACACTGAAATTGCTGCGTTTTGTAACATTGTTGAAGAAGCCATCTCTGAAGACTCCTTAGCAACGTCAGCATCGGTGATTCGCGATTTAGCAGCTGCTAAATTTTCGGAACGAACATCTAGACCATTGACAGTCGATTCTAATCTGGACTGCATGGCACCAAAGCCCGCTCTCATTTTTGATACCTTCTCTAAGGCAGAGTCAAGATTACCCAATAGTTCTTTGGCTCCGCTTTTTGAAGTAATATCAATTGATGCTAAATTTAATTCATCTGGAGTCGCATTTCCTTCGGCTTTGTATGTGATGACGTTTTCCTTGTTACCACTCGAGCCAACATGGAAGTCAAATATTGGATTTGAACCATCTAGAAGTTTTTTATCACCGAAAGAAGTTGTTTTTGAAATACGATCGATCTCTTCAGTTAAACTCGCTGCCTCTTGTTGTAGATACACACGTTCTTTATCTCCGATGGTATCTGATGCAGATTGTACTCCTAATTCGCGTAAACGCGTCATTAGGTTCGACATTTCCGCCAAGCCGCCCTCACCCACTTGCATCGCTGAAATTGCATTGTAGGCATTACTACGCGCTTGCGCAGTACCTCTTAAATCCGCTTTCATGGTTTCAGATATCGCCAGACCTGCAGCATCATCTGCCGCGCGTACGATTCTTGATCCAGATGCGAGTGCTTGCGCTGAATGCTCTTGGCGCTTTGTTTGTGCCGATAAAGCTCTTTGCGCCGAAATTGATGCCATGTTTGTTGTTACTCTTAAGCCCATAAGACGTCCTCCCTATTTCCCAATAGTTGTTTGTGTTACCGTTTTCTTTCGTTCAAAAATTTGGGTTGGCGAGGACTCGCGAAACTTTCAGGGTGACTGCCCGTTGGAATCACAAGTCGGCCTTAGAGGAGGAGATTTCCGGATTCCTAGGTACTAGGTCTCTTTTTATCTCTACGTTCAGGTTCGCCAACATGTACAAACAACCTTTCGGACCTAGGTCTAGTGAACTTTAGCCTTTGGTCTAGTTTTTTTAAAATATTTTTGCAAAACACCATAAGTATTTGAATTTATTAGATTATTTATTTAAATTATTTTTGACTTTAGTCCAGATATTGACTGTAATGAGGTCTCGTTCACAATTTTTATGTAACACAAAAAGGAGTCAAAAGATGAATTTCAAATTCTCAACAGTCTTGGTATCTATTTTATTATTTGGTCAAATTTCATTCTCAGCAGACCAAAATCAAGCTTACGATTTAATCTGCAAACCGATGAGTTTTAGCTCTGAAAGAACCTCGTGCACTAACATCATTCGTAAATATTCATTTTTTCAATCCGACGCTTTACAGATGTGCGCTGAAGTGAATTTTAACAGCGATAAAATGCGCTGCCTAGATGGAATAGGAAACAAATCCTATATGAATTTTGAAATTTCAGAATGTAAAAATGAAAACTTTGAGAGTCAAAAAATAAATTGTCTGCTGAATTCAGGAACGCAAGGCGCTGGCAATATCGATTGCAAGATCAATGGCGTCACTCAGCAAAAATTTAAAAGCATGCTTTTTGATTTAAGATCTGGAAATTATCGTGCTGTTGATAATAATTTACAGCAATTGATCGAACAATCTAAAAATTGTCCAAATTAATTTTACTTATGCACTGGCAGCAAAGGGAAGTTTCGCTCATCACGAACTCTCTCTGCCTCAGAGCCGTCGACTAAAAAATACTCCGGAAATATTTGAAGTCCATTTAATTTAATTTTTGTAAATGAGTTCTCCGAATGTTTCGTTGTAAAAAATCCGGTAAAAAAATCAAATCGCCCTCGTCCAGTGATGTTTCCACCCGTATCTCGAACGATGAAATATCCATCATGAACTTCGCCATTTGGTAAAACAGTGCCTTTAACCATAGGCAAATAAATCACATCACCTAAATTATAGATCTTCAGATCGGCAGCGACAGAGTAAAACGGATCTACACACATATGCTTATACGAATTCTTTTGATCAGAACTGGCACCGCGTCCGTAGTGACAGATATTATTCGTAATATTTCGAAAACGGCGGCTATTTGCAACTTTGCCATCGACATTCAGCATTTGCATTTTACTATTGATAGAAACCAAGCATGTCCCTTCCATCAAACAACTGTCGTAAACACGCTTACAAGTTCGGATCAAAATTTTACCTTTACGGTCTGTCATATTGATTTTCATGGATTCATCACAATTTTTAACATCTGATTCAGAGAAGGTTTCGACGTAATATAAAGTTGTTGTGGCCAAGGTTTGTTTTTCTTGTTCGGTCAAAACCTTGCGAACGTATCCACGCCTTGCCGTGCGGGCGTCTTTTTCAGGGCCCGATCCACAAGAGACTATGGTCATTAATAAAGAGATGAGGACTAAAAATTTCACAGCCCTAATATACTCGAGATTATATTTGATTTCAGAACTGTTTTCAAAATTTGCAAATAATACTGAAGTGTCAAATTTAATTACAATTTTTGTCTATGAAAAAAAACTAAACAATACACCCATTGTCGATATGAACTATGTGAGCACCTAAAGCCTTAGCATCGTCTACATCGTGAGTAATCAGCAGCGTTGGCACTTCCAACTGTTGAACCATAAAAGCAGTCAATCTGCGCGCTTCTGTCTTAAGATCGCTATCGAGCGCTGAAAAGGGCTCATCCAAAAGCAGAGCCGACGGTCGACTCATGACAGCACGTAAAAGCGAAACGCGCTGCGATTCACCGCCAGACAAATTCCCTGCTTTTGTCTTCCAGCAAGCCTGTAATTTAAGATCATTTTTAAACTGCTCCAGCTGTTGAAAATCTTTTGAAGTCTCTGAACCACGTGATTTCATGACTAAATGAATATTTTCTGCAGCTGACAAATGAGGGAATAATTCGTGATTCTGAAAAACAACACCCAAATTTCGCTCTTCGATTTTTAATTTCGACATTTCTCGGCCGTTGAGTAACCAAGACCAGTTTTGCGGCTGATAAATCCCAATTAAGGTCTGAAATAAAGTTGTCTTCCCAGCGCCCGAAGGTCCCATAATGGCTGAAATTTTATGTGCAGATAAATCCAATCGATTCACTTGGAGCCGAAATCCATCAATTTCAAAATCAAGATTTTCTATGATAAACATGAAATCTCCTTAATATAAAAATCATCACAAGCCACGTGGACAATGAAAATGCACTCAATAAATAAGCCTGATTCATTCGATAGCTATTCAGATACATTTCCGTCAGAGTTCCTACGGTTTGAATTTGTGCGCCTGAAGCTTTAATAAATGCAAACTCATTCATCGAAATTAAATAGATGAGACTTATTAAGAAATAAATGTTGTATCTTGTTTGCGGCCAAAAAATTTTAATGATGAACTCTGAAAACGTGATTTTATAAATGTGGCAGAGTAAAATTTGATTTCGCATCTTTGCCACACTTGTTGCTAAATAAGTTTGGTATAAACCGACAGCAAACAAAAAAAGTAGCCCTAGTACCACTTTGAGATAATCCATCACCACAAACTGAACGGGGAATATTAAATATACTCCAAATCCAATCAGAACTGTCGATGGACTTAAAAATAAATTGATGAGGCTGAGTTGACGAAAGTAATAAACAAAATAGAGGCAGCAAAAAAGAAAAGCGATAAATGCAACTGACAAACCCAAGAATATACACATGGAACTGAACAATGCCGATAAAAAATCTTGATCAAAAATCTGAGCGAGCGGTAATTCAATCAACAACTGCCCAACTTTTGATAAATAACCGCCTGCATACAAAGCCAAATAGGCCAATAAGAAAATGGCCGCGGTTTTCGATTTTAAATTATAAGTATTCGCTAAACCAATTGATACTGACCGAGTGTTTTTTTCTGCTAAAATCCAATTTGAAATCGCAAACAAGATTGCACTTTGAAAAAGACCCAACAGCACAGCCTCAGACCATCGATGTTCGATAAATATTTTTTCATAGATGTAGACTTCAAGATTTGTTCCTCTTCCACCACCAGCAACCAACGGAATTGCCAGACTCGAAATACAACTTAAAAAAATGATAAACCCCAATACAAGTAAATCTTTTTTTACGAGAGGCCAAACAATACGGAGCAGAAAGTCTGTTTTATTTAAGTTATATATGCTTGAAATAAGCCCTAAACGCCCTACCTTATTCAGCATCACTTCTGAAATATAAACAACCGAAAATCCCAAATGAACGATGAAGAAAATAAAGATAACACCTAAGTGCCCATAGGGAAATAGAGGCAATAGATTCAAACAAATTAAAATCGAAAATAAAGACGGCAGAATATAGGCAATTTGAATCACAGAACGCAAATAACTTCTGACTTTGTCAGAGAAAAACAAATAACCCCGAGATAAATACAAACCAAAAACGATACATAAAAGAGCCGTGCCAAGACCTTGGATCAGTGAATTTTTTAAAGCCCAAAAAAAGTTTTGTACATCAAAATTAAGAATACGGAAACACCCTTCAGTTTTACGAGCCTTCAGTTTTTCGGATTTCAGCCCACAAGTTTAACCATCGCTGAAGTTCTTCTTTAGTGGGAAGAGGTTTTGATAATAATTTATAAACCTTAATTGTATCAAATGCAGTTGCTTCTTGGGCAGGTTTGTAAATTGGCAGCATATAATTTTTAGACATAATTATTTTCTGGGCTTCAGGCGTCTGCATAAACTGAACAAATTTGATTGCAGCTTCACAATTTTGGCAAGTTTCCGGGACTCCGGCAAATTCAACCTGAACTGGGTGTCCTTCTGTAAATTCATACGATTTAAAATTAGAATTCTTCTCTTCGACTAAATGATAAATTGGCGAAGTCACATATGAAAGAACAATGTCGGCCTGTTTGTTTGTGAATAATCCATAAGCGGCTGACCACCCTGCAGAGTAGCTATGGGCATGTTGATTCATTTTCTTTAAAAATTGAACCGCATCTTCTTCTGACTTGGTTTGCATGACCCACGATAAAAACTGTAATCCGGGTGAGCTTGTCCGCGGATCTTCCAGAGCTATTTTATTTTTCAACTCAGGCTTAAATAAATCATCCAATGAATTGATTGTAATTTTGAAATCGCCCCGAGAAACAAATGAAATTGGCGCCCAGTTATAGGGTAAGAAATTTTCAAAATGTGTCGGTATTGATAATTGAGCCGAATTTTTTTTATCAAGCTCTGACTTGATTTTTTTCCACTTAATTTTATCCTGTGACCTCACTAGGTCATATTGATCGAGACTTGTAATCACGTCTCCGATTGCTGATGTTCCGTCAAAATTCATTTTTTGAAAAGTCAGCGAAGGATCATTCATTTCAATATAAGTTATCTTTTGTCCCGTTTGCTTTTCAAATATGTCTTTCAACTGTGGACCGGGCCCCCATTTGGCGATAAATGAATCCGCAGCGTAAATTTTTAAAACAGATCCCTCTTTGACAACTGCAGAGTCTTCTTTATTTAAAAAAGCTATGATTAAGCCAGAGAAAACAGCTGCGATGAGAAATAAAAAATGTTTCATAGAAAAGTCCTTAATAAAAAACAGATTTAGCAGAATTCAACATCACCACCAAATACCGCGATAACGTTTATAAAAATAATAATCTAATCCTAAACATCGTCCTGCACCGACCCATGCCATAAACAAGTGTGTTGCCATCATCAACTTAAAAAAGAATTCATGCTGAGTTGAAGAAATGGCTAAATAATTCAGACAAAAAATAAATGCAAGAATTGATGTCGGTCTAACGACATAACCAATCAAATACGAAATACCGATCACAAGCTCTACACCAACCAAAATAAAAGCATAGATATTCCAATGAGGTAATAAATGTTCACTTAAAAAAAATTTGTACCAGTAAGGCATCGTTGATTTACCGATCGATTCCATCAGCAAATCACTGACTCCAGAATTACCTAGAATATGCAATTTCCAATCACGCAAAGCTTGCTCAAGATAAAAATATCCTAAAAAAATTCGCAAAAACGAAACTGGCAACAAATGTCCGACATATTTAAGACTTTCAAAATAGGCTTGTAGCATGATTTATGCTAACTGAATTTCACGACTGGGACAATCTTTCACTAAAAAACAGTCCTGACAATTTGGTGACCTTGCCTTACACACACTTCGACCATGGGATATCAAATAATGTGATAACATCACCCAGTCACTTTGAGGACAAAGCTTGTTCAGTTTGGCCTCAATTTTCACGGGATCTGTCATCTTTTTCACCCAGCCAAACCGATTCACCAGACGCATAACATGAGTATCCACAACAACACCGCTAGCAATACCAAAAGCATTCCCTAAAACGACGTTCGCTGTTTTTCGGCCAACACCCGGAAGCTCGACAAGTAAATCCAATTCACGCGGAACTTCATTTTTGTACTTCTCGTCTAAAATTTGACAGCAGGCTTTGATATTTTTAGCTTTATTTTTATAGAAACCTGCTGAATGAATGATTTTTTCAATATCAGGCAGATCAGCTTTTGCCAAATCAGATGGCTTTTTGTATTTTTTAAAAAGCACTTGAGTCACCATATTTACGCGTTCATCAGTGCATTGAGCAGACAAGATCGTTGCAATCAAAAGCTCAAACGGTGACGTGAAATTCAGAGCACAATGTGCATCTGGGTATTTTCTTTTTAAAGTTTTAAGAGTTAGACCAAAGTCTAATGCATTTTTTTTCAAGATCTGGCGATGAATTTCTGCGCTTAAGCCTTATCTCCGAAGTCCCCGATAGCTTCAACTGGGCAGCCTTCCATTGCTTCTTTACATGCTGAGATTTCATCTGCTGTTTCTGGCTGTTTAACAACATAAGCATGACCATCGTCCTCGTGCATTGCAAAATTTTTCGGCGCAGATAAAACACAAGCATCACAAGCAATACAAGATTGATCCACAAACATTTTACCAGACTTATTTTCTTTCCACTTTTGCGACAAATCAGCCATCTCAGCCTCCAAAAAGTCATTACAGACATAATTACGAATAATGGCCTAATCTAGAAAAATTCTAGCCCTAAGTCAATTTCAAGTGAATCTGGCCATCAAAAACAGACAGAATACAGCTATAATAAAGCTTTAACGGAGGCTTTATGCAAGGTCCTAGATCACCCGAAGCTCATGAGCTCGATAAACTTGTTCAATTTTTAAATAAAAATTTGCGACAAAACACAGATTGGCAAATTAACCAAGAGTATCCAACGGCTCTAACATCTCACAATCTCCATAACATGAGTATTATTGAAGACGGCAACGAAATTGTCTCTCATGCTTTGATTAAACCCATTATCACAAAAACTCCGTATGCGATCTATCGAATTGGAGCCATTGGATCTGTTGTTACAGATCCAAACCATCGCAACAAAGGACTCAGCACTCAAAATTTACAAAATTGTCTCGTCAAGGCCACTGCGCAAAATTGTGATTTCGTAATCTTGTGGACAGACCAATTTGATTATTACCGTAAGTTTGGTTTCGAACTTGCGGGTTTAGAATTCACTTACGAAGTTTCCCAAGCTCAGCCCATCGAAAATAAAGATTATAAATTTATAAAAGGTTCGCAAATTGATCCAGCTGCAATGCTCAAGGTATATAACCAACACACTGTAAACAGCGTGAGAACCGTAGATGATATCCAAAAGTGTTTAAAAATTCCCAACTCAAATGTTTTTACGGTTTGGAATCAAAATAATCAACTGATGGCCTATGCCGTAGAAGGCAAAGGTGCTGATTTGACAAATTATATTCATGAATGGGGCGGAAGCGTCCAATGCGTGCTCGATTTACTCAGCTACATGATTCAAACTGAAAATAAAACTTACACGATCATGACACCAGCTCACTCGATCAACCTTCGAAATAAACTCAAGCAATTCTGTTCAAATGAACATCAAGGTTATTTAGGAATGATTCGAATTCATGACTTCGAGTCTGTGTCTTGGAAAGTTAAAAAAGCATTTAAATCTGAAGGATTCGATCAAATCGTCTTAGAAAAAAAACATGGCGAAATCGTTTTTGGTTATGGCAATGATTTATATACTTTAGCGACCGAGGCTGATTTAGTTCAAATTCTGTTTGGCCCTACAAATTTGGGTCAGCTGGATTTTATGAAAAAAGAAACTCAAAACACTTTAGGACAAATGTTACCGCTCCCTATTTGGGTTTGGGGATGGGATTCAATATGAAAAATATGCTGATTGCTCTATTGAGCGTTCTCATTCTGGGTCTCAATACATCTTGTTTAAAAAAACAAAATCTTGAGGATCAAAATTTAGGCCCTGTTGTTGCCGCTAGTGAAGTCCAAGAAAAAATGGGCGAAGCGATTGGTGTTTTAGATTTTGGCGCTATTAAGGTGAATGAGTCGAGCTCGCTGATCTCATCAATCACTTTAGAAGACAGTCAAAATATCAAGCGCTTTAAACAAGATCTTCGCGTGAAATCAATCACGAATACACAAACAGAGTTTTCGATTGATTTTATTCATAGCGTAGAAAACTTTTTACAACCTGATTTAACTTTCACTAATATTGAAAAAAATTATAACCCCTCAAGTCCTACTAAAAATGACCCCTTACTGCTGCCCATTTTGTACTACTTTACAGGTAAGGATTACTGCAAAGAGGACAAAGTCACTTGTCACAATCTGACGTTGACTCCGGTCAAGGCCAATCTGAACCCAAGCCTTGTTGATCCTAAAATTTGTCCAGATCCAAAAGCCTGTCAAATTAGCGCACGCAAAATTGAGTTCGATATGCTTGATGGCAAAGAACTGAATGATCAAGGTAAACCGTCTCGTAGCCATTATACATTTATCGTCGCAGGACAGTTGCCCTTTTTATCGAAAGTTTTGCAGTACTGTGTGCGCGGGTTGATGCCCTATGGAAATCGAAAAGTTCTTGCTGAAAACTGCGTTTTTGTGAATAGTATCTATTCTGGAAACTAAGAATCATGAAAAAAATTGCATTTCGTATTTCAAGTGATTTCGCTGACCATTTTGCCAGCGATCTCATTCAAAAAAAATTAAAATTGGCACAGATCGAATCTGTGTTATTTAAAATATCAGATTCAATCTCAGCAGAGGATTTTCAAGGTCTTGTTTTACTCGCAAACACTCAAGACACCACCCTTCTGAATGCAGATATTTTACATTTTCACGAACAAAGTAAACCCGTTATTGTCTTTGATGAATCTGCAAAATATGTGGCTCAGTCTTTACGAAAGTATAACCCAGTGATTGCTGTTCAAGAAAATGATCATGACATTCCCAAACTAAATAAAATGGGGATCGATACCGAGGTCTGTCCGCAGGACGATTTTATTACCGATCGCTTTACAAAAATTCTTTCATCGACAATCAAGCTTTCAGAATCAAAATTAAATCCATCGATTGAAAAAGGTCTTCAAAGCCTCTGCAAAGAGCTTGTCGAAATGTGCTAACTAGTTCAAACTATCTTCATGAAAAAGAAAATTGCAATTGTATTTGGTGGCCGCTCTTCTGAACACGAAGTTTCACTCCGCTCGGCATTTAATATTTTTAAAGCTCTCGACAAAACACAGTTTGAAACAGAACTCTTAGGCATTTCTAAACAAGGCACGTGGTATTTATTATCTGAAAAAAATCTTTCTGAATTAACAGCTCTCAATGATTCCGACCTTCAAACTCAAACACCAGTCTCTTTGATTTCATTCCATGGTAAGCCTTATATTCTGAATTTAAAAACATATGAGAAAATTTCTTTTGACTGTGCATTTCCAATTGTTCATGGAACCAATGGTGAAGATGGAACACTTCAAGGACTGTTTAAAATGGTCAACGTGCCCTTTGTCGGCTGCGGCGTATTAGGTTCAGCGTTGTGCATGGATAAAGAATTCATGAAAATCACAATGAGCTTTGCAGGAATTCCAAATTCTAAATTCGTGGTTCTACGTAAAAATGAGCCAACAACATTTGATTCTGTGGCAAAAAACTTAGGCTTACCCTTCTTCATCAAACCTGCGAATGCCGGCTCTTCAGTTGGCGTTCATAAAATTAAAAATGAATCTGATTATTCAGTTAAACTGCAAGATGCTTTTCAGTACGATCATAAAATTATCGCTGAAGAATTTATTCAAGGCCGTGAAATCGAATGCTCGGTGATGGGACTAAACCGCGAGCCCCAAGCTGCAACCCCAGGTGAATTGGTCGTAAAACACGAATTCTATTCTTATGAGGCAAAATATTTAGATGAAAATGGCGCGGAAATTGTGATCCCCGCAAAACTGACAGAAGTTGAAACTGAAAAAATCCGCTCACTGGCGACTCGCACTTACACTGCGCTCAATTGCGATGGTATGGCTCGAGTTGATTTTTTCATGCGACCTGATGGCAGTTTGATCGTCAATGAATTGAATACATTGCCTGGATTTACTAAAATTTCAATGTATCCAATGATGTGGCAAGCCCGAGGCCTGAGCTATTCAGACCTCATTACAAAATTAATTGATGTCGCATTTAAAAAATATAACATGGACTCAGAAATTAAACTGACATTTTAATTTATTTTTTACTGCACTTAAAGTTTTCTTTTTGATCAAGTTTAATACACATTTGCCCTGATTGACCAAAGATGTTTTTATTGGAATCAAAATTTGATTCACATTTTTGAAGATTCACCGGTCGACATAATTTTTTAAAATCAGGATAGATGTGAGTTTCAAAACATTTAAAATTGGTTTCTCCTGACGATCCTGATTGAGACAATTCAATATCTGAAAGTAAAATAAAATCTTTGGATTCATCGACTGAAAAGACCAAAGATCCTGATTTTCCACCTTGACCACCGCTATTACCAGGGCAAACAGGCACAAATGTCACATCTGAAACTGTGCTATGAGAGCGAATAACCATGCCTTGAAATATTTTAGCCTCTGGAGTTCCTAGCCGCCCAGATCCACCACTTTGACCATTTAAGACTATTTTTAATCGGCCAACAGCTTCAGTCGAAATTATTTCAATCAAGCCACCTGAAAGCCCTCCTTTTTCCAAATCAGCGGTTGAACCAGAAGGAAAGTTTGAAATAAGTGATCCTTCTTCTGCAATAATTTTACGAGATTTAATTTTTATATTGAATTGCTGCCCGTAAATTCGAGCATCGGCTAAAATAAATAGTCGCTCCGCAGTTTTGATCAAATCTTCACTTAATAAGTTTTGACCTGAAAGAACAAGATCCTCAGGAGGATTAATTTCGAGTGTAACAACTGATTTTCTTTTTTCTGTAATAGAATCATATTGTTCAATGCGAATTTTTTCAGACTGACCACCTTTTTTATTTTGCATCATAAAACTATTTTCATGGATGTCAGTGCCTTGATCATCCCCAGTGTGAAAAATACGGATTATTGAATTTTTGAGTTGTGGCCATCTTAATATCACAGAATATTGGTTAGGCTCTTTCTGTCCGCTATAAATAACTTGAAAATCTGATAATACCAAACTCGGCTCTGATTTAAGTTCTGGAATTCTTTGCTCGACCTGAGTCTCATTTACACTATTTTCAACTTCGCCTTTTTTGGTGACTTTCATACATGCTGTAAAAGCCAAGACTAAAATCGATAACCCAATTTGATAATTCATCGTGTCTCCTTAATAAGATTTGTTTTTAATGGTATTCTTTGCAAAAATTTCTACGACCTTGATTCAATCGAACAATGCGGCATTTCCGGAAGTCGAATTATGATCGGATTTAGGTCTGTGAATGCAAATTGCATAGTTCTAACTTACCACTCGAGTTGACGCATAGGATGTGCGTCTTAAGTGTTAAAAAATGCTCAGGAGGAGCA
>JBPOIE010000104.1:0-37041 GCA_052034855.1 Bdellovibrionota bacterium | reverse complement strand
GTGAAAGAATCTTTCACTAAACTGGAAACCATTGGCTCTGTTTGTGAAGTAATGCCTAGACTTGAAAAATTAATATTATCTGAAAGACCAGAAACTTGAAACTTGCCGCCATTGCAGTTTTGAAATAGAAATATTAAGGCTAAAGAAATACTAAAAATACTTAGAACTGATTTTAATTTATTCACGTCGTCCCCATATTTCCATATACATGTATTTATCGTCATAATATGACAAATACTTCTCGATTCCCCACATTTAGAATATCAGAAGTTAAGCAGAATTACTTATTTTTAGAGTGTTTGATTCAAAATGAGATCATGTTCATCGGAATTATTTTTTGAGTCGGCATGTGATCGCAGGTTGATTACAAATGTCTTGAAATGATGCGCGGACAGCCTCTCGAGATTTTGTCTTTAAATCATTCAACCAATAATCAAGTCCTTCTTGATCAGGTGCAATTCGGTCAAAAAATTCAATGTATAACGATCTGACATAAGCTTCGTCAGAATTCTTGATCGTACTTTCAATATTCGATAGGTTTTGTGATTTTTTAATGTTCTGAAATAAATAATATCGAAATCCATCATAATCTGGTTCTCTGTGAAGATATGTTTTATAAAACTTTTTAATTTCCGCTGAGGCTCTATCATATACAACATCCGAATAATTTGCAGCTTCATACGAACTCGATAAATCCCCGCTTGGCGTGCATGAATTTTTATTTAACGACTGAAAATAACTCGCTGCCATACACTGTCCAAGTGCCACAATAGATTTATCATTAAAATGCCAAAAGTCAGCCATCGTGAATTGATCCGTGGAAATTTGCAGAACTGGAAAATTGGGCGAGACGATGCGATCTTGAACATCTCTAATTTTTTGAAAAACCTCATTCGCACGAAACGCGTTAAAATCGTCACTCTGATCTTTTGATTGAAATCGATAAATCCGCCCCATCACAAATTTAAAATCCGGTGTCTTTGTAAAACTTGTCTGAATCTGTTGTAACATTCTGTTGAGATTTGATTGATACTTCTCGCCGAGCACACCGAACTCATCCGCATCGGATTCGCCCTGCATCCAAAAGAATCCGTTCAGAACAACTTCTGAATTAATGGATTTGTACTTAGCATAAACAGTGTCATAACTTGCTTTCAGTTGAGTAAATAACTGACCGCTTCCACTGAGCAACTCACCTTTGTTATTTTCTGCTCCGATGACCCAATGCTTTAATGAAGTTCCACCTTGAGCCGACTTGATAAATACGATTTTATCTTTTGGATATAACGCTGCAAGTTTTGCAGCTAAACCAACTTCGGGTCCAATATAATTTCCATCTCTTCCAAGAACTGTTTTTTGTTGTGATCCAATATAATAATCTAAATTTTCTGGTAAATTCAACTGCGACACGGGAACTGTTTGCAGAGGTGAGTAGCCTTCCATATTTGACTGTCCGGATAATATAAAAATTCGAATTTTTTGTTTTTCAATAACAACTGGATTTGTCACCGGCGGAACTACCACGGGCACAGGTGCAGGATTTACAATCGGATTTGGAATTGGCGCAACAACCGGAGCTGGTGTGGGTACAACAGGAACTGGCACAACCACAGGAATTCTCACAGGAGTTGTCGTTTGAGGTGGACAAGATTGTAAGTTGCAATTTTGTGAATTGCTGGCTTGATCCGAAACCGGCGAGGCTACCGTTCGTTGAGATGTTTCAGACGATGATTGCGTTGTTGAGCCAACGCTGGTCGATTCTGTCGAGGTCTTGAATTTTTCGCCACAGTTTTGCATCGTTACTAAAGTAAATATCGAGGATACAATAATACTTACCCATGCAATAGACTTGCGTTTATTCAAGATTCCCTCCGACACACACTTCGTCTACCGCCGTCCGCATTGAATGGCCTGATTCAGCTGAGCATCAAGCGAACATCGTCCACCTAAACACTCCCAACGTCCGCCGAGATTTTTTCCAAAATGGTTTTCACACCACCATGTACCTGTCTGGCCAGAAACATTTCCAACAGATGCATTGACAGTTTGAGTTTGAGAAAACTGCACACGGCCACATTGAACTGCTTCTGACATTCGTGTCATGCTTTCACATCTTGAACCAATACAATCCCACTTGCCGCCAAGGTTCGCAGCAAAATGGTTTTCACACCACCAAGAACCTGTTTGACCAGAAATATTTCCAACAGTTGATCGTACAGTTTGTACTTCTGTATAACCAGCAGGAACTGTTGGCGGAACAGAACAGGCTTGTGAATTACAAGAAACTTGTTGCGATGGATTTCCCTCACACTGAGAACCACCATTTGACGGTGCTGGACTTGTACAACTTCTGGTTTGGTTTTGAACTCCGCCATCACACTCTTTCGAACAAGATCCAGAGTTGACCCAATCACTCCAGCCGCCATTCACTGGACTCGGACTACATGCTTGGGAATTACAAGAAACTTGTTGCGATGGATTTCCCTCACACTGAGAGCCTCCATTTGAGGGCGCTGGACTCGTACAACTTCGAGTTTGAGTTTTTAAACCACCGCCACAAACTTTAGAACAACTTCCTTGATCACTCCATCCACTCCATCCGCCATTGACTGGTACAGGAGTTTGAGGAACTGGAGTCGGGTTTGGAGTTGGAATTTGAGTTGGCGTTTCTGTCGGCTGAGTACCTTTAATGGCAGCGACTGAGCTTACCAGCAATCGGTAGTATTCACTGCTTCCTTGATCAGGTTCAAAATCTCGCGAATACTCGCGCGTAAACATATCCACAAAAATAGGACGACCTTCAAATGGAAAATGATTTCCAAGTGGACGACTCACCTGACCGTTCTCATAACACTCGTGCGTATAAGCACCATTTCGTTCACAAAAACGTTGAGCCATCCACTCATTCCATGTGTTGATCAGTATCAATGGTGCACGACTTTGCTGTGCCCATTCAAGTTGTCTTAAAAAAGTTTTACCTTGAAACTTAGGTACTGAAGTATCAAACTTTGTCATCACAGTTTCTTGATAAGCAGCACTGACAGATGCGATCTCGGGATGAACATACTGGCGACACGGAACATCCCCATTCGATTCGCGAAATCCAGACTGACATGTTTCCATGAATGACCAAACATCTGATCCCAGAGTCCCATTTGTCAGACCCCACATTTTACGAACTGTCCAACCACGCCCCTCTACAGCAGAAACTCGTCCACCCATGGCATCTTGTGCCCTTCCAGTATCCCAGGATGCTATAATCAACGGTTTATTTTTAAAAATAAATTGTGCTTGTGTTTTTTCGTTCAAACGATCTATTAAGTAATCATGCAGATTACCTTGAAATGAAACCCATGGAACAATTTTAATTTTACCACCGCGTGCAACACTGACATCAATTAAATTTTGAAAACTATCCAGCATACTCTGCGGAGCAACGCCTTCAGATCCACCCGGCAAACTAAATTGATTTGTGAAATCAACAACAAGATAATCAATTTGTGCTGCCTCAAGAAGTTCAAAATGTTTATTCACTAAGTTTTTATCTTGCAGACAATATGTTGTGATGCTTCCTGTTAACAAAGGAACGTTACGCCAATGAAACTCTGGAATATTTCCCCATTGTCCGTTGACCAGTGCATGTTCAATCACTTTATTTCTGTTCGGATCATTGGCCATACAATGCCAGACCATGTAGATCATTCCAACTTTTGTTTGAGTTGATCCTGAATTTGTCGTTAATGCGGCCGAGGTGTTATCACGTAAAGCAGCAATAGCTCTTGAATTTAATTTGACGATATCTGTTGGTAATGACTCGCTAAAGTTTAAATCATTTTGTCCGACCATCTTGGAACAGTTTTGATAAATAAATAGTAAATTGAAAATCGAGAAAGCACCGACGATTGTAAAAATATTGAACCTTCGAAACATGTTTCCCCCAAGTTCCATTTATAGATTACGGTTCTTTTTCACTTGGAGTAAAGCAGTTCACAAATTATATCTATATGATCCATTTTCTTGTCTTAGAATGAGACAAGTTTTTAAAGTTACTGATTTTACAAATCAGTAACGAGCAAACCTTTATCCTGCAAAAATTGAGAATTAAAAACTTTAGATTGATACCTCAGAGCTGAATCACACAAAACTGTTACGATCTTTTTTTTCGAATTTTTATTTTGTAAAGCATATTTATAGGCCGCATACACATTCAATGCTGCTGAGGTACCCACCAATAGTCCATCATGTTTTGCAAGATGATATAACATCGAAATCATTTCTTGATCATTCACTTGAACAGCATCATCAATTTGTGCAACTTTAAAATTTTCCGTCAGTCGCATAATGCCAATCCCCTCAGTCATCGAGGATCCCGTCGATTGCAATTGACCAGTTTTAAAATATGAAAAAAGTCCAGATCCCATGGGGTCCACCATGAGTACATACACCAATTTATTTTTTTCTTTTAAATATTTTGAAATCCCAGCAAGTGTTCCACCCGTTCCAACTGCAGAGACAAAAACATCGACAGAGTGATTGGTTTGTTCCCAAATTTCAGGCCCCGTTGTTTTATAATGAATTTGGTAGTTAGCTGTATTTTCAAATTGATTCGCCCAGAAAGTATTTTTTCTTTCTGTCGAGATTTTTCGAGCCGTGTGATAAAAATGATTTTCATTGGCAAAAGGACATGGTGGCACTGTGATTAATTCAACTCCTAAAGCATTTAGAATATCATATTTTTCCTGCGATTGATTGTTCGGCATCACGATCACACATCGATATCCTTTTTGCGCTGCTATTGTAGCTAAACCAATCCCCGTATTTCCTGCAGTTCCTTCAACAATTGTAAAACCAGGTTTTAACTCACCAGTTCGTTCGGCCTGTTCAATAATCCCTAGAGCCGTGCGATCTTTGACGCTGCCTCCAGGGTTCAAAAATTCTGCTTTTCCATAAATTTCACAACCCGTTAACTCAGAGAGGGATTTAATTTGAATTAGTGGAGTAAGACCAATACTTTGAAATACGTATCCAGTTTTATTTTGATTCATGCTTCTATTGTAATTGAGTGATTTTTTAAATGTCACTTGAATATCATAATTAAAGTTCCATCTTGGAACTGGATCTCAGAATAAAAAGTTAAAAAAATAAAACTTTTTGTAGACATTTTTTTACGACTCGTTCATAGTCAAATCATTCTATATGAAAGGAGAATACAAAATGATTCAAAATATCACTTTACAACTTATGTTGGCACAGATCGAAATGACCACTGCAATGAATACAGGATCAGTCATTGATTTATGCGTATCTTCTCCTTCTCCTCTAGACTTACCTTCGGCCTCAAAAGCCTTACAACAAGCCTTCTAGATAAGATTCCAGAAAATCGCCCTACATAAAATAAGTCGCTTATTTCACCGCCAGAATAAATTCTCGCGTTGATTATTTCGACTTCAACAAAAATTAATTATTAAAAGTTCGTACATTAATTTGAACGAATTAAAGGATTTTATATGAAAAATATAAGTAAAAAATATTTGCGCTCATACTATTTATGGGAGCAATCAAATGAACAAGAGCTCTATGAAATATTAAAGAATTTCGAGGAATCGCTGAATGTAGCTAGAAAATACTTCAGTCTATTTTTATATTTCTTGAATTTAATAAGTAAGAAAATAATCCTCTATTCTTACATATTTCTGAGAGCACTGTTTTTAGCACCAAACCTGAAACGTCAGATTTCGCCAAATCAAATTGCCGAAGATGTTTCACATTTTCAAAGGAAAGAGTTTCACTTTTGAAACTCTTTCCTTTTTATTTTCGAACTTGATCTAAGCCTACGTGACGAATGGCTTCGAATAAAATAACTGAAGCACACGAAGAAACATTCAAAGAATTCGACATTCCTTGCACGGGCAGATGAATGCAGTGATCACTGAGTTGTAAAATTTCTTCTGAAACGCCAGTCATCTCATTGCCAAAAACAAAACACATTGGGCGTTTTCCGAATTCAAGCGTTCTGTAATCGACAGAGTGATGACAAATTTCAACTGAAACAATTTGAATACCTTCAGATTTTAATTTTTGAATCACTTCGATAGGATTATCGATAATTTCATGAGGAACCCAATTTTCAGCCCCTTTCGAAGCTTTCAATGCTTTGCGAGCAACTGCATGTTTACCATCAACAATAAAAAGCTTTTTTGCCAAAATAACATCACTTAATCGCAAAATAGCCCCTAAATTGAAACCGTTGTGAATATTATCCAAAAACACATAAACATTGTTACGCTCAAGCAGCTTAAAATCGTTTCTATTGATTTTACTGTCGCGAATGTCGCTGGTTTTCTTTTGCAATGTTCTATTGATCTGTGCCGACATGAAATTCCTTTAAAATTAGAAAGCCTCGTAGTGCAGAACCTAAAATAGCGAATGTCGAAACATTCGACAATGCTTTCTTTAATTCAGCTGTCGGATGCTCCACTGGGCTTTCCATTGTGCTGCTGACCTTTTCAGGGTATACAACCAGCTTTAACAAAGGATTCATTTATGAAAATAATAGCCTTAGCTCTACTCATCTCAGCTACAGCTTTTGCTAACAACATGCAGTTTGCAAAACAATTGGTCCGCAGCGAAATCGAAACTTATGCCAAACTGTATCAAGTCAGTGAAATTCTTGATATCCAAGAACTTGGCATATTAAACAAAAAATATTCTTTTCAAGTGACCTATTCCAAGCTCTTTTGCAACGAAACTTCTGACACTTGTGCACTTTACAAATGCCAGTCCTTAGCTCAACTTGACTCTGATGCGGTTGTTGATTTCGAATCAGAACAATCCTCATCAAAATGTATTGAGCTTCATTAATAAAACTTACCGAAAGGACTCTGTATGCTATGCCCTTGTGGATCAAATCTTGAATTTCAAAATTGCTGTGACCCTTTTCTTCAAGGCAAATCACATCCAGAGACCGCTGAAAAACTGATGCGCTCGCGTTACAGTGCGTATGTGCATGGAAATATTGATTACCTCGAAAAAACTCTGGCCCCTGAATCTAAATCTGATTTCGATGCAAAATCAGCGCGCCAATGGGCTAAACAAGCTCAATGGAAAGGTCTTAAAATTTTATCGACTCAGCAAGGTCAAGTCGGTGATGCCACTGGTGTTGTTGAATTCGTAGCGACCTACAAACAAGGCAGCGAAGGCTTTGATCATCACGAAACTTCGACGTTCAGAAAATCCGAAAGTGGAAAATGGCTTTTCGTTGACGGAGATTCACACACCCACAAAGAGGGCGAAGGACACCAACATCATCATGAAAAACCACAGACTGTAGTTCGTGAAGAACCTAAAATTGGACGAAATGATCCTTGCATCTGCGGCAGTGGCAAAAAATTTAAAAAATGTTGTGGGCTTGATTCATAACACATGACACTGAATAAACCCAAAATACCTAAAAAATATCAACCACCAGGATTTGAAATTCTTCACGAAGATTTAGATCTGATTATCGGCAACAAAGATGCTGATATTTTAACTGTGGCCGCCCTTTGGGAAAAAAATAACACCGTCCACCAATCTTTAAATACTTATGTTCAAAAAGGAAATCCTCGGTCGACAAAGTGTGTTTATGTGGTTCACCGCTTGGATCAAGCAACATCTGGCGTATTGATTTTTGCAAAAAGCGAAAAAGCCCAACAGACTCTAAAAAATAATTGGCCCTCGACTGTAAAAACCTACTATGCCATCGTTCACGGAAAACTTGATAAAAAATCAGGGCTTGTCGAAAGCTATCTGACCGAAGACGAAGACTACGTCATGCATTCGACGACGGACAGCGAAAAGGGCAAGCTTGCAAAAACAGAATACACCGTTGTTTTTGAAACATCTTATTACAGTGTCGTGAAAATTAATCTACTGACAGGCAAAAAAAATCAAATTCGCGTGCACATGGCGGATCTCGGACACCCTATTGTTGGTGATGCTAAATATGGAAAAGATAAAAACAGTAAACATAAAAATTTAATGCTACATGCTTTTGCCATCAGCTTTGAACACCCTTTCAGTAAAAAACTAATTCGTGTACAGGCAGAAGTTCCTGATTACTTTCATAAAGTCGTCGAGTATAAATATTAATTTATTTTAGGTTTCAACATTAAAAATTTTCTTTTTCCCTTTGTGTCCGCTCAAAATATCAATTCGTGACTTTGGAATTTTAAAATGTTCAGACAACATCTCGATAATTCTCTGATTTGCTTTGCCGTCTTCGGGAACAGCGTTCACTTTGATCGCAATGCTACCATCAGGTAAAACCTCAATAGATTCTTTACGCGAATTCGGCTTAGCTAAAACTGTGACCTTCATAGTTATGATACTAGATGATATACACAGAATCGTGTAGACAAATTTAAAACATCAGATTGTAATAGGCTCATGGATTTAAAATGGGTCAGCTATGCATTTTTCGCGCTCTCAGCAATTATTCACGTTCTCTTTTTTGTTGTTGAATCTTTTTTGTTTCAAAAAAAAGACGGCTATAAATTATTTAAATTAAAACCAGAAGACCACTCTGCGGTCAAAATTTGGGCCTTGAACCAAGGTTATTACAATTTGTTTTTAGCCATCGGAATGGCGATTGGCTTGTTCTTTGTTCATGAAGGTCGCAGAGAAGCGGCTGGACTTTTGGTCAGCTTTTGCGGGCTGTCAATGATCGGTGCAGGCATTGTCTTGTTCTTTTCAGCACCCCATTTGCGTCGTGGCGCATACGTACAGATGGCTCCACCAGTGTTGGGTTTTTTCTTTCTGATTTTTCATGTTTTTCATCTCGCTGGATCGTGAATTTTTAATTAAATTCTTCAGCAAATTATTCTGCTAAATCCAGACCAATGACGAGTGTCGTTTCTTTATGATTTTTGGCGGCCTAGCCGATATGAAATCATGACAGAAAATAAAAAAAATATTTCCTATTTTCCATTGTTTATCTCTACTGCTCTGACTGTGTTTTCGCTCGTCCTATTTGGTGTATTTTCATTCGAACACAAAGAGTCTTTTTTAAAAGAAAATACGAATTCTCAAAAATCAGAACTCAATTTGTTTATTGAAAAATTTCAAAGTCAAATTTCACAACTCGATCAACTTCAACAAAGCATAGGCTCTGTCCCGACACCAAAACTAATTGAAACCTATAATGCATTATCAAACGACTTTAATCAAAGTTCAGTCGAAATTTTAGGAACTCCCGAATTAAAAGAAGATCCCGTTTTAAAAAATACAGTTATTGCAGCCAACAACCAAACAACTGAGTACTTAGATGCGATTAAAATACAACTTTCTACTTCCAAAAAAAATATTGTCTCGATAGAACCTTATCTAAAAAATTATGTTTCACTCAAATCAGAGATCTCTAATACAAAGGGATTCTCTTTCGGAAAGAATCAGCTTCTCTTTTTTCCGATTTTAAGTCTTTTGGGATTCATTCTATTTTCAGCTGTTACAGTTATTTTAGGTTTTCGAATACTCGTGGATCAAAAAAACAAGCTCTTTCAAACAGAATCTGAATTAAAAACTTTTAAAAGTGTCATCAACAACATGTCCGAAGGTGTTATTGTGACAAATCCATTAGGCTATTTTACTTACTACAATCAAGCTGCCTTAGATATTATTGGATCAAATATCCACGACATTAATTTTGAAAGCTCCGTAAAGCTTTTAGGATTTCATGATACTGAGGGAAATTTTATTTCCAAGAAAGATTTGCCATTCGCGACAGGTTTGCAAAAAACACTTTCAACAGATCAAGAAATTTTTGTCAAAAATTCAAAAAATCCAGAGGGTATTTTTATCTCAGCTTCGAATGGATTTTTCGTGAACCAAAAAGCTGAAACTGCTGGCTCTGTTGTTGTCATGAAAAACATCACTCACAAAAAAAATATGGAAGCACTTTGGATCAAAGAAAAAGAAGCTGCCATTGAAGGCTCAAAAAAGAAATCCGATTTCTTAGCTTCCATGAGCCACGAAATACGCACTCCCATGAATGGGATTATTGGCTTAACTACTTTGATGAACGAAACTCCTTTGAATCCAGAACAAAAAGAATATGTCGGCATCATCAAACGATCTGCCAACGCCTTACTTTCTTTGATTAATGATATTTTAGATCATTCAAAAATTGAAGCTGGCAAAGTTGAACTGGTTCATGAAAATTTTAGCTTGAAAGTTTTAACTCATGACGTGATTGAAAACTTTAAATATATTTGCTCTGAAAAAAATATCGCGATTCAATGCAACTACCCAGCTGAATTGAACGAACATTTTCAGGGCGATGGGAATCGTTTACGTCAGATTTTAATGAATCTCATTGGTAATGCAGTTAAATTTACTCCTACAGGTCAAATCACTTTAAATCTAACATTCACTGAAAAAAACAATCATCAAGAAATTTTATTCGAGATTCAAGACACTGGCGTAGGCATGGAACCTCACGAAGTCGAACGACTTTTTCAACGTTTTTTCCAGACACGCTCTGGTTTAAAATTCGGTGGAACAGGACTCGGGCTCAGTATTTCGAAACAACTTGTGGATTTGATGGGCGGATCAATTGGCGTCCACAGTCAAATCAATCAAGGAACAACATTCTGGTTTAAATTAAATTTAGAAAAAGGAATCGAACAAAATAATGAGGTTGTGAATTTTTCATTAGCCTACCTAGAAAATGTTTTCAGCGGTCACATTCTCGTCGCCGAAGATAATCCAGTGAACCAAAAAGTCGTCTATCAATATTTATCCAAGATGGGGTTTACTGTCGATCTAGCAAATAACGGAAAAGAAGCCGTCGAGATGTTTCAAGCAAAATCCTATGATCTGATATTCATGGATTGCCAAATGCCCGTGATGACAGGCTATGCGGCGACTCAAGAAATAATCCAATTACAATCTGCACAGGCAAGTTGCGTTCCGATTATCGCTTTAACAGCTGAAGGAACCAGCGGTGAAAAAGCAAAATGCTTTGCAGCAGGGATGAACGATTTTTTAAATAAACCACTCGTTTTTGAACAACTCGCCCTTATGCTGACAAAATATTTTAAAGCTCACAAAAATATATCCCTGGAATCAGAAAAACAATCCGCTCTACCAACAGAGACTGCGGAAATCTATAAACTCAGCGATCTTAAAGTCGGCGATCAATTGCTCCTTGAAATTTTACTTGAGGAGTATAAAACATCATCATTCGATCTGATTCAGAATATGAAAAAAGCCATCACGGATCAGAATGACAACTCATTAACAATGGCCGCCCATACTCTGAAATCAGCGAGTGCAACATTGAGCGCAACCAAAGTCAGTCAATTGTGCGAACAAATAGAAAATTTAAACATACCGCTTGATATCAATCAAAGACTTCAATTGATTGAAGCTCTCTCTAAGGAATACACTCAATCCATCGAACAAATTCATAATGTGATTATTGAAATTAAAGACCACCAAATGAAAAACCAACAACGAGCTAGCGCATGAAAAAAATACTTATTGTCGATGACCAAAAAACAATTCTTCTGACATTAGAAGCCATACTGAAACAACAAGGTTATCAGGTTTTTGCGGCCACAAATTCAATTGATGCTTTTGATAAATTTAATAACGAGTTTATCGATTTAATTATTACTGATGCGATTATGCCCTTAGGTGCGAATGGCTACTCGCTGATCTCAACGATCAGGGCCGCAGAAAAAAACAGTCAGGTTCCTATCATTATGCTGACAGGAAAACGCGAAAAAGCAGACGTTGAAAAAGCACTCACCGTCGGAGCTGACGATTATATCGTAAAGCCAATCGATCCTGATATTTTGACAGTCAAAATCAAAAACCTTCTGCAAAAATCAGAAATAGATTCCTCGTTTGTCGAAGCTCCCGTTCAAGCCATAGCTCATATTTTGACAAAATCAGAAATTATCGCTATCTCAGAAATTGATTTGAAACTGATCACAAATTTTCCTTTAGCCGCAGGACAAATGTACAAAGTCAGCAGTGATTTTTTTAAACAGCTGGAAATCGATGTCGTTAATACTCGAGTGGCTTCGTGTGAACCTCTGTCTGAAACACAGTACAAAATTTCAACTCATTTTGTAGGTCTTTCCGACAAAGAACTGTCGCAGATCCGCATGTGGATACGTAAAAAACTTCTAGGTACATAACGAATGAATTCACAGCTCACTGTTCACGAAATTCTTGAACTACATCACTCGGTGAATAATACTTCAGTGTTAGCCAAATCAATTGGAGATGGTTTTCTTTTTGCCAATAATTTATTGTACCGAAACATCCGCAAAGATTATCTCAAGCGAGGCTTCACTTTGACCACTGAAGACTTTTGTCACTATGTCAGTATGCCATTTTTATCTCTGGATGAAATTTTAAAACAAAAAAAAGTCCCTTATTTTGACAATGTCACACCCATTGAATTCATTGAGAAGACGCATCCAAAATTATTTCGGTGCGAAGAAATTATAAAACCTAAAACAAATCACGTCTTACATGAATCCAGCCACTGTTTGGCCGAAGAGTATTTAAAGTCCGTCAATACCAACGTTCAGCACCTATCTCGTGAACAAAATATCACTTTGAAAATGATTATGGCTGAGGCTTTTGCCAATACTGTTGAATCCGTTTGTAACTCTTGGAATACGACAGCACAATTAAGACTGTTTTACGAAATGAATTCCTATATTATTCATTATAAAAAAATCAACCAGGCTTTGACAGAAACGATCGATCTGATTGGTTTAAAAAATACATTTGCTCTGGTCTATTTGTCGTACTTCGTATCGAATTGTTTGCAGAATGAAATTTCACAATCGAATTTGAATAAACTTGTCTCTAGCTATTTCGAACCACAAGTCAGTGAAATTATTTTAAAAAACAAATGCACATCGCGACTCTTCAATCATGCGTTTGAACTCAGCATGGATTTCAGACTTCAAACGACAGGTTTTTACTGCCAAATGCGAGGGCTCAAAGCAGATATTTTTCAACTGGTAAATATCGATCTCGCACAACTCGTCACAAAAACCCAAGTGATTCAAACTTTTTTGAAACAAGCAGAGCCGTTACTCACAACTTAAAAATCATTTAATTTCACTTGAAACTGCGTCGACTGCTGTCGTCCTAAACTGTCAGTCACAGAAACAAAATAAAATCCTGGTGTGTCAGTATTAAAAATCAAGGGTTCATTTTTCACAGCACGACCGATGTAGTTTTTATTCACGTACCAGTCTAAATATTGACTATCTGATTCAGAAATGGCCTTGAGTGCAATTTGTACTTGATATTTTGTTTTACCATTTAGTTTATTGGTCTGTGGTCGCAGCAAATACTCAAGATGTTCTTGCGGACTGGTAATTTGCAATTCCGAATGATTTTGATCCAACGACCGACACGAAAACTTTTTTTCTGAGAGTGCTGTTTTTCTAATGCCAGACTGTCGGTACAACTCCAACAAATCATCGGGCCAGACTTCGATGATTTCTGATTTTTGTGATGATTGACCAACAATTGGCGAACACGACCGCTGTTGAGTTTTGAGATCGATATAAATTTTCCGATGAATTTGACAGCTTTCAATCGGAGAAATTGACGGAATAAATAAAGCTTCTTCCGAGTGATGTCCACAATTTTCAGTGATTATTTTCTTAGATAAACTGCAAATATGAACAGACTTCAGATTCAAACCAAGCCTATTTTGCCATTTTGGATTCTCTTGACGATAAGGTAAAGATTTCGAATTTTGAATCAAATCATAAATTTGAAAAAATAAGGGTCCAGCCACTTGCCTACCCACCAGCGCTGGATTGATTTCTTTGTCATTATCGCCAAGCCACACTCCGACGACCAAAGACCCAACAAGTCCGATTGTCCATGCATCTTTATACGACTTCGATGTTCCCGTCTTCCAAGCCACTGGTAATTGATGATGAGTTAGATCAGCTAATGTCGTGCTTTCTGTTCTTGGATTTTTTTGCAGCATCTGCATCAAAATATAAACAGCTTCAGAATTTAAAATATTTTTTGCAGGTGATTGGTCTTTAGATTTTTCGACGGTCCACTTAAGGTCTCGGTACTGCCCAAGCTGACCCAGAGCCGCATACAAACGAACCAAATCCAACATTGAAAACTCAACACCGCCTAAGGCCAAAGATAATCCGTAATATTTTTCTTCTTTAAATTTTAAAGAACTTTTATCTTTTAAAAAATCATACAAAGATGGATTTTTCAGTCGCATCGACAAACTGACTGCAGGTAAATTACGACTCAAAATCAAAGCTTGATCTGCCGTAAGTGGCCCTAAAAACTGTTCATCAAAGTTCTCTGGATCAATCCCCGAAAAACTCATCCGCGTGTCTTTCATTAAACTTTTCTCGTGAATGAGACCTTCTTGTAATCCCAGAGCATAAATAAATGGTTTCAACGTCGAGCCCGGTGATTTCAAAGTTCGATTGGCATCGATTTGGCCTTTGATCTCGGAATTAAAATAATCAGCTGAACCTATATAAGATAAAATATCCCCCTGATTTGAATCAGCGATGACAATCGAATAATTTTTAATTCCAAATTTTTTTAAACTTTCGAAATAGTTTTTAGCTAATTTTTGAACTTCTTGATCCAGTTTTAAATCCAGCGTGGTAATGACTGTTTTCTCTGCGTTTCCCTTTTGAATCATACTTTCAACAAAGTGCGGCGATTTAAAGACCAGCTTTTTTTTATTCTGTAAAGCTTGTGATAAAAAACGATTTGGATTTTGTGGAATCTGAATCAAAAAATCAATTTCTTGTTGGGTTAGTTTTTGACAAGATTTATCAAAATAAATAAGGCACGCCGCTCGAACACCTTCAATATTACTACCGTACGGAGTCCAATTTAAATACGCTGTTAAAATTTCTTCCTTACTGTAGAGGAGCTCAACTTTCAGAGCTTGCAGAATTTGAAAAAACTTTCCTGAAATTGATTTTGTCGTTTCGGGATATAACAAGCGAACCACTTGCATCGTTAGTGTTGAGCCACCTTGGCGAAATGATTTGGCAATATACGTCTGATAAGTCGCTCGAAATAAGCTGAGCGGGTTAAATCCCCAGTGATAATAAAAGTACTGATCCTCTTTGGATAAAAAACTTTCGACAAGCTTCGGATCGATATCTGAAAGTGGTGAAAAAATGCGGTACTTTTCGTCACCGGATAATGTCAGTCGTAACAACTTTTGATGACGATCTAGAAATTGCTGCGAGTATGACTTTTGCCGGATCAAATCCTCACGCAAAAAATAACGAAAAGTTAAAAATACAAAAAACAAAAACACAAACAGACCCGCGGCTTTTAAAATGCGGGCCTTTTGAAGAGATTGAAATAATCTCGTGATCTTTAACAACTTACTTGACCTCGATCGTCGTCGTCGCACCTTGACCGGTCATTTCAGTCAGATACATTCCACGGACATAAATTCCAGGAACTAAAAAACGACCTTTGGCGATGGCTTTGATCTGATATGTGTATTCGGTCATATTTTGATCAAGAGTCGTGTAAATATTCACACGGTCTTCACGAACGTCCACAAGTTCAGTGATCATGGAAGGAATCGCAGATACGGCTGCCGAAGCTTGAGCGTAAGCACGCGATGGCATGAATGGTAAAAATTTGAACAGCGCACCTGTATCAATCTCTTCAGAATGAACGTCACCATCGCCTTCACCGTCCCCGCCCTCACCATCCATAGGGGCATTTGCAGGATCAACATCATTATTATTTTCATTATCAACACTGTTTTTTCGAACAGAATTTAAAACAACTTCAAAACCAGCGGGTAATAAATCATTAATCAATGTTGAAACTCGGCGATTCGATGAAACGCGTGCACGAATCTTCACCGTTAACTCTTGACCGATCTCGACGGATTTCACGACCTCATTTTTGTCATTCTCTATTGAGCGAGAAATTTCAAGGCCGTTCTTGAGTTCCAACATTTGGCTGTTTTGATCAAATCCAGCTTGAAAATAACTTAAGATCACAGGTTTCGTATTTTGATTTTGAACAACGACTTGTGCCACTTTTGAATCAAGATCTAATTTTTTTGATTTATCTAATTTTAAATCGACGACAGATTTATCAGCGGCTGTGACTTTAAAACTTAATTGATCCAGATTTTCAACAGCAGCACTTTGCTTTAATAATAAATCTAAACTCATCATTAAATAACTTGTCGAATACGTATTCATTGAATTTGTATTCGTTCTTTGAATAATTTCACCGAATAACTTCGTCATTTGGTCGTCTTTCATATTCGCAGAAAAATGACGAACCATCAATGCATCACGTTCAAAAGCATCTGTATTTTCAAAGATAAATTGATCCGAAATTTGAACGTCCTTATTTTTTTCAGTCAATGACAGAGCTTTCTGAGCCATATCATCCTGCTGAGCCAGTTTAAAGCTCGCTGCTAAATACATGGCAGTTGTCTGTGAAATATCTTTTTGCGTGTTTTTATTTTGAATCAAAGTCGCCATGTTTTTCAGTTCAACTTTAGGCACATATTGCGAACGCACTAAAATATAAATCGATTTTGCTTTTCGATATAAATCCAGTTTCGTTTGAGTTTGATTGTAGTCTGATTTTAAGCTTTGTAAATATCGCTGCCACAAATCCTGAGGAACTTTTTCGCCTTTTTCTTGCATGTACAAGAAAATCATCCCTAAGTGCAGTGACGTATCAAAGTTGATTTGAGAGTCTGACGGATATAAATGAAAACTGCCTTCGGTACTTTGACGAGCCCGCAGTAAAGAAATCAAACGATCCATTTTTAGTTTTTCATCTTTTGATTTTTCATTCTTCAAAGACAAAGGCATTAATTGCCCGGCGATCTGTTCAGAACAAAGATAATCATTAATTTCATAGTAAGCGGAAAATGGCTTAATCAGATTCTGAATGGTTGTGTGAGCTTGAAAAAAGTTTTGACGAAATTCATCATGTTGGTTTTGAAATGGCGTCAAAGTCACAGGTTTTTCAGACAATAACAACCATTGCATTTTTTGCTGATAAGGAACCGGAGGTCGATTTGACAGCGTCAGTTCAATTTTTGATTTCTTTTGACCAATCCCTGCAGAAACAACAATCGATTGAGACCCCAGAAGCTCTTTCGCTTTCACTTTAAATGAAACACTTTTTTCTTTATTCTCAGGAATTGCTAATGCTGGAATTTTATCTTGTGATAACGAAAGGCCTGCACTGACTGTTGCGTCCACTTGAACTTCCGCCTGTGCACCACTGCCTTTCAATTGATTGGCAATAATTAAATTCACTTCAAACTCGTCCCCAGGAGATGAAAAGGTCGTTGTCGTCGCATTAATAATAAAATCACCACGCACGTTCACATCTGTCGATGTCGATCCCAATTTCTGATCGTCGGCAGAAACGACCATCAGTTTCATATTCCCATTAAAGTAATCTGGAACTTTATATTGAAAATTTGTTCCTATTGGTGTGATGTCATTAATCCCAAACCAATGCACAATCGGTTCAATATTTTTACGTTTGAACGGATTGATACTTTGTCCCAACAGCCCAGACTCATCTCCACCGGCCGCACGCGGCGAAAGCAAAGAGAAATCTGGCATCACTAGATCTAAAATTTGATACGTATTTACTTGCAGTGCCTTTTTCTGAAAAAAGTAATTCAAAGGTTGAGGCAATTTATAACGAGCCACTTGCAATATGCCTTCATCAACCAAATATACAGCGGCCTTAGTTTTTTGCGACGCTTTGACTTTGAATGTCAAAGTTTGCCCAGGCTTTACGACATCCGGAGCAGCAATATCTATTTGTGATTTACGGGCCTCGAGATCGATCGCAAATGAAGCCGCACCATACGCTAATGGCGACGTATAAATGTCTTCAGATTTATAATCACGGAGCATAGTCACGACGATATAAGCTTGGCCCTCAAGCCCGGCAGGAATTTTTATTTTTTCAACAGAACTTTTTGAAGAAGTTTTAAACCATTTTGATTCATAAACTTTATCACGCTCAATCGTGATCAGACCTGCACCCGCATACGGTGATTTAATCTGAATTTCGATTTCTTCATTCGGTTTATAATCTTTTTTATTAAGTCCAATTTTTAACAAAGACGATTTTTCAAGTCCTCGCTCTAAATCCGAATTTCCGACCACATTATAAGTGAGGCGATTCAATTCTGTATTATCTGAGTCTTTAAAGACCAAAATAAATTCACCGACAGTCTGTGTTTCCAAAGGCAAAATTGTATTTTTCGCCAAAGAATCAAACTTCACGGATTTGATCAATTTTTCTTTGTACACCGTCTGATACGCATACGTTTCATTCGGAAGTTTTGTTAAAACCGAAGTTGGTTTTCGCTCGATCAAGTCCGCTGTGATATTTTTAACAGCGATCGAATCGAGTTTTGAATTCACAGTCAAAATTTCAAGATTTGCCTTTGTGTCCTTTTTAACAAACGATAAGTCTAACAGCTGTGATTTATAACCTAAAAAATAACTCTGTGATGAAACCAACTGACTCAGTTGTGATTTGACGCTTTTACCGCCATCTGTTTCAAAAACTTCAGATTCAATCGTCAGTCTATAGATTGATTTATCCAAACTTTGTAACTGTATCGGCCATTCCACTTCACCGTTCTCATTCGTTTTACGCGGCTCTAAAACGTCGTTCATTTCTAGCTGAGAAACTTTAGGCGTATTAAATGAATACTCTTTCCATTTTTTAAAATACACATCGGCAGCCTTGATGCGCAGTTTTGATTTTGCCGTTCTGTCAGTGGCTGGTTTTCCATAAAGATTGTACGCCGATAAATTTAATTTTAAGCCTTCGGGACTGATCCAGCCGTCAGGGTTCGTCGTTGACAAACTTGTACGAACTTTAATTTGATCCGGTAAAAATTCTTCAACTTGAAACGTTGTACTTCCCAGCATCAACTGTTGTTTGTTCGCTTGTTGAATATACACATACAGATTATAAACACCGGTCGGAAAATAGTCCTCAGTTTTAAAACTGATGGATTCCATCGAGTTTGAACTGACTTTGATGGTTTCTTTCAAGACCTCTTGTCCTGTCGGGTTTTGAATCACGACATCCACTGGAATTTGCGAAAACACTTTGTTCCAATTTTTTGAGCGCACAACTAAGCCAAAATCTGATTTTTCTCCGGGGCGATATATTCCACGATCCGAAAAAATAAAAGCATTCAGTTGATCAGACTCTGAGGAGTCCCGAACTCCACCAATATCAAAAGATGTTAAGTCCATCTCGCGCGAATAGGCGTTATACGGAACAAAAGACAGACTCTCTCCATACTGAGCTAAAAAAGCGATAGGTTCCTTATCATTTTTAAAATCTTTCAAATTCGGAAAACTAACAGAACCATTTGCTGTTGATTCTGCAGACAAGACAGTTAAACCATTTTGTCCTAAGACACTAATTTTAGCCCCTGCGATGGGTAAACCCGTATGAATGTTCTGCACGAAAACTTCATAATTTTGTGAAACCGTTTTTTTAACGATCATTCCGATATCTGAAATTAAAATAAATCGCTGATCAGCGACATACTCTTCAGAATCTTTCGACGACAGGTTGATCAGAAATAATCCCTTTTTACGCTGTCCTGATTTATCTGACAAATAGTCTGACAATTGGATCGAGCTGAATTGTGATTTTTGTGGGTTTTTATTTAATAAAGGAATTTCTCCTGTGATCATCTCAGAAATACGGTTGGGACGAATTTCATACAGATCTGGGCGCGTAAAATCACCGACCAGTCCTGGGATCAAATGATTGAGTTGCTCCATACGAATTTGATTGATCTCGAATTTAATTTTATTCACGTTGCGTGATACAATCGAAACAGATTGTTTGCCCGACATCGGTAAAATAGAACCTTTACCCATGATCTGTAAGTCCGAAGGATAGGCTGGAACACGAATCACTTTTTCATAATCGTCTTTTAATTTAAATCCGCCAAACGAAGTGGTTTCCTTCGGTATTTTCACATACAGCGATCGCCCCGGCACAGAACTGACTTGAAACGAATGTTCTTCAGAAATCAGTTTCTCTGTGGGGATCAAGCCCAGTTTAATTTTTTTTGATTTTTGCAGAACATCAGGAGTTACTTCTGAAACGCTCGCCCAAGCATAAGGTTGCTGTTTCTTTTCTGTCGATTTTTCTTTTTTCTGTTGTTCATCCAAATAATACGGAAGCTCGTACACTTCAAGAACCTTGGCTAATTCCTCAGTTGCAATTCCTGACACATTTTCGATACGTAAAATTTGCTCTGATTCAAATTTTTCATTTCTGACGATCACAATCTGGGATTGATTGATTTGAAAGTAATCATACAGCGATGGAACTTTGATGACTGTTTCAGTCGATGCGATAGCTTCAGCTTCAAAAACTGAACTAAATCCTTTTTCTAAAGTGATTTTAAATTCCCGATTTGAATTATTGATTTTGATTTGGCTGGATTGTACAAACATTTGTGATTTTTTATCATCAAACGTCATGATCGTATCTGCATTTGAAGTCGCAGAAAATGAGCCTTCACTTTTTTCTGAAATTTGTAATCTTTTTTTCAAAGATTCTGGCAACACAGGATAATTAAAATAAAATGTCGCTACGACTCTTTTGTTTTCTGGAAAACGAGGGTCCTGATAAAACTCTGATTGTGCAATTGTCGCACGCAACGGTTCTGTTTCAAATTCAAACTCATCAGATTCAAGTTTCAAATTTCCTGACAAGATTTTTTTTGAAACAACACCGGTATATTTTTTTCCAATTTGCCAATCTATTTTTCCCTTTTCGGTGATGGGTGTAAATTTCAAAATTCGATCTGAAGCCCAAACCCATTGTCCTTTGATTTCAGGTTTTAACTGAACCCCGCCGACCAGATTTTTTCCGATCATATTCACATTGGCAACTGAGTGACTGAAGGAAACAAAGAGCGGACGAACTTCCGGTTTTTCGAAATTATAAGGCGCTAAACTCCGAACTGTGATTTTCACCGTTTCGTCTTTGGGTAATGTGTCGTAATAACTTTTGGCAAAATAGCCGATCACACCAACAAGAAGGACTCCAACAAAAGTTTGTTTTATTTTTTTGTTCCGCACTGGATTTGAGAAGTAGAGATTTGAAATTTTTTCAATCCAGTTCGGTTTTTGATATTGAACTTGTCCAAAGATATTTTGGAAAAATTGAGCAATGTTTTCGATAAAAATTTGCAGTTTGTTTTTCATAATAAGATCCTATTTTACGAGTCAATTTGAGCTTCATTTGAATCTCAAAACGCTAACATTAAAGCCTGTTTATCTGAAGTTCTTTTTCCTGCCTGTGTGCTGTAAATTAATGCACATCAAAGTATGTGCTTTACTTCAATCCAACTGCTCGATTAGAACCTTTAAAACGTTTTAATGAGGGGTCATATGAAAATCGTGTTTAAAGCTCTTACTGTCGTATTTTTATCAGCACTTATTGTGAATTGTACACCGAACTCGTTCAAACGAACTTTTCAAAAATTATCGCCATCAAAAATTATTAACGGAACTCCGGTACCTGAAGAAAATGGATTGTCTAAATCTGTTGTTGGTATGTTGATGAATTATGAATTTGGCGATGGTCAAAAAATTTGGATTCAAGGTTGCACGGGATCTGTTCTGAATAAAAACTTTATCCTGACCGCAGCTCACTGTGTGAATCATATGGCACCTACAGATCTTGCTATTAATTTTACAAAAACGAGTCTTTTGTTCGAAAAACAATTTAATCCAGCGACAAGAATCACAGATATCGAAAAAGCATTCGTCATACGCAAAGTAAAAGCATACATTCAACACCCCAAATACGATGGCTCTGGAAATTTTGATTTAGCGTTGATCCGCCTCGAAGACGAAATTCCTGCTGATGCCGTGCCTGTTCAGTTCTTACCAGATCAACTGGTAAATCTTGCGGAAAATAAAACAGCTTTCGATCAACAAAATGTAAATGTCGTTCTGATGGGATTCGGATTGATCAGTGAAGACCCACAAACTGACACTGAGGTTTTACGCGAAACGACTGTGCCAGCCCAATTCATCAATCATCTTGTTGTTACTGACCAAACCAAAGGAACTGGCGGCTGTAATGGTGATTCTGGTGGACCAGCATTTTACACTTTTGAAAACGTCACATATCAAGTCGGAGTCACTCATGGTCCTCATGGACAAAGCACAACTTGTCATGAACAAGGTGAATGGGTTAATCCGGGTCTGAACAAAGATTTTATAACGTCAGCACAAGCTGAACTTTCACAGCAGAATTAATCGACGTATTTTTTTTAATTTTATTTTACAATTTTTTTCAAAGCTTCAAGGTCTTGCGTTTCAATCGTAGGACCTTCGTTTTTTAAAGCCGATTGCGCACGACGAACTCGGTCTTGTAAAAAGCTATAATTCGTTTTTCGACTAATCTCATTCAAATAACTGATTGCAAGATTACGATCTTGGTAACCGGCCAATCCTTCAATAGCTTGTGCTTTAAATACAATATCTTCACCTGATTTTAAATTTCCAGTTGTAGAATCTGAAAGCGTATAATTTTTTAAAATTTCTGCAGCTTCTGCCGTTTGATTTCTCGTCAGCAACTCGATGGCCATTGCACGCTCGTCGCCGTTACTTTTTTCATTCATTAAAACGAGTTTTAAATAGTCTCGATGTGCAGGCTCCATTTGTCGGGCGATCGCTTGCAGGCGATTTTCAACAGCCTCTGTATCGGATTGAACTTGTCCAATTTGTGCCACTTCTTGTTTAAACTCAGATTTGAATTGTTGAACAGAATCTGGTGCCGAATCCTGAGTGGTCGTCTTTTCAACGACCACTTCAACCGCTTCAGGTTTTGAAATTGGATCCGTATTCTTTATATTTGTGGCTTTCGGATTCTGTGATTTCAAATGCATCATTTTTTGATTTAAAAAATAATCCATTGTTAAAAAACCAACCAATAAACCTAAGAATAGTAAATAGTAATTTCTTGCTTTCATAATTATTCGATCACAACTTTAAATCCATCATAAATCGGAAATGAAACTAAATCAGAAATTGCTCCTAAATTTTGCGCCATCGACCAAGGTTTTTCAACAGATCCAGATGCCGCGTGAATTTCGCCATTCGCTTTTAACAATAAAACTTCATTGTTATAAGAAACCGCTTTCTGATTTGAAAAATCCCATTTTGTTGTCAGCACAGAGACTCGGCCCGTTTGTGGCTGATACTGCGCCACTTGTCCAGTTGACTGAATTAAATAGTACCCTGCTGTTGTTGACTCAGGAATCGCTGTCGTCGTTTGCGCCACAGGGAATGGTAACTTGTACGAAGTTCCCCATTGTCCATTTGGAAAATCATAATTTGAAATTTGATCAGCAGCAGTGATTTGTGTTACGAAACGTTTAACACCCACATCGTACTCTTCAAGATCTTTAAGAACAGCGGAGCCCTCTCCAAGCAGCTTAAAATAGGAATAAACATCTTCAACAAGATCCGTAAATCCCGAGTTCTGATAAGGATCAATGGCGAAAGCTTTTTTAAGATCAAAAATAACTGCACCAAAACTTGTTCGCTTTAACTTTCCAGCAACAGCGGGAACTTCTTTAGTCACCCATTGTTTATTATCCAACAGCACAAAAGATTTTTTACGATCCAAAGACAATGCCATCACAGCTTCTTTTTTTTGAATGATCGGAGTATTAAAAAAAATGTTCGATCGACCAATGGCCATCAATCGTGCCATTTTTTTATAGACAGGATGAAAGTTTGTTCCCAGTACAGAAACTCGGCCGTAATATTCCATTTCAATGGCGTGAGAACCTCCGTATGAATATGAAGAATCACAGCCCGGTAAATTCGACCCCTGATATGTTCCTTGATTGCATGGAACATGTCTATAGCCGGCTGTATGACGAGCTTCATGGATCACCGTCCCTACGCGACCTAATGTTGATAACTTGGCCCAACCGTCTTGCATTGTGAAATAACCACCAGAGTTGTAAGCCGTTGCGTATGGCACGTCGTTACCACGTTCGACACCTTGCGTTTGCGATTTCATCCAAGAATAGTATTGAGTGGCTGGAACAAATTCTTTGATAAAAACATTTGTTCCTTGAGTGAAGCTACCTTTTTCAATCAGATTGAAATCATTCATTAATTTTTTGAATTCAACTTTTGAATCACAAAGTTCACGCCCACCAAAGGAATTCACATCAACACCAAAATCTTTGACATATCGATCTGCATCCAGTGCAGACACACACGAAAATTTTTCGTCTTGATAAGGCATTTCACTTGGTAGTGTGATCTGTTCGGCATGTAACACGCATGATAGAATCGACGCGAATAAGAAAATTGGCAGATGTTTCATTTATGAACCCGTGTTCTACAACTTCAATGTTGTAGCTAAATTCCCTCATGAAACTGATGAATGATCAAAATAATTCTTTAAGATTTTATTGATTTTTTGATTTTTTGAAGCTCTTGGTAAATTCCAAGGTAGTTCTGCATCACCCTTGCGTAGTAAGGATGTGAAATTTTTGATGACGCCGGAAGACGATGTAAATTGTTGATTCCCATATTGTAAGCGTTGATGTAGTAGGCCGAGCGCGATTTAAGTGATTTTTTAAGGTATTTGAAATACAGGGCTCCGATCTGAACATTGTAAACAGGGTCTTTCAAGGCTTTTGCCCCTTTCCAAGGAAATCCACTTTTTTGACAAATCCATTCTGCTGTATCAGGTTTAATTTGCATCAAACCTAACTCACCTGCAGATCCAACGGCTCTGGGATTAAACTGACTCTCTGTTTTAATCACGGCCAATAAAAAAACCGGATCATATTGGTTCTTCGCACTGGCAGCGATGAGGGCCTGAGTCATTACATCAGAATTCAGATCTGCATTTTCTGTATTGATGTATTCAGATAGATACTGGCTGAATTTATGATCCCCTTCAAATGAGGCTGCTGAAGTTGTTGCGTATTCTGATTTTAAAAGTTCTTTAGCATGAGTCAATCGAGCAGCTTCATTATGGCTGTAGCGTGGGCTTTGGCAGGATTGAACAAATATGAAGATTGCAAAAAATAAAAAAAATCGAGCTATTTTTTTTTGGTCAATTCTCAAATTAGTCACTTTATTGGAAATTTTCTTTTTCATACACCAATAAGCTTCAAAACAAAGACCACATTTTCTGTCGCTGCAACGTCCAGAAATCATTGAGTTCTTAAAATGATATTTTTATATTCGAGATCAAATCCGATCTGCTGTGGCAGTGTCTAAAAGTCTGTTGACAGTGAAATAGGTTTTGACAGTTTTTTGATAAAAGAGGATATCATAAGTCATGAAGTTTTATTTATTATTACCCTTATATTTGTTATTAACTCAAAATAGCTTTGCCTCTGTTGCTTCATGTGAATTGGCAGAAAAAAAATTCCAATCTCGCTTTGAGAAAATCGAAGTCGAATATCAAAAATACAGTAAAGAAACCTTCATCAAAGATAATAAGCCTTATTGGAAAACGAATAAATCAGTCAACTCAAACGGTAAAATCGCTTATCTGATGCACGGCTTTATTGGATCACCTTATGAAATGAAACCCATCGCAAACCTACTGTATGATGCTGGTTTTACTGTTGTGAATGATTTGCTCCCTGGCCATGGCGTTAACGGTTCAATTTCAAATCACTATGATTCGACACAATGGAAAAATCATGTCAACGAATCCATCGAACTTTTAAAATCATGCTCAGCAAACATCAGTCTGATTGGTTTTTCAACTGGCGGCCTTTTGATTCATGATTACATCAGTTCGAATCCTGAATTCAAACCCGATGCCGTAGTTCTTTATTCGCCATTTTACAAAGCTCATCTCGCTTTTTTAGCTTGGGTCAAAGACATCGCCGCATGGGTGACTCCAACTGTTGCAGTTGTCCCGCTGTATATGGTCAGTCGCTATCAAGATATTCAAGTTGCCGTAAAGGACAAAGAACACTACATGCAAAATATTCCCCTGACGACATCCACTGTGATTCAAAAATTAGGCACTGAAGTTTACAATAAAAGTGATATTACTTCTGATATACCTGTTTTACTTTTTGTCAGCGAAAACGATCAAGTCTTGAATGATGAAGTGACTATTTCAAAACTCAAAAAAGATTTTAAAAATTTAAAAATGACTCTTTTTGAAAAGAAGCGAAAAGTTCCACATCACTTAATGGTGGATTCAGTGAGCTCTGTTGCTGGCCAAGTCCAAAAAGAAGGAGCCGAGTTTATTCAACAGAATGCTTTCACATCACAAAAGCTGAATAAATAAACCTAAATAAATAAAATTTCTAGGATGGTGGCGATTTCTTCGCCGCGTGGTTTTTGAATTTTCACTTCATCGTCCACTTTTTTTCCCAAAAGAGCTTTTGCAATCGGTGACTTCCAAGAAATTTTATTCTTTGATATATCAAATTCATCAGCGCCGACGATTTGATATCTTTTTTCAAGACCTTCTTCGTCTTCGATCACAACCGTGGCACCGAAAATCACTTTGTCAGACTTAAGCTTTAAAGGATCAATGACTTCCGCAGACTCCATTCGTTTTTGCAAAAAATGAAGGCGACGATCAATTTCACGAAGGCGTTTTTTTCCGTATTGATAATCCGCATTTTCAGAACGATCACCATTACTGGCCGCCCAAGTGACAGTTTCGACAACTTTGGGACGTTCGCCATTCAGTAGCGTTGTGTATTCAACACGCAGCCGCTCAAAGCCTTCAGGAGTGATGTAATTAATTTGCTCAGACATTCTGAATAAGATAGGCTTGAAAGCATTATGAGTAAATATCAAAGTGTTCGCGGCACTCGCGATTTATTGCCTGCGCAAAAAAAAGTTTTCCGTCAAATTGAATCGATAGCCTATGCCAATGCTCAAAACTATGGCTTTGGCCAAATTGAAACTCCTATTTTTGAATTTTCTGATGTTTTTCACAGAGCCATGGGCGAAACTTCTGATGCCGTCAGTAAAGAGACCTACACATTCACAGACCGTGGTGGCGAATCAATCACTTTGCGACCCGAAGGAACTGCAGGCGCTGTGCGTGCCTATGTTTCCGAAGGTCTTGCACAAAATAATCCAAATAAACTTTATTATTACGGCCCGATGTTTCGTTACGAGCGTCCGCAAAAAGGTCGCTACCGACAATTTTATCAATTCGGTGTCGAAGTCCTGGGCCTTGAAAATCCTTTAGCTGATGTTGAATGTATTGATCTGGCGTACACTATTTTAAAAAAATTGGATTTACACACACGTTGCGAATTGCAAATTAATACTTTGGGTGATGTCGAAAGCCGAAATGCCTACCGCGAAGCTTTAGTGAAATTTTTAACTCCACTCAAGGATCAATTGTCAGAGGACTCAAAAGTCCGCCTCGAAAAAAATCCTCTGCGCATTTTAGATTCCAAAGATGAGAACGACAGAAAACTGATTGCTGGTGCTCCTGCGATGGAAGACTTCATGACAGAGAATACGAAAGTGTTTTTTAAAACAGTTCTTGAGGGTCTTACAAAATTAAACATCCCCTACAAAGTAAATCCAAAACTTGTACGCGGTCTTGATTATTACTGTCACACTGTTTTTGAATTCGTCACAACAGAGTTAGGTGCCCAGGGCGCTTTGCTTGCAGGTGGTCGTTACGATGGACTTGTGGAAACTCTCGGCGGCGCAAAAACTCCGGGTGTTGGCTGGGCCAGCGGCGTGGATCGCTTAGCAGATCTTTGTGAAAAAACTTTAGCGATCGAAACAAAAAAACCGATCTCTATTATTTCATTGGGCGACAAGGCACTCTCGGATGCTTTGTCGATCGCAAGCACTCTTCGAAATAAAAATATTTACTGCGAAGTTTTTATGTCTGGAAATTTTAAAAAGAAATTAGAGCGAGCAAATAAATTTGAAACCACAAAGGCCATTCTAATTTTTGAACAAGAAAATGGCCAAATGGAGTACAAATTAAAAGATTTTAAAACTGGCGAAGAGAAAATGATTACAAGAGACGATGCTCTTAATCTTGAACAGTAATCCAAACTTCTGAAATACCGTTTTTACGAACAAGTCGGTTAAAGATCAGCGCGTTGTCCGGATGAATACGAATACATCCATGAGATGCGCGAGTTCCTAATTTAGGCCAGTTGCTTTTTGGTGTCCCATGAATTGCAAAACCACCTTCAATAAACACAGCATATGGCATATTGCCTAATCCGTTGTAATCACCACCTGGAAATTTTGATGATGAATAAGTATCATACACACGGCCGTTCGGGTGACGATCAAAATTAGGAGTTCCACGTCCCTCAACACCTGAAGAAATTTTCCATGTGTGAACAACGTTACCATCAACAAACAAATACATTGTCTGCGTTGATTTAACGACTTGAGCCCAGACTTTACATTCTTGACGAACACATGTGCCGCTAAAAATATCGAAATTTAAAAATGGAGATTTTCCTGTTTGTTCAAAATACTGCTGATCAAAGTTTTCAAGCTGCTGTTCAACATCTGCAGAAAAAGGATCTAACTCATTCATACCTTTGCTTGTTGCAAATCCGATCGAGGAAAATAATAAAACTGATAGTAATACAAACTTCATAAAAACTCCTTAGGCAGTTATTTAAAACTTGCACAGGAGTTAACAAAGGAGACCTCGAAGATCAACCCTAGATATCAATTTCAGATCTTTGACACAAAATTCGGTTAGTTATAACCCGCATAGATAAGAGCTCCACTTTTGATATTCGTGATCAATTGCTTACTGTACTTAGGATCTACGGCAGGACAACCGAACGAACGACCCGCATGAGCATCCGTTTCGCTGACATAATCAGCAGGATGCATGACCACAGCTCGTGATCTGGCATTTGAGTTCGTTGGCTGTAAACCATCCAGACGTAAAGACAACCCATGACTACCGCTATAAGTTTCAGCAGTCATATAGGCTCCCAATGATGACATCAACGAGCCATTTTCATTTGAAAATGTTGTAGCCATTCCATCATTATCAGAATCCGAATTCTTACCGTGAGCCACGAGTAAGCCTGTCACTTCGCCCGACCGCATATTTAAAATATATAAACGTCGTTTTGAACTTTTTTGTTTGAAGTCGATCATCACAATGTAATTTTGATTTTTAAATTTAGATTTATATTTTACAAAAAAATCCATCGCTGGATAAAATAAATTTCGCGGAATCAATTTTTTTGGATCCAAATGAGAATACTCCGGCGGTAAAGTCGCTTGAGACTGCACTGTTTTTTGAGACTCCGTTAAATTTTGCAAACTTGATCTTTGCTCGCTTAAAGAAATATCGATAGCTTCGACTGAAGGTTGACCTTCAACAGGGTCATGATTTTCTATTTCAGTTTGTATATCAGCTTCTGATGGTTGCGATGAGATTCCACAAGCACTGAAGGTCATCACCATCACAAGAATTGATGCAGTAAGAATATGATTTTTAATTTTTTCCATCTTTACGTCCTAACCGTTGTTGTTAGAACTTGTCGGAAGTCGAGCGACTGGACATGATCCGACGATAGTCTGGTTTAAATCGCAGGTTCGACGTGTAAAATAGAACTCTACTTTTGACGAGTCCAGCAACCTGTGCTGCAATTAAGCCAAGGAGACTTCATATGAAAAATTTATTTTTGGTATTACTCACGACTCTTTTAGCGTTTTCAAGCTGCGACAACAGCACAAGTTCAAATGACAAAAAAGGTTCTGGAAAACCGACACCTGGAGACGGAACTGGAACCCAAACAGGAAATGGATCTGGTACTCCTGTTGAACAAACACCCGTTAAAAATGAAGAACCGATTGTTACGACAAACTGCGAACAGCAGCCCCGTTTTGCAAGTCATCAATTTTGCACTGAGTATAAAGTGAATAAAGAATCCTTTTTAAAAATGATTCAATTTAAACCAGATTGCACATTCATCGCGACCGAATATCAAATGTCAAATTCACAAGTGATGAACTCTCATACTGGTTCATGGAAAGCTCAAGGTGCTTACTTAACTTTTAATTCTGTAACATCTGGAAATGCAATTCGAAAAATTACTGCATGGTACGGCGATGGACTTGATTTAACAAATCCTTCGGAAACCTATCAGTTTTGTGACTAGATAACTACTGCGGGCAAATCGGTGCATTATTCCAAATTTCTACGATTTGCCCAGCTCCATTTCTTCTGACGTAATCGAGACCTTCACAACCCACTGATGTACAAACAGGTGCTGACACCCATCGATCAATTTCTTTACCACAACTATCACGACGTACAGAATCCAAGTTCTCGCAAACAGGCTCTTGCACGACACACGAATTGACGTTCGGAATCTCTTGCGCCATGGTTGCAATAGAGTCGTGTGACAACTGAGGATTCGAATTTATTTTATTAAATAGCTGGTCTAAAAAATTCAATACAATAGGATGGCCTTTCGCACCATACAGCCTCTCGGCCGGTTGATCTTGGAATAAAAATGGAATGTAAGCGACAACAGGTAAATTTTTAGTCAACCTCAACCAAAACTTGATTCGATCGATCATTTTTCTTTGAGTGGTTTCATCATTGGATGCTGTCGATTTATACGCATCCAAAGTTAAAATAAACTTTTGCTGTGAACTGATATTTTGTTTGATATAATTCACCATATTTTCAATTTTAGATTCTGTACAATGATCACCATAATCATAATAGCAATTAATTCCTACCCAATCGACAGCTGTTGGAACTTTAATATTTAAAGCAATTTCCGGATAAGCAAAAGTCAAAATGACTTTTGCTTCGGGATGCTTATTCTTAATCGCGTGAGTAGCTCTTTGTAATCCTTCATAAACTTCAACCAGAGTTTTCTTATTCGTTGTTCTCAGGTCGTTATTCCAATATGGCTCATCAAACAGATAGTAACCAATAATAATGTCCTTATAACTTTCTATTTCTTTAAAAAATGTCGCAAAACGCTCGGCTGCATTTGTATGTGGGATCACATCAGCCCAAGGATAGACAACGTGCTGAACCATAATGATCACTTGATTGTTATTCGCGCGAGCTAAATTTAATTTTTGCTTCCATGCTGAATAATCAAGTGGTTCTTCATTAATAAAATGCACATTACTTCTGGATGCTGTTTCACTCAAATGATTTCCTGTTCCAACTCCTTTCATACCATCTGCAAAGTAGCCGAAATATAAATTCTTGAATTGCGCTGTTGGCGTAGGAGTTGGTGTTGGCCCTGGGTTCGGAATCTGTGTCGGTGTTGGGATTGGTGTTGGCCCCGGATTCGGAATCTGTGTCGGCGTCGGAGGAGGTGGTGGAGGAGGTTGTTGAACAATTTCTTGCACCTGAACTGATAACTGTCCGGAACACATAACAAAGCCTCCAATGGAATTTGCTACACGAACTTTACAGAGATAATTTCCAGCAAGTAAACCATTGATACTTTGAGTAGACGAGTTTTGTAACTTTAAAGTTGACCAAGTTGAACCGTTATCACAACTGTATTGGGGATTGGTTTGCTGAACTTGTTTTGTAAATTGAAAAACCAAGACACTATCAACAGAAATTGTGGCTGTTGATACTTGGTTGATACTGCATTCTTGGTCTGAATTTACTGCATCGATCGGTGTATTCAGATTTGAACTTAATGAATTACTAAGTTCGTTTATATTTGACTTGAATTCAGATTTAGAACAGTTCTGGTAACTTGTTAATAGAAACAACATTAAAAAAATAGATACCGAAATAGAAACATATCTACCTTTTTTTCTCTTTACCATGAAAAAGTCCCCCATTGCAAACTGCATTCAGTGTATCAAAATTCTGTATTTAACGACACAGAATAACGAATTGAACTTTTTAAACAAATAATTTCGTCTTACTTTGAGGCGAAGATGATGACCTAAAATCGGCGCCCACCCAATTTCACGTTCTCGCCGCGCATCCATCCGTGAATCGTTTGGGACTGAGTTCTTGCCCAATAGAACGACATGATAAAACCAAAAATCAACATTCCAATACTGATCCACTGTCCACGCGTTAAGTCCAAGAACTGATATCCCAACTGAATGTCTGGCATACGGAACATTTCATTAAAAATTCTTACGCAGGCATAACAAATAATAAAACTTCCAGCAATAAATCCCGGGCGACGAGATTTACGAGCTAAGAAAAATAAAACCAAAAACGTAAATACACCTTCAGTCAGCATCGCAAATATTTGTGACGGATATCGATAATCTAACAAAGGACCAATCAGCTCTTTAACTCCTGAATTTCCATTTTGTATTTCATTAATGATTTTATTAAGAACTTCATACACTTGATCTCGTGACCCTTGATTCATTTTGAATGAACTCAATAAATCACTCCATTTTCCTGCCGCTAGACCCACTTTTTCCGTGAGCGGTGCTAATGTCGCCAAACGATCAAACTCATAACCCGGCCAATTTAAGATATCCGTTGGGAAGCGAACACCAAATTGAAAATCAGCAGGAGCAATTCGTCCAACGAGCTCACCATTAATAAAATTGGCAATCCGTCCAAAGATCACACCGATGGGCCCCACAATCGCAACAACATCTAATAAATAAACCCAATTCAAACTATGCTTTCGTGCAAACAACCAACAAGCGGCAATAATTCCGAGTATTCCGCCGTGACTGGCCATACCGCCTTCGTGCACAGCAAGAACTTTCCAAAATGGAAAACTGTAACTGGTCGACCAAAATAATTCAGGATCATAAAACAAACAGTAGCCCAAACGACCACCAATCATTGTTCCAAAGGCACAATACGTGACTAAATCAGAAACCATTTCTTGCGTCAGGCCACCTTTTTGCCTTTCAGCAAGCCACTGTATTAAAAAGAAGGCACATACAAATCCCAACATGTAAGAAAATCCGTACCATCGTGGACCAAATGAATCTGTAATTTTAAAAATAAAAGGACTTAAATCATGAATCATAAAAACCTCAATTTGATATGTCTTTGATAATTATCATCTTCAATGGTACATCTTCCTCATGGCAACAAAAAAAGTTTCAGATATTTTTGACTCAAGCGCTTGGAACGAAGTTTCAGGATTTAATTTCACAGACATTACGTATCACAAAGCAAAGGACCAAGGCACTGTTCGCATCGCTTTCAATCGCCCCGAGGTTCGTAATGCCTTTCGACCAAAAACCGTGGACGAGCTTTCATTAGCTTTAGAACATGCTCGAATTTCAAGTGATGTCGGCGTCGTCCTTATCACAGGGAACGGACCCTCTGCAAAAGACGGCGGCTGGGCCTTTTGTTCAGGCGGCGATCAGCGTATCCGCGGTAAAGATGGCTACAAATACGAAGGTTCTGAAATTAATGGGACTGTGAATGACGAACAAAACAAAGTTGATTTAGCAAAACTTGGGCGTTTACATATTTTGGAAGTTCAGCGTCAAATTCGTTTTATGCCGAAAGTTGTTATGGCAGTGGTCCCAGGTTGGGCTGTTGGCGGAGGACACTCTTTACATGTTGTTTGCGATATGACGATCGCCTCACGCGAACATGCGATTTTTAAACAAACTGATGCCGACGTGGCCAGTTTTGATTCAGGTTACGGCTCTGCTTACCTCGCCCGTCAAGTCGGGCAAAAAAAAGCACGAGAAATTTTCTTTTTAGGTCGCAATTACTCTGCGCAAACTGCTTTTGAAATGGGAATGGTCAATGAAGTCGTCGACCATAAAGATTTAGAAAAAGTTGCCCTCGAGTGGGCCAAAGAAATGAATACTAAATCTCCAACTGCACTTAGAATGCTGAAATTTGGTTTTAATTTGATTGATGATGGCCTCGTTGGACAGCAAATGTTCGCCGGAGAAGCAACCAGATTGGCCTATGGCACTGAAGAAGCTCAAGAAGGACGCGATGCTTTCGTACAAAAAAGGGCACGTAACTTCACAAAATTTCCTAGGTATTACTAAACTCAGATCAATTTTAAAGGCCCTCGAACCACACAGGGCCAATTTCTTTGACATCCCTTCTGACATCGACGAATTTGCACGGAGATTTGTACGGATTGGCCGTACAGAGAATTCTGAGGGGGATTTTCAAATGTTCAAAAATATTTTTATAACTCTAAGTTTAATTTTCTCTACTTTTGCAGTGAATGCTCAAGAAATCACAGCAACACAAATATTAAATCAAATTCACGCTGAATATTCGAAGCGATTTGATTCTAATGGAAATTACATCGACGATCAAAATAGAACAGATCAATTTAAAAACTCTCAATTACAAGCTATTCAAATCCTGCGTCAAAATAAAATGATTGGACAATCATTTCAAATTCAGAATTCGGCGATGGCTGATTTGGTTGTCACTGTATCGATTGTCCAAGAAAAAAACTTAGACTTTGCCGGACTATTGATTGAACGAAGTAAATACGAAGCGCGTAACTCGGATGCTTTACTTCGTCTTTTTAATTTTCCGATTCTCGCAGGTGGAATGAGTATGCTGAGTTTCAATGGCTCAACAGTGGTACATTTAAAATCTTTGAACCTGACACCAACTGCTGGCGGCATCGTCGTTTTAAAGTTTCCGACAGATTTTAACAGCAATCAATTCAGTCAATCTCAAATTGCAATTATAAAAACACCACAAGGATTTTCGTTCAAATCGCCAGCTGGTGAGTCTTTCAGAACAATGTTTCTGAAAGTGTGGTACAGCATTTTTTCACAAAATTTTGGAATTGAAAACGTTTCATTTCAATAATCTAAATCAATTGTATTTGCGTTCTCAGCGACAGTGACTATTTCACACAGCTTCACTGTCTTATTATGATCCAAAGTCTCTGATTTCACTTTACAAACCCGATGTCTGATAAAATGAATGTATGAAAGCACAAAACTTTTATACATTTGTTTTTATAGCTTTAATTTCATCAATTTCGCTTGCACAAAAAACCGGAAGCGCAGGGACTGGCAAAGCTTGGCTCCTCTCAAACAGTTCCGAAGCGAAAGCTGCCAAACGTTTTTCATTGCATGAATGGCTCGAGAATAAAGATCGCCGAAACATGATGGATATGTGGCTAGCGATTCACACACCGACGCCGTACGAATTTATGTTCGGGGGATCACTTTTTCAATACGATTCCGTCTTAACAACCAATTCAATTCCTACAACACAAAGAATTAAAAGCTATGACGGCGAAGTTCATGCCTATGCTTCGCTGGTTGGAATTTCAGGAATGTATCAGAACAACAACGAGGAAGGATTTAACGACATCACCGGACAATTTAATTTACGTTTGTTTGGAACATCCACACAATCCAGTAACATTGTCTTACATTATGGTTTAAGAACTCGCACAGCCTATGATAACAGTTACAGATTAAATCAACTTTACCCTGCGGTGACATTACAAATTTATCTGATGAAGCTTTTTGGAATTTACGGAAATTACAAATCCTTTACACCGGTCACCGAAAATTTTTACGGCGAAACCAGTGCAGATGAGTTAACTGCGGGGATATTTATCGAATACGGTTTACTTCGGGTTTTTGGCAACTACTATAATGAACGACAGAATTCAAAATTGAATGGCGTGGAAAGTACCTTAGATCGAAAAGGAACCAAAGTCGGGCTTCAGTTCCATTTCTAATCATGTTCATATTTAAAAACTAGCCTTTAGCTGTGTTGCTGAAATAAGGCAATTATCTATAATTGCTCTGAGGTACAGTAATTCACAACAAAGGAAGTCATAATGAATAAGTTCAGTCGTCTCTTGATTGCTTCGATTTCAGTCGTTGCATTAAGCTTTGCATTTTGGTCATGTACAAAATCTTCAACAGATTCCGCAGCAGGCAACAATCCAACTGTCGGAGGCACCGCAGGAGTTTTTCAAGGAGCAGGCTCTAAATGGAAAGCTACTTTCACAACTTCAACTTTTGTCATTGAATATTTCCCAACTGCGACAGCAACAACCGCTGACCTCACAGTCAATGGTTCATATGTTGAATACGCTAGTGGTTTTCGTCTTTTAACTGTTTCCTCAGCGACGGGAACAAATGCACCAAGTGCTGGAACTCAAGCTTATGGTTTTAATATCCCAGGTTTTGCATTTCTTTTAAAACCTGTTGGAAGCAATGATGATGAAATCATTGTTATGCTTGACGGCGCGTCTTGTCCAGCTTCAGGTGGTTCATTTAATGCGAATTGGATTATTGCAAAATTCAGTAATGGTGCAACGATGTTAGATAATCGTGATGTTTTCGGAACTGCAGTGTTTGATATGTCGACTCCAGCGAGCAGTGATGCAACGATCACTCAATTTAGTGCGCAAACAGCTACGACTTTAGGTACTCAAACAATGCCATTTGATTATACAACATGTGCTAACGGAGTCCTCAGCTTTACAGCAAATGCAGGTCCTCCAGTTGAAACAGTAGATATGTTTTTTACATCAAATGGTGGAGCTTTAGTTCACTCTCACGATACAGCAACTCATGATTCACTTATTTTCGCAGCACCTAAACACACAGGCGATGTCACCCAAACTGATTTAGCGGGAACTTATTCAGTTCTTGTTTTTGATTCTGACTCATCAGGTGACAAAGTATTTCCAGCAAAATTAACAATTCCAACTTCAGGTGACGCAACTGCAAATCGAATTACAGATGTCGCAACTGATGCTCTAGATACTAATCCGATCACAATAGGTAATTTTACAGCTAAAGCCAGTACAAATGGAATCTTTACAGCAGCTATTGATCCAACGGGTGATAACGGAAGATTGAACTGTACTCACTTTACTTTGTCTTCTAAAAAATCAATCGTGTGTAACGGTTACGGAAGCGCTTCTGGTTCATTACTTCCGTTTTTCTTTCTCGCACGAGAAAGATAATTTAATATCGTTCGACAATTTAATTAGATCATAAAAAAGCCCAACGTTAAAAACATAAC
>JBPOIE010000018.1:0-3738 GCA_052034855.1 Bdellovibrionota bacterium | reverse complement strand
CCATCACCTCGTCAAAGCTGCCCTCCAGAATCGTGCCCATGGGCGTGAGCTGGTAGGCCACGCCGCTGCGGTCAATCACATCCAGGATGCGCGCCACATAGGCGCTGAGACCGTCGCCGCGGTCGGGCGGGTTCATGGCGAATTCGAGGAGGACCATGGAGTGCTTGTTGAAAACATGGGGAATTGGGTCGATCCGATTTTTCCCTGAAGACATTTTGGCATCGGTCCGCTCCGTCTTCTGGCGTTGAGTTGGGTCAGTCAGGTTTTTCAAATGACTGAACTCGGGAAGAATGTCAGCAATTGGCCGCCTAGGGATGGTGCCAGAATGCATATTAAGAACAGTCAAATTCTATATTCTGTCTACTTCTTCACAGTCAGCCAAGAGATCGAGGCAACTTTATGTTTGCCATTAACACGATCCTCTTTATTAATAAGAAGATTATTTAAAACAATCCAACCTCCTTTAGTCTTATCTTGCCATTCTTTACCCCAAGAGTTATGGGCTTTGACTAGATCCAAACATTCGCCGTTTGGCCAGCAAACTTTCTTAAATCCACTGATCACAAAGTGATGATTTTCTTTAACATTATTCCTGACCGAGGATACGTTTGAAATCTGTATAGGAACACCAGAAGCAAGAACTTCTTTTATTTTATTTACTAATTCAGAATCAGTCACTTCCTGATTAAAATCGGGGTATAAATTTACTTGTGGCGATGGCATATTGATTTTTCTGCAGCCAGCAGCAAACAATGTTTCGTACAAAAACTCGGGAAATGAGTTTTTTGTTAGTCCATATTCAATTTTATTTCGATACTTATCTTCTGGAAACACCGATGCAACAAGATTTTTGACTTCATTTTCTTCTTGTATACATGAAGGGCAAGCTTCCGCCACATCTGTTTCTGTAGATAATCTTTTGTTTTTATTGTAAAATCTTTCCAGTCTAGAAATTGTCAAATCCATCATTTCTTCGCTTTTTCCGTATTTTTCTAAAAATTGATCAAATGGAAAGCAGGCTTCTTGAAAAAATGAAAAAGATTCTTGTGCATTCCATAAATTTAAAAATGCGTAGCCACCTTTTTTAAGATCCAAGCTACGGTCATTAATTAGTATATTTTCCAGTGCTTTTTTCTTATCAATTTTAGAAAAACTAAGAACGCTTAGTGGGGAGATTTCCTTCTCTGGGGTGGCCTCAGAGCAATTTTGAATTTTCTGTAAATCACAATAGAATTTTTGCGCCAGTGCAGTCGCGCTAAATGCATGACAAATCCCTAAGTGATGCTGATTGCGAATTCTTGGCATGTTTGGAATTTCAATGATTGAATTCACCACATCTGAATAGCCGGGAGATGGAACTACATATGTAGCAGAAAAACTATTTGAGGCGATCAATAAGAATGAATAAAATATTTTTTTCACTTTAGTCTCTCTTTGATTTCTCGAATTTTATCAATTGTTTTTCATCATTGATGAAAATAATTCTGAAATTTTTCTGCGAACCTATTTTTCTAGCTTTTGAAGCTGAACGTACTTCGATGAGGTTGGTGTTCAAAACGAGGTTAACGCTTGGAATTAAGGTTCAGTCCAAGGTCTTGTTGGGTCATGACGCTATTGCTCCTGCCTCGCCTCATTCACGCGATTCGGGCTTGACCGAGGTCTAATGTGCTGGTCCAGAACTATTGGCCTGCAGCAGCAGGCAACAGTTTGGTTTCGTCTTCAGCTTTTAATGGAAGCAAAGAAAATTCGACTCTTACTATGTTGACGCACTACGTAGTCAAAAAGCTCACGGCTCTTGGTTTGATTTCTGAAAAAATTCGGAATCATCGCTTTTCCATAGAAACGTTGCATGTATTCAAGAGTGGTGAACACGACTAAGTTTACCGCTTCTGAAACTCGACCTGAGTCTACATAATCCGTGAAAACTAATTTCTGATCATCAAATCGACTCGGATTGATCAATCGAAACACCATCGCAGAGATCAGCCTGTTCCCTGAGGTCAGAATACGGTGTTCACGCTGTGTCTTTGTGTTCAGTCGATTTGCATCGATTGCAATTTCAATTTGCCGTTGAGCTTGAATGCAGGTCCAAACATAAGTTCCGGAAACACTTGGATTAAACAGTGCTTTGTATGGTGACTTTGTTAAATCTTCCCAAAGTCGACCGATTTGATTCTTTAGGGTCACCACGATTGCAACATCCCCGGATGCGCAAGCTAGGGCGGTGGTGCTGTCAATTAAATCGAAGTCTTTTTCCCCTTTAATGCTATCTTCGCGACGCATGATTTGATAATTGATCCTATCAATCAAAAGCTCAGTGCGAATTCTCTTTTGTTCTCCATCTTGAGATACAAAATCTTTGGCATCAATTCTGTTTTGCCTGTTATTTGTTCTTGTTACTTCGTCTCCAAAGGTTTCTCCGTCTTCGCCTAATTCAATGACTCTAATCTGAACTAAGCAGGTGCTGAGGTCGAAATCTGGATTCTTTGCTATAAACTGTCCAATGGTGCTAACCGTTTGAGCGCCATTTACAACATGTAAGTCTTCGCAATGAAAGTAGCCAAGCTCATGCTTGCCGCCACCCTTTGGAAGTTTTATGATTTTCTTTGCGGTTGCGGTAACTCCATTATTAAAATACCAAAATTGCTCCGGCTTGTTTTGTAGCGTAGCCCTGATCTCTTTATTCACATCGCTATCACCAAGTGCGCCACGTAAATTTTTCGCTACAAGGCGATCCTTGAAATCTAGCCACGCTTGTCCAAGATCGGATGCAGCAATAGTTCCGAAAATTGCTCTCTGAGGCTCTTCCAGTTTCCCCCAGTTTTGAATCCGAAATTCAACTGTAACAGGACTATTGAGATCCTCGGTAAGTGATAGATGCAGACTTTTTTGATTGACAACCATCCAGCTTAAAACATCGCTGGCATCGTTTGTTTCTGTTTCTAGATCTGTGAGGTCGCGTGTTGAAATAGTAGACAGATCCGAAACCCCGGTATGAACTAAAACTGCCGATATTTTCAATGAAGGTATACCGAGGACTTCATCGATCTCATTGCTTTTGCCCTGCACCTTTTCGTTGAATCGTTCATAACTTTGACTTAAAAGATCACTTATCCCAGATGTAAATTTTTTAACCGAACCATTGTCTGGTTCACCCTTACCGTCTTTAATCCATTTTGATTGGACGATATATAGAGTCTCTTCTGGTTCATGAAAGAAAATAGCATCCAGCCCGTTGTCGTTACCTCCATCTACAATGGATTTGGCGGCCTCATCCGGACTACATAAAGTCAGGTGATGAACTATGTAGGCTGCCAAAGCGCGCGAACGTCGCACATCTTCGTAGGTTTCAGAGCCAGCTGTTTGGTCACCCATGTTTATGAGTGGATACAAAATTGTCTGAAGTTTTTCTCAATTTGACGCAGATGTAGAGCGCTCATGTTGCATTGTCTCGTAAAGATCTTTAGACCAAGGCGTAGTGCTTACTTGCCCCACGAGTCCTTCAATCCTGTCACACGGTTAAACACGGGTTTGCCCTTGTCACGTGGCCCTATGTCCGCCACAAAGTACCCATGCCGCTCAAACTGGAACTTGTCATCCGGCTTGGCGCCGGCCAGTGACGGTTCCACATAGGCCGTCACGGTCTTGAGCGAATCGGGGTTCAGCTCTTCCAGAAAGTCCTTGTCGCCGGTGTCGGGCTGGGGCACGCTGAACAGGCGGTCGTACAGGCGCACTTCG
>JBPOIE010000107.1:0-2027 GCA_052034855.1 Bdellovibrionota bacterium | reverse complement strand
GCACTCTTCTCATCCCATACACTTGCAAAAAATAATATCCCCTTTTTTTCACAATATTTCTTTAAATCAACATAATCATGGACAGACAGTTCCAGCTTCTTTCGATGCTCGCCGTATGTATTTCCATATGCATGCACCGAAGAATAGACGCGATCCCTGCCGTCTTTTGTTAAAATCTCAGAAATTTCTCTTTTTTGAAACTTAACAGCATCTGCTCCTGCGTCACAAGCAGCGTCAATCAATTTTCTCGCAACGTTAATATCACCATTATGATTAATGCCAACTTCTGCAATAATAAAAACTGGACACCCCTCCCCAATATACTGTTTCCCAATTTTAATTTTATTTGGAAGTAAGTTTAAAATTTTCTCAAGTTTTTTTCTGAATTTCATATTGATTCGTTGATTAATTATCTTATATCTTAATAATCTCCACGTCCACATTATCCACCGACTGCATCCTATTGATAATTACGGATAATGTTGGTTCCATTCTACAATTAAAACACTTAAAGCATGTTTTTTGATCATCAGATGTCATAACTTTCACAAAATAATGCACATCCTCTTTTTTTATCCCCCTACTAATCATAAGGGACTGAAAAATACTTAAAAATTGCACACGACGCTTTGAGCACATCATTAAGAAACTTGATAAAAATAGACCGTAAAAATTGAAAAGAAAACTTACCCTAGAAAAAATGGCCCATTTTTTCGTGTAAACATCATTCAAAATATTTTTTATTACATAACCAACGACATTTCTTGCTGAAGAATAGATAATATTCGGCTCTCTATATGAGGGAAATGCGTAAAAAAAATTGCTGATAACAAAACCGGCCTCAGATAAAATTTTCTTGTACCCGGGTTTAGAATAAATATAAGTACGATAACCACTCTGCCCCTTTTTTCGAGCATACCAATTTGCAATAAATCTTGGCATAATGACAGTAAATGGCAGCTTGGAATGAGGGTCTCGTCTTAACCATCCAGGAAATAATCTATTTTCGATTCCAATATACAAGACTCCGTCATCCTTCAGAAGAGGCTTCAGACTTTTTAGAAAATCTATCTGCAAATCTCGAGGGCTCTTGTCAGTGTTAAACGGACCCACCCATTCCAAAACACCATTCAAAATAATCACATCAAACTGTTTGTCAGAGAATGGTAAGGCCCCCTTTTCTAATGGGTTAATTTGAACATAATCAATATTATTGCACCCCTCTTCTTTGGCTCTCAAGCTTGAAAATTGCAACAGGGGCATTGATACGTCTGCTGCCACAATCTTTTTACAAAATTTTGAAAGTGGAATCGTAACATTCCCGAACCCCGAACCAATATCCAAAACAACACCATTTCTAACATCTGGCAAGTAGTATAAAAAATCTGATCTCCTATAGTTCTCTGCATAGTCAAATCTCGAATTAAACTTAAAGCTCTTCAGGGTATTTTTAAAACCACTCTCTTTAGCGATTGCAATAAATTTTTCAATTTCTTCTCTCGGAGTTATACCCCAATAATAGTCTCCATCTGTATACCGTTTAATTCCATCAACAAATGAAATAGGTTTTATATTAAAATAATCCATCAGTATATCCTATCATAATTAATTATCCGAGTGAACGCTTTTTACAAAGAAACTCATAATACTCCCAATCCCTAATGTTATTAATACCACTGATAGCACCCTCAATAAAGTACGGGAAGATTTTGCGACCCGTCATACTTGCTGACACAGTAATTGTTTTGCACCAAATCACATCAACATAACCAACGTGTTTATAGGTCTTGGGCAGACTCTGTCCGGGCAAATTATACGCCTCAGTGATTCCATCCAGCTTTAGTATAGGTACTAAAATTTGGTCCTTGATTTCATACATTTTGTAAGCACTCTGCTCAGTTTCAGTTATGCTTCTGACAGAATCATATTCCGGGTTGTTTACTAAAGACTCAATTGCGCCATCAATATCAAAGGATTCTCTAAATGGTGAAGTTGGTCTCAAATGAACAATAATATCAGGGACAAAT
>JBPOIE010000130.1:0-3230 GCA_052034855.1 Bdellovibrionota bacterium | reverse complement strand
ATTGAAGCGCCAATATTTATTAACTTACATAGTGTTCCATTACTTGAAGCTATCGAAAGTCTTTCTAAATCAGTACGTTCAATAAAAGATATTTTCGGAGAGGGAAACTTTCTTGGATCTCAAATGTTTAATGAAGTAAATGCGCAAGTAGAGGGATTTATTGAACACAATCCAGGGAAAGCAAAGGATAGAAACGCTATTGTTTTTTCAGGTCCAAATATTAGTGTAGGAAATCCATTTTATCAGCAAGTACAAAAAGTTTATAAAAATAAATCATCTTATGAAAAAATGGAACTTACAGATATTGAAGCTGATTTTTACCCTAGAACTGTATATCAGATTAAAGCAAAGAAAAATGAAATAGATAAGTCACTTCCAATATATAAAGGTAAGCCATACAATTCATACTTTAAGATTGTAACTAGAGGGATGGTTAACTCGGCTAATGAGAGAAGTCTTTTCTCTACAATTATTCCTCCTGGCTATGCGCATATTAATGGCTTGCGCAGCATCGTCAGCGAGAACACTAGTGCTCTGGTCTTGGCAACTGGATTTTGTTCATCATTAATTCATGATTCAATTATAAGGTTTAAAAATAAGACTAATGTATTTCCTGATGATCTCGCCTCTCTTCCTATCGGCTCAGACCTCAGATTTTATGATTCCATTTCGAGAAGAGTAATTTCATTAAATTGTCTAACTAAGGACTATTCGTATATTTGGGAAGAATCAAAATTTTTAAAAAAGATTGACACCTTGGTAGGAGGTCATACTTTAGCTGGATTTGGAGAGTCATTTGAAAAAAAGAATACACTTACTACAAATAATGCAAGAAATCAGGCCTTGTGTGAAATTGATGCTTTAGTTGCACTTAGCTTTGGACTAAAAGCACGATCATTAGTTGAACTATATCTAAATCAATTCCCTGTAATGGTTAACTACGATATTCAAAACAATTTCGACAGAAAAACAAAGCTCATTGAAGCTTATAATTATTTCGAAAAGCGAGGTTGGTAATGCAAGTAGAAAACCTAACACCCGCATTACTTGCCGACCAAATTAAAGAAAATGTGATCTCGTATTTGAAAACAACCTTCAACATTAAGAATGAAGGTTTTGCGGATGAACTTGAAAAGCATTTAAGATCTAATCAAGGAATTTTTAAAGGCCCTTATATCGACATCAAGTTACCATTTCGCTCATCGAATGACTCCGTCGATAGCTTTTTAGATCTTACACTTAAGATAAAGCCCTTTGAGCATCAGTTATTAGCTTTTAAAAGATTATCCACAAAAAACCATAAGCCAGAAAATACAATAGTTGCGACTGGTACAGGTTCAGGAAAAACCGAATCGTTTCTATTTCCAATATTAGATCATTGCGCACGAGCAAATAAAAACGGTCAGCGAGGCATCAAAGCTATTATTTTATATCCAATGAATGCTTTGGCCTTCGACCAATCTCGAAGGATTGCAGAACTGGTTTTTGGTCATACAGAGTTGAAAGATGTCACTGCTGGAATTTTTGTTGGCGAAGATACAAGTTCTGGCAAAAAACGCATTTCAACAAAAGTTATGACGGCTCCAGATCGAATTATTGATGAACATGGATCACTTCTTAAAAATCCACCTGATATTTTGTTAACAAATTATAAAATGCTGGATCTATTGCTTATGAAGCCTAAATATAAAGGCTTGTGGGATGGCGATCCTGAAATTAAGTTTTTAGTGTTGGATGAGATGCACACGTACGATGGAGCACAAGGTGCTGACGTTGCCTTCCTGATACGAAGACTTAAGGCTAAGCTAGCCATTGATAATGGAAACTTGTGCTGTATAGGAACATCGGCTACCTTACTTTCTGGTATTGAAGGGAAAGGAATTTTAACTCGATTTGCAGGACGACTTTTTGGCGAAGAGTTTAAAGAGGATGGAATCGTAGGAGAAACTAGACTTTCAATTGAAGATGTTTTTGGAAAATTGAAAACTTCAAACAGTTCTGTTCCAGAAGACTCGGATGATTTGGACTTCCGGAAAGAAGACAGTCTTGAGTCATACGTGCAGAGAATTAAAAAACTCTGGTTCAACATAAATACGGATGATTCAATTGAACTTGGAAATCTTGCTTTGTCTCACAAACTTACAAGGCTAATTTTTGAAGGTTTAATATCAGACACTGGGAAAGCAGTGCCAAAAACAGAAGCAGATGTTTCAGTTTTTTTAGAAAAATCTGGATTTAAATTATCTCAACGGCAGCTTCATAGCTATTTGTCATTAATCGCACATTCACAAAAAAATATTGATATTGGAGGAAGACTTGAAAAAGTCGCTTTATTCCAAGTTCGAGTTCAATTGTGGCTTCGAGAAATTAGACGAGCCCTAAGCTCATTGAACTACGAAAAGCCAGAGTTCAAATGGTTTGATCGCCAAGCTGAGGAAAACAATTTAAAAATTCTTCCCCCAGTCTTTTGTGAAGAATGTGGCGAAGTTGGTTATCTGACTGCAATTGATAAGCATCATGACTTTCAATGGGATGTTCTTAAGCTTTATGAACGATATGCTGAAGCAAATGATAAGGTCAGATATTTATTTCCTTGGCGCGAGGTCGAAAAAGGTCAGCTTGAATTTGAAAATGATATTAGTCGCGAACGCGCTCATATTTGCTCAAGTTGTGGTTATTATGAATACGAGCCAGTGGGCGGACAACAACATCAAAACTGTCCAAGTTGCAATTCTGAGTGGTTTGATTTCCGAGTGTGGTCTTGCCTTTCACAAGAAAAAAATAGAGACAAGCGACAATGTCCATCTTGTGATTCCACAAATAGCTTAAGGTTACTAGCCAGTAGAACAACCACTTTATCCAGTATTGTAAATAGCCAAATATTCCTTTCGAAACTTAATCCACGCTATAGCAAAAAACTTTTAGTTTTCGCCGATACAGTTCAAGATGCTTCTCACCGTGCTGGCTACTACAACGCAAGGACATTCAGATTCAACTTTAGAACAGCGGTTCAAGGTTATCTGATGAAGAATAACTATGAGCCAGCAATACTAGATATGGTTAAGCCGTTCTATGATTATTATGTCAAAAAAGAAGGCGAAGAACGTACTCTTGCGATTCTGTGTCCTTCAGATCTTTCAAGTTCGCAAATGTATGAAGACTATTTCGACAAGAAAGACAAAAGCATACTTGAATTGCTAAAGAAACGAATTGCTTGGGAGTTCTATTTA
>JBPOIE010000117.1:0-18929 GCA_052034855.1 Bdellovibrionota bacterium | reverse complement strand
AATTCTTAAAATACGAAGAGATCGTGCCTGATCTGGGGTGGAAAGTTGTCGTCGAGAGCGACAAATCTTTAATTCTTAAAGACTCCTTCAATATGTTGACGCTGATTCTGTTTGGAGTATCGTTTTTTTGGATTTGTATACTTTGTATTTTGTTTTTAGTGATTCGCTCTCGGAATAATAAAAACGAAAATGAGTTGAGAATTAGAAATCATCAACGTCAATTGTTAAGTTCGAACAGGTTGGCAACACTTGGAGAGTTTTCGACAGGTTTGGCTCATGAGATTAATAATCCATTGGCTATCATCGTAGGTAAAACAGAAATATTACTAGGGCAAATTCAGATTGGAAAATACGATACAAATCAATTTCAAAATGAACTGAATAAAATTCAGTCTAACTCATTACGAATTTCAAAAATTATACGCGGTTTAAAAGTTTTTTCGCGAGACGGAGAATTTGATCCACTTGAGTTAGTGTCTCTGAATCAAATTTTAAATGATGCAGCAGTTATTACAGCGGATCAATTAAAGTCTAAAAACATAACATTGAGGATCATTCCATTTCTAGATCTGCAAATTCTGTGTCGTCCGAATCAAATCACGCAAGTTATGTTGAACTTATTGAGTAATGCAATTGACGCGATCGAGTTTCAAACTTCACCTTGGATTCAAATCGAGGTGCGTGTTGGAGCTGAAATCGATATTTTAGTTACAGATAGCGGTACAGGTATTCCTGCTGAAACCGTGAAGAAAATGATGGACCCGTTTTTCACAACAAAATCTCCTCATAAAGGCACCGGATTAGGACTCAGTATTTCTTATGGGATCGTCAAAGATCACAAGGGACTTTTGTATTTTAACCCAAATTGCCCAAACACGCAGTTTGTGATAAGAATGCCGATCTCACATTAAAAGACATCTGACTATGGTCCTGAGAAACTGTATTATTTTTCGAAATAAAACTCATTTTGTGGCAAAATGGAACTAGTTAAATATTAGTTACACTCTGTGGAGAATAGAATGAAAAATTCGCAAAAAATTATCTTGTCTTTTGTTTTTGTCTTGGTGACTGCTTTCTTAACACATTATTTTTTTGTACAAAGAGTTGAAAGTAAAGATCGTGATATTGCGAGTTTTGGTGAAAGAAATTCAACGCCTCAAATTAAATGGGAACAAAAAGTCGCAGAAGAATTAGCAAATTCTGCAGGGACGCAAGTTTCTGCCAAGCCGAATTGGCATGACCTGTTGGTGTATGAATACTTATCTGGTCAATACAATGTTTCTGTGAAGCAAGGTCATATTGAGAAACTTGAACTCCAACCGTCGATGACGGGTGTGAAAATTAAAACGAAAGATTTCGTTGAAAAGTATGGCCGACAAATGAAAACATTCGCAAACTATAAAATCGAAAGCGAAAATCCACAGAGCGAACTGGTTTTGTTTTTTGATCAGCAGGGTGGTCGAGCAGGTGTTATGCGGATCGAGCGTAACGACAAAGGTCTAGTTCAGAATATCTCTATTCAGTAATAAATTAAGTTTGTAAAACCAGACCCCAATCATTTATTAATTCAGGTCGCTTTGCCGATAAATCAGTATGGTTTATCCTGATATATCAACGCAGTATTTCGAAAATAATAAAAATGATTTGCATCAAGAAGCATCTGTTCTGCAAAGAATCCTTTCTGTTTTGCTGGATTATTTTATTTTATCACCAATCGTCAGTTTTATTGTAGTCAGTTTTTTTGCTGACGGAGTCAGGTTATATAAGCAGTTCCCACAGTCCACAGAATCCCAGTTCATTTTATTTCAAATGGCGCTTGGATTTATATTTTTCACAACATTAATTCAAGCTGTTTTCATGACAGTTGTTGCTGCTACGCCCGGTCAAATTTTTACAAAACTGTATGTGCGTTTTGATACAGATGTTTTGCAGGATTCCAGTTGGGTTCAGCTATTGTTCTTGTCGTGGATCAGGCAATTGGGATTTGTGCTGTCGTTGTTTTGTTTGGGTTTACCTTGGATTTCAATTTTATATCACAAAAAACGCCGTGCTTTTTATGAACGTATGACAGAATCAAGTGTATTAACTACTGTGAATCATCCCCTCAGTCTTTTAAAGTGGGGTGAAGGTGAAAGAAAATATGTCGCAGTATTTGTGAACACATTTTTACTCTTCTCAACAAGCTTATTAATTTTAGGTTTCGGGCAAATTTATAACAAAACGCTCACGTCGAATTTAACTTTTGATAAATTAAACAAAGAGGATCGATTCTGTAAAGAGCTTGATGGAGTTAAACAAGAAAATAGGCTCAATGTTGCCACTGCTTTAAATTTAGTCGGAGTTCTGTCGGACCGATGTTTGGATTTAGAGGCCGATTTTATTTTGTGGCGCAATTTTTCAGACATCTCTCAGTCTGATTTGAAAGCGTCTGCCTATTTTGCAAAATATTTGACCGCAGAAAATGATCAAGATGAACAGAGTTATCTCACCAAAACGTGTCAACAGGATTCAAACTCAAGAGCCTGTGTTTATGCCCAAGGTTTTTTAAATGATGATGTCCCTGAATTTTATGCTGCAGTCTCGAAATTGGATTCAGATATTTTTAACGATGCTTTAAAGTACGAGCTGACATTGATGTTGGGGCAAAATCCGACGCAAGAGTTGGCCCAGCTTGAAAAATACAGCACCCATAAACTCGTCAATAAATTCATTCTCCAAGAAAATTTAAAGTCACTGAAACCTGAATCTGGTCGCTTTCCCGCAAGTGTTGATGATCTCTCTGAAAAAATAGAAAACATACAAAAACGAATCGATTCACTATGATTTTACCTGGGCAAATTTTTGTAAAACATCATCAGATAAAATGGAATGATCGATATCTCATTTTATTTGCAATTGTATTATTGAACCTAGCCGCTTATCTGTTCATTACATTGCCCGAAAATTTCAAAGATGAAAAATCATTGCGCAGTTTTAGTGTTGATCAGAAGTTGCAAATTTCAAATTTACAGAAGATGTATCAGCAAACTCAAGACCCTTTAGTCGCGACTGAGTTAGAAGCCGAGGACCTCAGTTTTTTGAAGGACCAGGTCTTTTGGGAACGTGCACAAGCGTTTCCATTTCACGGAGACTCTATTGAAATTGAAAAAAACAGAAAACTTCTTTTATCATTGAAGGAGATGTATGCGCATTCAAGTCAATTGCAGTTTGGCCTAAGTCATCAGCCGACGACACCATGGGCCTGGCTGACCTATCAATTCATGCATGCAGGAGTTTGGCATTTATTATCGAATATGCTTTTTTTAATATTAATACTAAATCTTTTATCGACGCGAGTCCAGACAGGTTGGATTCTGAGCGTGTATGTTTTAGGTGGTATTGGCGCGGGAGTGACTTATTTGTTTTTCTCGCCATCAAATGAAATTTCGATGGTGGGCGCAAGTGGTGCATTGTGTGCTCTGATCGCATTTTTAAGTGTGATTGAAAATAAAAAAAATATTCAATGGTCTTATTTTATTTCGCCCATGGAAGGCGGATTTGGGAATATTTACTTACCCGCGTATTTGTTATTTCCGATCTATTTACTTTCGGATTTTACAACTGTCCTTTATCATTCAGCAGGTGTTCATCATTCCATCGCGCACTCCGCACATATTGGCGGAGCGCTTTCTGGATTTGTATTAGGACTATTGTTTTTAGCTGATGAAAAAATGGAATTGAAAATGAGAGATGTTCTTAATTCGTCGCCGAATTAATTCAATTCTTCAGGTGCAAATCCCCGACGCATCGTATTCTCCGTCACAACAATAGGTTCCACGAATTGTTTTAAATAATCGGGGCCTCCGGTTTTTGAACCGATCCCTGACATTTTAAATCCACCAAAAGGGTGACGATCGACCATGGCTCCTGTGATGCCGCGGTTAATATACATGTTACCCACTTCGAGTTCATTTTTTGCGCGTTCAATATTTGCAGGAGAACGACTAAATAATCCACCTGTTAAAGCGTACTCAGTTGAATTTAAAATTTGTATGGCATCCGTTAAATCGTTGGCTTTGATCAAGGCGACAACGGGACCAAAGAATTCTGTCTGTGCAATTTCATCCGTTGATTTCACATCACCAAAAATCGTGATGGGGACAAAGTATCCTTCAGTAGGAGCTGCGCCTTTAAACAACAATTTAAATTTTGCAGTCGCTTCATGAATTTGTGAATTCAAGCGATTATAAGCTTCCTCGTCAACGACAGGTCCGAAGTAGCCGGCTGGATTCTCAGCGGAAGAAATTTGAATTGATTTTGCTGCATCGATTAAACGGGCCGCGAATTTTTCATAAACATCTTTTAAAATAATCACACGAGATGCTGCTGAACATTTTTGTCCCGCAAAACCAAATGCAGAATACAGAACAGCATCAACGGCTTCATCAAGATCGGCGTCTGCATCAATGATCAATCCGTTTTTTCCACCCATTTCAATAATACAACGCTTAACGTGCTGTTGACCTGATTGGATCACAGCCGCGTTTCTTTGAATCAACAGACCAACAGCTTTTGATCCCGTGAAAGCAATCGTCGTCGTGTGTTTGTGTTTTACTAAATAATCACCGACGTCTTCGCCGAATCCGGGCAGAAATTGGAGAGTATTTTCCGGAAGTCCGGCTTCTTTAAAGATATTAAATAATCCTAAAGCCACGAGAGAGCTTTGTTCCGCAGGTTTCATGACAACAGTATTTCCAGTCACCAATGCGGCAGCCACTTGCCCCGCAAGAATAGCTAATGGAAAGTTCCACGGAGAAATCACGCTGACAACGCCGCGAGGTTTGTAAATGTATTGGCTAATTTCACCGGGTGCGTGACCGACGCGAAGTGGGTTTGCCAGTTCACGTTGGGCGCGCGCATAGTAACGTAAAAAATCGATCGCTTCACAAACATCACCATCGGCTTCGGCCCATGGTTTTCCGACTTCTAAAATTTGTGTCGCCATCAATTGAAAGCGATCGCGAACCATAATGTCAGCGGCTTTCTCTAAAATTTCAGCGCGAGTGTTGGCAGACACTTTTTTCCAACTAGCGAAAGCCTCATGTGCTTTTTGCATCGCAGTTTCGGCCATTTCAGTTGTCGCCATTGAAACGTCAGCAACAGTTTCAGATTTCAGTGAAGGATTAGGTCTTTTGAAAATTGTCGATGTTGCCACAGATTTTCCGCCAATGATCGGTTCGACTTTGATTGGCAATTTTGATTTTAATGTTTTTAGTGCTGCTGTGGTTTGCAGGCGAACATCTTCGACGGCAAAATCAAGGAGTGGTTCATTATCAAATTTATTTTTAGGCGGAATATAATTGGGAATTGTCGGGACTAAGCCATGACTGGGATCTTTGAGTAATTCAGCCGTAGTTTTTCCGTCGGCAAATTTTCCGCGGAGCCAAGATTCATTTGATGTGTTTTCTAAAAGGCGGCGAACCAGGTAGGCCATTCCTGGAATCAATTCACCAACCGGCGCGTACTCACGCACGCGGTATCCCATATCAGATAAAGATTTTTTAATAGGTTCAGCCATGCCGTAAAGCATTTGGATTTCAAACGCATTTTTAGCAAGACCCAATTGTTCTGCTTTGACCAAGGCTGCAGATAAAGTTCGAACGTTGTGCGAAGCCAATGCCACGCGAATCCATTTATAATTTTCTAAAAGATAATACGCACATGCTTCGTAATTGGCGTCGGATTCTGCTTTGTTCAAATAAACTGGTGTGCTCCAGCCGCGTTGTTTCGCTTCGATCGTTTCGCTATCCCAGTAAGCGCCTTTCACGAGGCGAATGGTGAACGGAGTACCACGAGCACGTGCAAACTCGACAAGATCTTTGATATCGTCCATCGAATCACGAAGGTAAGCTTGAACGACACAACCGAAAAATTTGTAAGATTTCAGTTCTGGTTCTGAAATGAGTTCTTTATAAACTTCGACTGTTAAGTGTTTAACGGCATAATGTTCCATATCCAAATTGATAAAAACATTTTTTTCCATACCTAATTTAAAAATCGGACGCAGGCGATCTTTGAGGATTTTTTTAGTTTCATTCCAAGCCTTGTCATTGATTTGTGAATACAGTGCTGTCATTTTGACAGAGACATTAATTTTAGGAATTTTTCCATCAGCATCAAAATCGAGAAGTGTGTGGTCATCCCAAGTGGCCGCGTCTTTCGCAAGGCCTTCGATCAGTTCCATGTATTTACGTTGGTAATCGGCGGCTTCTGTTTCAGACAGTGTGGCTTCACCTAAAATATCTACTGTGAACGCGAGATTATTTTTACGCGCTTTTTTAAGAACAGTCAGAGCTTCTTGTGGATTTTCTCCTGTGATAAACATTTTGGCCATGCTTGTGACATTTTTTTTGATCGCAGAGGCCATCAACCCTGGTGCCAATGATCCAAGACCAAGTCCCACATTGAAGACTCCCGGAAGCTCCGTTTTTCCACCTTCAGAAAAATATTCTTTCAAGTGTGTAGCAACATCATCACCAGAATTTAATGATGGAAGAACGTCAACGAAGCGAAACATGTTGGTTTTAAATTTTTCATTCTTCATGCTCCAGTCCATGATGGATCCGTACCAGAAATCTTTTGAGAATAAAGAAATTTTACTTTGAGATTCCATTCGTTTCAGAATGTCTTCACCTTTTTGAATGATTAAATTTTGAGTTGCTGTTTGAGGCGTAGAATTGTGCTGAGACATGAAAGCTCCTATCAGTCATAGACGAAAATTACAGACGATTGCAATAAAGAGCCAGAAATATAACCTAATTTAGAGCTATTATTCAACATCCCACTGTAAAGTTAAAAGCTTTTGATGAGATGATGTGTTATCGCGCAATTGTGCTGTGAGAGTGTCGCCTGAACTGAGGGATCCTACGCCTGAAGGGGTTCCCGTCAAAAGGATATCGTGTGGAGTTACGGGGAAATGATTTTTTGTAAATTCCAATAATTCTAAGGGGTTAAAAATCATCTCGTTAAATTGACCAATTTGGGCTGTTTTACTGTTGATCAGTAACTCGAATTCAAGGTTTTTTTGCTCTTGGATGTCTGATAATGAAATCCAGTTTCCAATAGGGCAGGAGTCTTTAAATGATTTCGCCAGAGTCCATGGTTGTCCTTTTTGTTTGGCAACATTTTGGGCATCGCGAGCCGTTAAATCGAGGGCTAAAGTGATGTGTGAAAAATTCAGATTTTCATCAATTAAGTAGGCCAATTCTAGTTCGTAGTGAATTTCTGATGACCATGTTGGAAGTTTAATTTTTGACGATGTTGTGAGTGTGCTGCCAGCTTTTAAAAACATCATCGGTTGCTGTTTGTTTTTATCGGGGATGTCAGCTTTCATTTCTTTGGCATGTTCGGCATAGTTTCTGCCGACGGCCCAGATATTTTTAGTCAAATGATGGGATAGAGGACTCATGAAAGGACTCCTTTTTGAACGACTTTCCATGGTTCATTTTTGTCGCTCGACAGAATTTCAAAAATTAAAAATTGTCCCGGTGACCAGTTAGAAAACTCGAATGAATTTAAATCTTTATCTGCATCAATTAAAGTTAAAGCTTCTTCAATCCAATCATAATGTGTGCATACATAGTGAACTTCGTTTTGCGATCCTCGAAGGGCCATTTCGGCGCAAAACTTTTGAATTCGATGCCTAAAGTCTGCTGCGGACTCCGTATGATTTTTCAGATCAAGTTCTGGTTTACAAGTGCTCATAGGTCTGAATTTTTCGATAGCTTTTGACAGTGTTTGCCGGGTTCGAATTCGTGCTGAAAACCAACAATGAGTTGGTTTTGGTAAAGTCGATTTTTCTATCAAATCGACTAAAATTTCAGCTTGTTCAAAGCCTTGAGCCGTCAAGTCAGGATCATTCATAGGTGTAAGGCCTTTATGGCCGTGGCGGAAGAGAATTAAAATCATTCAAATAGAGTAGCTAAGTTCTTGTGATCAATAAACCATTTTGGTAGTTTAATGTCCTATGTCTAAGATTCACCGATTTTGTTCAAATGATTTTACTGTCCGAATGGCTGCTATTGATGCCACAGATCTAGTCGCTGAGGTTCAGCTTTTACAAAAGATGATGCCTGTGGCGACAATGGGTGTTGGTAAAGCCATGGTTGGTGCATTGCTACTTGCTAGCCAGTTGAAAGAAAAACAAAAAATCGGTTTGCTATTTCGTGGCAATGGATCATTGAAAAGTATTTACGTTGAAGCTGATTACGAAGGGCATGTTCGTGCTTACACCCCAAACCCAGATTATGAGCCACCTGATTATAAAAAACCTTCACTTTTGAAAGATGCTTTGGGGTATGGAACACTCACTGTCGCCAGACACACTCCATTTCAAAAACAACCTTTTCAAGGAACTGTTGAGCTCGTCACCGGAGAAATCGGCGATGACATTGCTCATTACTTGCATCAGTCGCATCAAATACGTTCAGTCGTATCTCTGGGAATATATTTAGACGAATACGGTAAAGTCAAAAAAGCGGGCGGAACGATTATCGAAATCATGCCTGGAGTCGATGAAAAAGTCGTCGATTTGATTCAGAAAAATGCCGACGATTTTCAACCGAGTGTTTCAAAAATTTTGATGGCGGGCGGTGGTCCTTCGGATCTCATTTTGCCGTACATGACGGGGATTGATTTTACGGAACTTGATCATGATGTTCATGCAAAATATTATTGTCCGTGTACCGAAGACCGCGTTTCGGCGGCTTTGGAAGTTTTGGGAGTCGCTGATTTGCAAGATATGATCGATAAAAAAGAAGAGCCTGAAATTACGTGTCAGATGTGCGGGAAGCCGTATGTATTTTCAGCGGATAAGATTTTAGAAATTCATGAACGAGTTTACAAAAACTCACTCAATTAGAAGGTTGAAAATGAAACGCCAATTTTGTTTGTTACTGGGATTAATGTTTACAGGAATTGGTATCTTGGGAGCGGTGTTGCCCGTTCTTCCCTCGACATGTTTTTTTATTATCGCAGCTTATTATTTTGGAATGAGTTCTGAGCGATTGGAAAACTGGATGCTCAATCATCCTCGCATTGGTCCCACGATCGTTTCATGGCGCACGCATAAAGCGATTCCACGTTTAGGTAAAATTATGGCTTGTGTTGGGATGAGCGTGAGTGCATTGATCATTGCTATCAGTGCAGTACCATTCTTTGTGAAATTTGGATGTTTTTTGGCTTTGATTGCCAGTGCGGCGTATGTTTTGACAAGGCCAACTCTTGAAGATCTTTTGCAATCTGCAAGAGTCGATTTAAGTCAGGAATAAATAGTTAAAACAAAATTATTTTTGTTTGGCTTTAAGTTCAGTTTTGCAGATAGCTACTTTTTCTTCATACTCGTCTTGGCGTTTATTGAGTAATTTTTTATAACCACGGAAACGCTCAATTCTGTCCTTCAAAAATTCTTCTGTGACAGCCACTAATTTATTTTGCTCATCGATACCAATTTTGAAATCGTCTTCTTTATCAGAAACTCGGTCCATGGGTTCTGTCCAAATCAATTTGCCTTCACCGCCATTTTTGGGATCAGCCAATTGAGACTTGCACTCACGCAGAACTCCATAAAGTCCGAGCGAGCCATACTTACGGTTTCCATAAACACGATCTTCAAGTTCATAAACTTCATATTGAAGTTTTCGAAGCTCTTCATTCATGTCGACTTTTTTCTGGACGACCATGTTACCGTCTTTGACGCCAAGAGTAGTTTCGCTATTCAGGCTTTGTCCGTTTTCGACATTGGTTTCAATTTTTTCTGCTTTGTGTGGATTCGAAGAACAACTCCAAATCGTTAAAGACAGTATTGTTAATAGAATTAATTTTTTCATAACACTCCTTCGTGTATTCACAGTGTAGTTCTGTTGAAATAGCATAACGAAGTTTGTGTTTGTGTACAAACGCGCGCGAGCTGGAGACCGGGGTTTTGTCCCCTTCCAGCGAAGGAAGTAATTTTGGCGGGTTTGGTTTCGCTCTGGTATGAATCCCACGATCGTGGTGGAGCGAAGGCTTGTCTTGCTATGATACAATAGCAATTGCCTTGCCAAATAAAATCACTAGTTAAATCAGATACTTACATCATTGGTGCCAGAGTGGAACTTGAGTTTACAAAATAAATGGGGTGTATTTGGAAAAATCAGTGTCGCTTTGAGACAACACTCAGGTGTGTCATAAGTTTTGACAGTCAGAGACTGAGGGTGTCCATGCGTTAATATGTGTCTTTTTTTGAGTCATTCTAAACTCATATATTCGTTATAGTTTGGCCAAAGACTTGAAATACAAAACTCTGTGAGAATGACGTTAGAAACTTTCATTCAATTTATTTTTATATCGAGCCTTGTCGGTTTGATATCGTCATGTGCCCCGAAAGAGCAAACAGACTGTGGTTTTGTACAGAATGTTTATGGTCAAAGAATTTCCTGGAAACAAAAAACACCCGTAGAGTTAATCATGACAGCGTCTATTCCAAGCGACCTGAAATCAGCTATTTACAGAGCTGCAGCCACATGGGAACGGAAAGCAGGGCGTAAAGTTTTTGAATTGATTGAGGAAAATAGTACGACGACTGTTAAAAATGCACTGCCAAGTCGAGATAAAAAAAATGGTATTTACTTTTTATCAAATTGGGAGTCAGATAAAAAGTCTGAACAAGGTCGCACATCTGTCTATTGGGCGGGTGATGAGATTCAAGAAGCTGATATCAGAATAAATGCTGCAGATTTCGCATACTATAATGAAAACTCGCAAGTGTTAGTTAGAGGGAGTCATAACAACTCTCAAAAAAATTCTGCAGGTTACAGTTTTGAAGCTCTCATTTTACATGAGATGGGACACTTTTTGGGTTTGAAACATCGTGAAGATGGTGGTTCGGTGATGGCGACATATTTGGGCGCATACACCAACAGAACAGATCTGGCCGGTGTAGATGCAGAGAATGTTCGCTGTGAATATTGATTTTATGGATTGAATTTTAAAGAAGGTTTTATGAAAAATTTAAATGAATTGAAAAATAATAATTTGAACGAAGTGGCAACTGAAAATTTTCAGCCTTCTTTTCATATGCCAGTATACAATGAAATGTTAGATCAAACATCGCAAAATTTAGATGTCGTCCAAATGATTCAAAATCAATTTGAAGAGCTTCACAAAATATCTATGAAAAGAAAGTTTTTACTGAAAGAAATTTTTCAATATTTGAAATAATGATATTTTTATTTAGGCTTCGTCTTCGAAGTCAACAGCCTCTAATTTTGGAATAAAATATCTCATATAATCACCATCACGTTCTCGGGTCATACCCTCGGTAGAAACAGGACGTTCAAACTTGAATTCCTCACGATAGGTTTGAAAATTATTCGTACTCAGTGTTTTATTCTCATCACTTTTTGAATCCTGAAATTTACGTTTTCCTGAAATGACGGCTTTGTCGTTCATAATTGAAACGCGAATGTTGTCTTTTTCTTTTTCAGGGGCATAGGCCTTGATGTAATAGCCATCATGAGATTCGCTCAATTTACTGCCTCGATCTTGAACTTTATAAAACGAATCATCATCAGGATTTGAATTTTTTTCGACTTGAGGGTTAGATTTTAGACTTTTTTTTTCAGCCGAATTTTCTAAGCGCCCGTCGCGATTGTAAACTGAAGACTGAGAAACTCCAGATTGTCTTGCGGCCGCTTTTTCTTCGGCTTCAAAACGTCGTTCTTCAAGTTCAGCACGGCGTTCATCAACTTTGGCTTGTCGCTCAGCTTGATCATTATCAGTTTGTTCCATTTTAATGTGATTGATCGCTGCCGCGGACTCGTCGTCAATTTCTCTGTTTTTTTCGGCATAGAAAGTTTTTATTTGCTTGATGTCTTCACGCTGTTGTTCTGCAAGTTCTTTTTTACGCGTGTTTTTGTCTTGTTGAATTTCACGAATATAAGCACGATCTGCATTTCTATTTTGTATTTCAGCCATAGATTTACATTAACATATTTTTTTGAGGAGTGTTTCAGTTTGAGATTCCATCAAAAAAATTAGGACTTATTCTGGACGTTTTGCGAGGTCTCTGGGGTTGTTAATTGCGGAGATAGAGGTGCTTCACACAAAGCTTGAAAGTCACGAGTCGAGCCTCTACAGCGCCAAGTCTTAACGTAACTGATTTGTTCGTCATTGTTTAAAGGGTAATAAGATTTGTATTGTTCCGGATCTAACGTTGACTTGATTGTTCGGCTGACTTGAGTCTTTGAGTTGGTAATTTTTAATGTAAAAACGCGGTACTCAGCTTGACTGAATTCTGAAAACAAAATGACCATGAGCAAAATAAAATAAGGCATAACTCCTTATCGGCAGTTTTTTAAACTTAATAATCTGACGTTGGTCTGTATGTGATCATTTCGACAGGAAATTCAATAATAAAACACGTGTTCAAACAGGTTGGGTCGTAAATCAGTTTCCCTAAATGGTTTTCAATAATCGACTTAGAAATGCTCAGTCCAAGACCAACACCTTTACCCTTTGGTTTAGTCGTAAAGAAAGGATTCATCAGTTGTGCAAAGTGTTTTTCAGCAATGCCAAGGCCACTGTCTTTGATTAAAATTCGATTTGATTTTAGAGTGATTTCGATCCATTTCAAGGGCACTGATTCGATCGCATCAAATGAATTTGTAAGTAGATTGAGAATAACTTGCATCAACTGGCTTTCGTTTCCTTCAATGACAATATCATTTTCTATATTCAATTTGAGTTGAACATCATTTAACAACATTCGTTCTCGGCACAAATCTAAAGTCATGACTAAGATTTTTTGACAACTCACTTTCGTGAATTGATCTTTTTTAGAATCCCGAGAAAATACTTTTAAATGGGCAACAATTTCAGCAATGCGTTCTGAAGTTTTTTTAATTTTATCGAGTTCGTGGGTCAAAAGATCAGGCGTCATCGAGTTCGTATTCATTTTGTTTATGAGCAGATCAGTTTTCCCCATGATTATAGCAAGAGGATTATTGATCTCATGGCCGATACCTGCAGAAATAAGTCCTAAAGCATAAAATTTATTTTGCTCTGCATATTGAGCTTGGAACTTATTAATTAAATCAGCAAATACAAACAAAATATAGATCATCACAGAGTAAGACAGAAAGAAGTTGATAAATTTAATCATGTTCAAATTGAAGAAGGCTTCAAAATGAAATTGAGGAGAAACCATCGGCTGAAGATAAATTGAAAGGGCAAATAAAATGAGTGGTGTTATGAGACCAATGAAAAGAGTAAGTTTTCGAGTCCAATCTAAAACAAGAAAACTGAGGAGATTCAGAGGGATAAAAAACACACGAGTCCAATCGTCAATAGGAACTGATGTTGCATTCATAAAAACGATCAAATTTAATGAGAATAAGAAAATAGCTCTTGCTGCTTGGTGACGCTCTTTCTTTTGAAAAATATAAATCGCTGGAAAGACAATGAAAAGAAAAGCGATATTAACCAAAGCTGTACTGATTGAATTATTGAAGTAATCAAGTAATGTCGAAACAACAAGAACTAAAACTGTAGCTATGAAAATTTGCTTAAAAACAACGTTTTGTTGTTTTTTGATAAGTTCACTGTTGTTAACAGAAAATAACGATATCATTGAGGATTTTAGCCCTTCTAATGCTGCAGTTTTTGAGTCTGCTTTAAGTTGTTTTCTATAATATAGAAATAGGCACGAACGATGCGGTGCTGACGATCTGTCGATAAGCTACGAATGAAGTCTTGTTTTTCAGATAAGTTGTGCAGTTGGAGCAACTTCATCAAGTCGTCTTGAATTTTTTTGAGGTTATCGACTTCAAAAAAATCCTGCTCGCTGATATCGTTTTTGAAAACTTCTGCGATGAGTTTGTTATCAAATAACAAATGAACACCAACTTCGGATTGATTTAAAATCGTTTTTAAATTTTTAATCTGATTTTGATCTAAAAAAACTTCGACTTTTGACAAATTCAACCTCTGGCTTAAGCGTAAAGATAAAAGTCTCTGTTTCAACAAGACTTTTCTTTGACCGAATAAGTCATAATAAATATGTGTTTTAAATGGATTAAATCAGCTAGAATTTCAGCAATGGGAGATCTGTAGTGAGTAAAGTTGCCAGTAAAATAAACAATAAGATCAGCAGTAAAAGCACGTCTTTGAAAAAAGCCAAAAAAATTCAAATCAAAGTAAAGTCGAAATCGAAAGACAAAGTGAGATCTGTTCGGCAATCAAAAGCGAAAGTTCATAAGGCAACTCAGAAGTTTAAAGAAAAAGAACTGATTGTTATTGATGAATCACAAGGTTTGATCTTTGAAAATGAAAAAACATTATTTGGATACTTTTCAACTCCAATTCAACAACTTGAACAAAAGTATTTTAAAAACTACAATTCTAAAGTTGATTTTTCAAACGAAGAGATTTTAGCACGCGAAGTTTATCTAGAGTCAACGCTAGATGATCCAGACGAGATTTGGATTGATGCCGAAACTTTTCCAGATTTAACAGTGTACACCTTAGTTAAAGATTTTGAAAATGGAGACGATGTTTTTAGTTACGTCGCCTGTGTTTATCTAAATTCGGAAGAAAAGTATCCGACCTTTGTTTTTATTCAATTTCCAACTCAGGATGCAGAGCTATTGGAAGTTTTCCGTGAAAAAGAAATTATTTATCATCGTAAATTAGAAGCTATTCAGTTTGCTGCGATCGAGGGCGATTCTCTTTTGGAAGGGGATTACTTAGCGATTGGACTTTTGGAGTCGATGATGAAAGTGCGTTCCGAGAAAGATATCCCTGCCGATGATTTTAAAAAATACGCAGAATTCCGTGATCAAGTGATCAATGATCCTGATGAAATTTGGCGTAAAGTGGGAAGTGACGGACAGGTTTTGGTCACTTTCATTTCCGATGTGTCTGAGAATTCGATTTCAGATTTGCACTATGTGGTTGTGACAGAGGAAGATCAAAATACTCAAGTTCATTCGCTTTTGTTTTCATTTCCGACCATCGATGATGCGCTATTAGATCGATATCGTCAGGGCGAGAATCTTGAGGCAGAAGAAGTTTCGACTGAGAGCTCTCACTAAAACGATTTCAAAAAGTACGGATTAGAAGCAAAAGTTTTGAAAATAAGTTGAATAGTTGGAGGCTGTCCAAGATGTAGCATCTGTCGCCTTGAGTGGGTGTAAATCAAGTAATACTTGAGCTCGTGCTGTGCCATCCGAATTCAAGCGATAGTCGTTATAGCTTGAGTTGAATTGAGGAATTAAAGTATTCATCTGAGCAACAATCTTTCCTGCAGAGTCATAGACAACAGCTTTTAAAACTTGATACTGGCTTGCGCTGTCATTCAACTGAACATAGATTCCACGAGTCGTGGCAATTTCTTCGACAGGTACAGAATTTGCGGCATTTGTTGTCGGTTGGCCATTTTCTAAGTTATAGAACATTGTTGATAAAGCACTCGGATCTAAAATTGCTTGAGCACCAGAAACTTTCCATTTAAAAAAACGGACAACATTACCAGCGGCTGTTGAATTTGTTGATAAAAAATTAAATTTTACTTTTGTCCAATTTGGATCTACTTGACCAGATGAATCGTTCACAGTGCTGATGTTCATCGACATGTCAGCAGTTGCTGATTTATTACAGTTCGCTAAAGGTTTTTGAGATGAAATAATGTTGTTCGAAGAACCATTGGTTGTATTTAATTCTGCGGATTTTGAATTTCCACAAGAGCTCAATGCGATCATAGACAGAGCGCTGACAATCACTTGTTTAACTAATTTTAATTTTTGCTGAGTTGTTTGCTTTGTCATGATATCCCCCGATATATTTCAAATTGTTTGAAGTTGCTGTTACATGTATGTAAAGCAAGCGGGATGCCAGAGTTGATCAGAGTGTGTTGTGTTTGATTGTGTCATCTTGAATCAGCTGTTTTTTGAAAAAGAACAGCTGTCAAATCTATCGACGTCTCATTTGTAGATCATGAATGAGAGTTTATCAACTCAAGCCAAGTTCAACCCATGTTACGCCATCACCACCAGATTCGGATGTGCCAGCTTTCCACTTCTTCACATAGATTGATCTTGATAAATAGGTACGAATCGCTTTCTTGAGTGCCTCTGTGCCATGTCCATGAATCAATTTAAGACGATCTTCTTTACTTGTGCTTGCACGATCCAGAGCCATTTCAAGTTCTGATAAAGCCGTCTCAACAGGTTTTCCACGCAAATCGATAACACGATCTTCATCCATGAACGCGATGGATGCTCCGCCGTGAGTTGATCCACTTCTTTGAACCAATTGAGAGGTTGGGTTTGAAAACTTCTGTGCAGGTTTTAACTCAGTATAGTGAACTTGTAATCTTATCGATTGCGAGAGTACCAAAATTTCGCCTTTTGCATTTGGGCGGGATTGAATGATGCCATCTTGATTCAAGCTTTGAACAAAAATTTTACTTCCCGGTGGGAATTTTTCTGAAAACTCATCGGCGGTTTTGAATTGCATATTATTTTGCTGAGATTCAACTTTTGAGCCTTTGACGATTTCGGGCATATTGTACTTTATTTCTTGTAACTTACGGTGTTTATCTAAAGTACTGGCGGCTTTTGTTGTCGCAATTTCTTCGTCCACTTTTTTAGAAGCACGTTGAATTGTTTTTTCAAGTTCGTGTTCTTTTTGTTTTTCAAACTCTTTAATTTTTGCAGCTAAAGAAATTTTTTGTTGATCGAGATCTTTCAAATCTTTCTTGTATCTGTTTTGTAATTGAGACAGATCCTTTTTTAAATTTTCAATTTCTGTCAGAGCAGAGATTTTTTGCTTCGCGAGCGGTGAAAGATGCTCTTCGGCTTTGGCGAGAACTGCAGGGCTGACGCCAACACGTTTCGCAGTTAAAAGCGCTAAAGAATCTCCAGGAATTCCGTGTAAAAATTGGTAGGTGGGTTTTCCGCTCACAGAATCGTATTCAAGACTTCCGTTCACAATGACATCGTCTTGTTTCCAGCCAGTTTTTAACGGGCTTAAATGGGATGTGATCACAGCAAAGACTTGATTATGTGCATATGTTTCAATGAAGGCTCGGGCCAGGGCACTGCCTTCTTCGGGATCTGTTGATCCGCAAATTTCATCGACTAAAATCAGGTTGTCAGTGCCTTGGAGTTTCATGGCCGCATCTAAAGATTTCAAATGGGCCGCGAACGTACTTAGATCTTCGTCGACACTTTGTGAGTCGCCAATACTAGTTGCGATATTTTTGAAAAAGGGCAGAACTGAATTTTTCTCCGCACAGATGGGTAATCCACAGCGAGCCATTTGTGCCGCGAGTCCAATGGATTTTAAAAGAACGGTTTTTCCACCGGCATTCGGACCTGACAAAAGTAAAATTGATTTTTCACGCGTTAAATGAATCGTATTAGCAATAGGTTTTTTGCCATTCATTTTTAAAATCGGGTGAAATAGTTCTTTCAGAAAGATTTCTGATGATTCAGGCGGGTGAGAAAAGCGACAAGGCTCAGCACCTAAAAGTACTGTCAGTTGCGCTTTGGAAATCTGAATATCACATTGAAGTAAAACAGATTTTGATTTTTCAAAATGATTTTTCAAAGTCGACAGGTAATTAGATATTTCGATGAGTAAACGCTCAATTTCTTCATCAATTTCAACATCAATTTGACGAAGTCTATTGTTCATCGGAATAACGACTTCAGGCTCCATGAAGACTGTTTGCTTCGTGTGCGAGCTGGCGTGAATAACTCCAGGAACAAAGTGCTGCATTCCGCCTTTGACGGGGATCACCCAACGACCTTCGCGCGTCGTTACATACTTTTCTTGCAGCATGTGATCCATTTTATGATCTGCAACAAGTCGGTCCATCTGGTTCTGAATTTGTCGTGCGAGGGATTCTTTTTCTTTTGATAAACGATAAAGTCTTTCTGAAGCATCCATGCGAATTTCACAACTTGCGGTCATCAAGTGATCAATCGCTGAAAGGGGTTCATTGGCGTTCATTAATTGTTCGCTCATATCTTTAGCCCATGCAGTTGCTTGATCTGATAAGGCTTCTTTGAGAGCAATCGTCTCTAAACAAAAATGACGGATGTCTTTCAGTTCTAAAGTTTTGAGGACCGCATTTTTTTTGAGTCGACTGATCCAAGGTTCAAACAAATCCAAACTTTCCATGTGTGGTCGTACTCCAGCTTGGATCACAAATGTCGCTGATTCGATATCATAAAAACTTTTTTCAGCTAAACTAGCCGAAGTCAGCGGGGCGAGAGATTCAAGATTATTTTTTGCAGACTCACTGGTTGAAAAGTTTTTCAGTCGTTCAATGATTTCATACCAATCAAGATTTTTGATGACGTACATAGTGGTCCTTCCAAAAGATAAGAAACATTAAAAATAAAATCCAAAGCAGGTAATCAAAATGTCCGAACTGCGTGTAAAAAGTCAGTTCGGCACTTTTTAAGTATTTAATTTCAAAAATATGCGCCCAAGGTTTATTCATCGGTGACTTTTCAAGTTGTTGTCCATTGGCCAAAATTGCGGTGCTGAATCCTGTGTTGGTGGCACGAACAAGTGGTCTTCGAACTTCAATGGCACGTCCTAAAGTCATTATCATGTGTTGATCCGGTTCAGTCCCTTCACCGTACCAAGAATCGTTCGTCGTGTTGAAAATCAGATCGGCACCGACTTCGCTGAGACCGCGTGCAAACCCAGGATTCAGGGATTCATAACAAATTTGCGGTCCAATCATGTAGTTTTTATTTTCCGCCGTCGTTATTTTTTTTTGCGTAGGGCCCGGGCCTTTTTAATAAAAGCCCACAAAAAGAAGCCAATTATAAAAAAATTGGAACACTTTTCCAAAAGTCAATTATTATACAAAAAAAAAAACATAGGTTTTAAAA
>JBPOIE010000145.1:0-28963 GCA_052034855.1 Bdellovibrionota bacterium | reverse complement strand
GGCATATTTAAGGCCAAAACTTGATTAATGTTCTCTTCGATTTTTTTAAAAGGCGTTGGCCAACGAATATATTCATAAAACTCATCTGTTCCATCAATACTCGCACTTATTTCTACGACTTTAAAATTTTTCCATAATTCTAAAAGTTTATTTGGAACTGTGGTTAAGTTTGAATTATAGCATATTTTGACATTTTGAGGATTTCCATATTCAACAATCAGCTCAAGAAGTTTTGTGTGTTCTGGAATAATAAAAGGCTCGCCACCAATAATAAACAATCGCGTTAAATTTTTTAAGTGAGGTTGAATTGAAGTCCAAAAATTTTCATGTTCGTACCATTGTTTTTCATTGGCCTTCTCGAGCATTCTGTTCGCTAATCCAACTTCGTCTTTAGAAAGAAAACCATCGGCACCAGCTTGTTCTTTGGCTAAAAAACTAGATGAGCCCGGTGAACACATCTTGCATGCTAGATTGCACTTGTTGCCAAAATCTAAACTTAAATATTCTAATTTAAAAGTGGTATTCCCGGCTAAAACGCTTTGATGTGTCTCAGGAAATATTTGATTGTGGATGTTCCTGAAGCTTTGAGCGCCAGTTTTTTCCATATCCCAGCAGCGACTACAAACTGAGGGCTCTTTTCCAGCTAACATTTGGTCGCGAATGGAATTCAGTGCCGGCAACGTTTTCATATACTCAGTATCGGTAAAATTATATGGAAACACAGCTTTACCTTCATGTTTTATCTGTCCATCGTATGAGTTACAGCACAGTCTAAGGCTACCTAAAGAGCTAACGCTGAGTTGATTCCATAAGAGTGAACAAATCTTATCATTTGTATTCATTAGTTATCCTTTCACAATCTTTCATAAACGCCATGTATTCAGGAAATGTTGAAGAAAAATCAGTGTTTCGACGACGGTCGTGTTCAGTAAAAAATTTGAAAAAATCAATTTTGTACTTTTCTAATATTTGAGATTCAATTTTTGAATTATTCCAAAAATCTAACACTCGATGTAATCGATCAATCTCAAGATCACTAAACCCAACAAAATCATTTGCATCGATGGCTTTGTTCGCAATCATAAACTGAAGACACTCAACGATGTAATTTTTAAATTGATCAGGTAATATAGTAATCATCCAATGAGGAGGATCTTTTAAAGCCGGCGTGCAAAACTCTACTCGTTGGTGAGTTAGGCTAAATTCTTTTCGCCAATCTAAAATTTTTTGCAAAAGATGTTTAAATGAACTTAAAACCAGACAGTTAAATGTGACCATGATTTCAATAGAGCTGCCTTGCTGGCTAAAATTTTCCAACACCGTTCTGAAATTTTTTTCCCACAAATCTAATTTCAAACCGGAGCGAATATATTCAGCTCCAGGGCCCCAAGTGTCTAAACTTGTATGCATTCGAAACTGTTTTATTTTTTTCTGTGATAAAAGCAAAGTAATTTGCCTTGAAAGCCGATCAACTAATTCTGATTTTATACCGAAATTACTGTTGCAAAGAATTTCCAAGTGCGGAACAGGTTCGTTTTCAATCATTTCAAGAAGTCTAAAGGTATTAGGATTTAATAAAGGTTCTCCACCGGTAATGCGAAGAGTGCGCAAGTCATTTTTTAATTCAGGCCACCATTTCCAAAATGCTTCGACATATGGATTTTCTTCATCGGCATTGTAAAATGATCTTTCCTTTAAAAAATCTATGCTGTACTGCTTTGTGCTTGTTCCAAACTCGCCGTGTTGCCTGACTTCATTTAAAATACTGCTCGAGTTCTGTGGACTGCAATAGCCGCATTTAAAATTGCATGTGTTACCGAAACTAACTTCGATAAGTCTGGGGTTGATGTTTGTGTCCCAGGGGGTATTTTTGATAACATTATAAAGATCGCCTTGAAACGGTTTGGGGTTCGCCTCAGTCGGAGTAAAATGACTACTATGTATGATTCGATCACTGAGATGTTCTTCGGGCAAATCTTCGATATTCCAGCAGTAAGAACATTCTTTTGGTCGGCCGCCCTCTAGCATAATTTTTCTTTGTTGTTTTTTTTGAGCCGTATTATGCAAACCACTTGGATTATTTTCGATGTCATTTTTTTCAATATGATGGGGCCATGGATGATAGCAACTATGATTGTCGCCCGATTGTAGATAGAGTGTTTGCTGAGTCCATTTCAGCAAACAAAAACCCTTACCAACTTTATTCAGTTGATCCTTGGTTTTTTTGATATGCTCGATATCATCGTGTCGGTGCATTAGCCGCGTCCACTTGTTTGATTTTTTCGTGTATCCAAATAACTAGTTTGTTTGTTTCCAATTTCTCCGTGATCTAATTTATTCCATGTTTTGCCACAACAAGTGCTACACTGGCGACTGCGCATTGAATGGCCTTGAGTAAAAGATCGACCAAGGAGCTCAGAATAAACTGGGCTATTTAAAATTTGATCTAAATTTTCTTTATGTAAACTTAAAGAATCCATTCCACCGTTTAACTCTATCATTTTCATGAAGTTATCTTGAGAACCATTTGTATGAGATGAGTATCGCCATGGTTCGCCGCCTAAAAAGCAACACGGAAAAACATGTCCCGTAGCGCTTAGAAAAATTTCATTCAGTGAATTCGAGGGGCCTTTTATGGCTCGACATTGAATTTCAATTTCATTGTATTTAATTTCGACAAAAGAACCATTTGGATCATGCATTCTGTGTTTTAAATCATCACTGTGCAATTTATCGAATTCTTGTTCAGTGATATAGTTCGGTTTTTTTAAATTTTCTTTAAGAATTTTTATAGTCTCGTCTTTGAAATCATTATTAAGAGGTTGACGTAAAAAATAGTCTGTATTTTTGTTTTTGTCTTTAACTTCGAATTCGCCACGGCCCTCACTGTATTTCGCCCAACGAGTTGTTCTTTTAACATTGAAGTTTTCAAACCCCATTTCAATGGCTAAGTCTTTGGCCAATTCAACTTGATGCTCATTGTGTTCAAAGACAATATAATCCCAATGTGCAATGCCACCTGCAGCTATAAAGGCTTTTGCATTGGAAATTATTTTTTCAAAATTTGTATTACGTCGATAAAGATGGTTTGTATCCGCAAGGCCATCAATACTAAATGTACAGTAATCGCCACGCATGGAATAGTTCATCGTTTTACCAAGAGCCGCCCACCAATCCGTAGTTCGAGCGCTACCATTTGTATGCATCGAAAGAGCCATATCATTATTTAATTCACGCATATGCTGATAAATTTCGAGAGTATCTTTTGCTGCAATAGGATCGCCGTAGTTACCACAGGCATATAGTTTCTTCAAATTTTTAATAAAGTTTGGAGAAAACCAATCTTTAAATTGATCTAAAGTGACCTCAGTTTTTGGTAAATTGGGATTTAATTCTGAACCATGATTAATGTATCGTGGACACATAGGACATCCAGAATTGCATTTGTCAGTGAATTCGGCATGTATTCCTGTGATTTCTTGATTTTTCCAAAGATGATTCTTTGGCTCAGAGACTTTAATTAACACATTTAACCTCAATAGTTTTCATAGGTCGTTTTACATAAACTCATAAATTCAGAATAGTCAGGAAACGTTTCTGCGAAATTTGTTTTGCGCCGGCGGTCGTGCTCATTAAAAAAAGTATAAAAATCGCGACGTCCTTGCTGAATTGATTCGGGCTTTACGGGGTTTGTGAGCATATAGTCCGCGACGCGCTTAAATTTTTCAATTTCTAAGCTGTCAAAGCCATGGGGCATTTCTAAAGACCTTAAATGGTCTTTCATGAATTTTAAATGTGAATCCATAAATCCATTAAATTCATTCGGCAAAATATTAATCATCCAATGAGGGGGCTCTTTTAAGTAGGGCGTGTCGAAATTAAAACGCTGATTATGTCCATGCGGATCATTGGCTTGAAATTCCTGCCGCCATTCAAGAATTTTTTTAAGTAACAAATCAAAACTCGTTACACACAATACATTAAATGTACACATGAAATTAATACGACTGCCGGGAACTGAATTAAGATATGTTCTCATATTTGTTTCCCAGATATGACAATCTAGTCCGTTCCGCATATATTCTGCGCGCGGGCCCCAGCTATCAATACTTGTGAAAAGGCGAAAGTCTTTAATTTTTTTTTCACGAACTAGTTTTGCCACTTTTGCCGAAAATCGTTCGACAATGGCCGGAGCCATTCCTAGGTTACTATTGCAGTGAAGTTGCAGATGTGGGGCTGGTTCTTCATCAAGCATATCAAGAAGCTTCATCGTATTTGCGTTGATTAAAGGCTCTCCGCCAGTAATCCTAAAAACCTTTAAGTCTTTTTTTAACTCTGGCCACCATTTCCAAAAAGCATCGACATAAGGATTTTGATCTTCAGGGTGAAAAAAATCAGAGTTTTTTAAAAAATCAATGCTGTATTGATTTGTCGTAATATCATAATTTCCATAAGTTTTAATTTCATTCATCCAGCTTGAGCTGGCCTGTGGACAACAATAACCACATTTAAAATTACATGCATTACCGAAACTAACTTCGATGTGTCGAGGATTAATATTTTCATCGCCCTTTAGTTTTGATATTTTTTCCAGTTCAGGTAGAGCATATTCACTTGTGCTATGAATCATTCTGTCTGATAAATGAGCTCCTTCGAGGTCTTCAATATTCCAGCAATAATAACACTCGTCCGGGCGACCGCCCTCGAGCATTATTTTTCTTTGTTGTTTTTTTTGGGCCGTATTATGTAAACCACTTGGATTGTTTTCGATATCACTTAACTGGATTTTATGGGGCCTAGGATGGTAACAACTATGATTGTCACCCATGTGTAAATACAATGTCTGAGTCATCCATTTCATCAGACAAAACCCTTTGCCAACAGCATTTAGTTTGTCGCGAGTTTGGCTTACTTTTTCAAAATAGTCTGACATGTTGCTCTTTTCCCTTAAAGACATAATGCAATTCACGTTTCGTCAATGTCTCAGGCAGTATGGTTTGTAGATCCTTACTTTAATTTTTTATACAGATAAAGGCATCATTTTTTAGAATTTGCTGGCCCGCAACGAGTTATCTAAGACTGACTTAAGATTTTTAAGTCGCTTCCAGATATAAAAAATTGTGCTAATGTTAAATTTAGTTTAAAATTTATGAATCATGTACAGTAACGAAAAAAAATTTGGCTTAATGATGTCAGCGGCTTTTGGAGGCATCGCAGTTTATTATACTTTTCATCTTAATTTAAGATTTTCAATAATCTCAATTTGTTTCTGTTCCTTTTTACTGATTCTGACTTTCAAAGCTCCAAGAGCGTTAAAAGGGCCAGTTCATCTTTGGCTTAAATTCGGTGAATTTATTCAAAAAATCACAACACCGATTGTACTTTCATTGTTATTTGTATCTGTTTTTATTCCAATTGGTTTTCTGAGGAAGATTTTAACAAAAGAGAATATGAATTTAAAATTTGAAAAAAACGCACAAACTTATTGGAAAACCGAACCTGAGAATCCGCAGTCATCTTTTCGAACTCAATTCTAGGAGTAATATGGAAATAGTAAAAGAATTCATTATTTTTTTAATGTCGAATAAGAAGTACTGGTTGATTCCAGTATTATTAGTTATGATGATGATGGCATTTTTAATTTACTCTGCAAGCGGCTCTGTTTTAGCCCCATTTATTTACACAATATTTTAATGATTGTTTTAGGAATATCCGCATTTTATCATGATAGTGCCGTAGCATTTATTCAAGACGGTGAGGTCATTTTTGCAGCTCAAGAAGAAAGATATACACGCAAAAAGCATGATTCGTCTTTCCCTATTGAAAGTCTAAGAGCTGGTTTGGACCACTTGAAATTAGATGCTCTGCAAATCGATGCTGTTGTGTTTTTTGAAAAACCATTTCTTAAATTTGAAAGGCTGGTTGAAACCTATTTAGCATTTGCACCTAAAGGATTTTCTTCTTTTGTGCGGTCAATTCCGCTTTGGTTGAAAGAAAAATTATTTCAAAAAAATGAAATTATAAGTCAACTTGTTACGGTCGGTTTTACAAAAGAATCAGCGCTGAATCGATTATGTTTTTCTGACCATCATTTGAGTCATGCCGCAAGCGCCTATTATCCATCTCCTTTCGAGCAAGCCATAGTATTAACAATGGATGGAGTTGGAGAGTGGGCAACGACAACAGTTTATCTTGGTGAAAAAAATAATTTAAAAAAAATCAAGCAAATCAATTTCCCTCATAGTCTGGGTTTATTATATTCTGCGTTTACATATTATTGTGGATTTAAAGTCAATTCTGGCGAATATAAACTTATGGGTTTAGCGCCCTATGGTCGACCAATTTATGTTGAACGAATCCGCAAAGAATTAGTTGATGTTAAGGATGACGGTTCCTTCCGTCTGAATATGAAGTATTTCGATTACTGCACCAATCTAAAAATGACGAATAAATTATTTGATCGACTATTCGATTTTAGCTTTCGTCACCCTGATGATGAGTTAAAGCAAGTACATATGGATCTAGCAGCCTCAATTCAAATTGTCTTGCAGGATATTCTTGTAAGAATATGCACTGATTTAAGAAAGAGTTACGATATAAATAATATTTGTTTGGCTGGTGGGGTTGCTTTAAACTGTGTTGCGAATAGTTCTTTGTGGGATACAAAAATATTTGATGGGATTTGGGTGCAACCCGCAGCAGGTGATGCTGGTGGTGCACTCGGAGCTGCATTAGCCTATTACTATAGGCACCATGAACGATCTCATTCTGAGTTAGAACTAGATCGAATGAAAGGGAGCTACTTAGGAAATGAATTTTCAGATTCTGAAATTGAAGACCAGTTAAAAAAAGTGGGTGCAGTTTTTCAAAAAAAATCAGCGCTTGAAATCATATCTGTTACAGCTCAAGATTTAATAGAAAACAAAGCCGTCGGCTGGTTTCAAGGTCGAATGGAGTATGGTCCTCGTTCCTTGGGAAATCGCTCGATTTTAGCGAATCCTAAATCTGCTCAAACTCAAAGGGATTTGAATTTAAAGATCAAATATCGCGAATCTTTCAGGCCATTTGCGCCAGCAATTCTTGAGGATTTTATGACAGACTGGTTCGAAATGTCTGGTTCTTTTCCGTATATGTTGTTTGTGGGTAAAATCAAAAATAACAAAAGACTAATTTTAAGCGAGACTGAGAAAAGTCTTTTTGGAATAGATTTGTTGAATTTACCAAAATCTATAGTGCCTGCAGTGACTCATGTTGACTATACTTCCAGAGTTCAAACCGTTTCCAAAAGTACGAATTTAAAGTTTTACGAATTGATTTCTGCATTTGGTCAGAAGTCGAAAGTTCCAATGCTAGTTAATACAAGTTTTAACGTTCGTGGTGAGCCAATCGTCTGCTCACCAATAGATGCCTTCCGTTGTTTTATGGGAACCGAATTGGACACTTTGGTGATTGGGACTTATTACCTATCAAAATCGGAACAGAATTCAGAACTAAGAATTGACTATAAAAATCATTTTACAAATGACTAATTCGAATTTTAAATTTGAAGTAAATACAAATTTAAAATAAGATCTTTGAATGTCATCTTTGCTTTCGAGTATAACAAAATATGTAGATCTATTTTATCGCTTTAAAATTGATCAAGAACTAGCTTTTACTACTTTGCGTGATAGTTTAAGCAGCGGGCAAGTGACTTCTAAAGTAAAAATTATTGAAGTATGTCGAGAATTTAAAATTCAAACAAAAAATGCAGTTTTTGTCGGTCATTGGCATGGTTTGCTGCCGTTGATGATGAAAAATGAAGATATCGTTTTGCAAGCAATTGGTATTGAAAAATCAAAATTATGGTCAGTTTTCAGTAATAAATTGAATCGTAAATGGAACTGGAAAAGTTATCACCGAGATATTCAAGATTTTATCTTTCCTTTGGAAACGGATCTCGTCGTCAATACCAGCTGCGAACATATGAGTGATGATTGGATCAAAGCTTTGCCACAAGGTTGCAGAGTCGTGCTGCAATCCACAAATTATGAACATCCTGAGCATATCAATCGAAAAGAAACTCTGTCCGATTTTACAAAATCACTGAATGAAATAGAAATTCAGTTTGAAGACACTTTAGATTGCGGCGTTTACTTAAGATTTACAGTCTTTGGATTCAAGAAATAATCTACTCTTCAACACTCGATTTTAAAATAGACTTCACTTGTTGCTGTTTTTGGCCCGCGCCCAAAATGCTTTTCAAGCGGTCATGTAAAGAGCGGTCGTTAATTAATGCTCCCAGAGTTCCTTGGCCATTATCGATCTTTTCCATCACATTTTCCATGCGGGCTACAGCTTTTTCAAGTTTACCATCTGCTAATGCCTTTTTGAGATGAGCTGAAGATTCATTGAGGTTTCCAGAGGCCTGATCGATTTTATTTAACAGCTGTGGAATTTTATTCTGTGCAGTCAGGCTTTGCATCAATTTTTGAAAATCTGAAATTGCATCAAAAAGTTTTTCGCTTTCATTTCCACGTTTAGAGAGTACTGAAAGAATATCATTGCCATATTCGGATTTCAGTTCTGAACCATCGACAACTGTCTCTGCTGATTTTCCTGGAGTGATATATAAATACTTATCACCCAAAGCACCTTGGGTTCTGATTTCAACAACTGAGTCAGATTTAATCTTTTTGGCGAAGTCGTCTTGAGCCAAGAAAGTCACTTTAACTAAATTTTTGGTTTCATCAAATTCAATGATATCAATATTTCCAACTTTAACACCAGCCAATGAAACAACACCGCCTTTATTCAAGCCTTGTGCCGAGTCAAAGTAACAAGAAAGATTTATTGTTTTTTGAAATATGGATTTGTTTGATCCCATCAAAAAAATAGATACCGCAGTAATAAATATTCCGATTGTTAAAAAAAGACCAACTTTAATTTGGTTCATATCATATGTCCTTCGATAAATTGCTGAATCAGGCTGTTTTTGTGTTCTGTCAGTTGTTGAATTGTTCCTTGCTCAGAAATAATCTTATCTTTTAAAAATGCAAATTTATCACATACTGCAATAGCCGTCGGCATGTCATGAGTGACTAAAATAGAAGTCACGCCTTTGCTTTTTAAGCGTAAAATCAATTCTTGAATTTTTTTAGTATTGTAGGGATCTAAACCAGCGGTGGGTTCATCGTATAATAGGATCTCAGGTTCTAGCATCATAGCGCGAGCCAAACCTACTCTCTTTTGCATACCACCTGACAATTCAGAAGGGAACAACTCGAGAGCATCAGCTAAACCAAATTCTGTCAGCTGAGCTACAATCTTAGTTCTAATTAATGCTTCAGATAATTTTGTATGCTCACGGAGCGGGTACGCCAGATTGTCATATACGGATTGCGAATCAAAAAGAGCACCACCTTGGAAAGCATAGGCTACTTTTTTCCGAACAGCAATCAGCTCATTTTCATTCAATTTTGTTATATCAACACCATCAATTTCGATAGTTCCAGAGTCTGGTTTTTCTAAACCGATTAAACTTCGAAGAATGACTGATTTACCAGCGCCTGATCCGCCGACAAGTCCAAGGCACTCGCCCTTTTTAACATAAAAAGTCACATCGTTGTGAACGAGTTTGCTACCGAATGATTTTTTAAAGTTTCTAATTTCTATTAAAGCCATTTTTCGATCACCCAAAATACTTTAGATAGAAAAAAGTTACCCACCAAAATGAGTAACGAAGCCGTCACTACTGCTTTTGTTGTAGCGATTCCGACTTCTTTGGTTCCATTTTTTACATTCAATCCAAAGTAACATGCTGGAAAAGAAATAAAAGCAGCAAAAAAATAGGCTTTGGTGATTCCAGAAATATAGTCTTTGATATTCGAAGTTTCTAAAACTCGACGAAAATAGAATTGAGGGTCTAACCCCAGTTCATAGTGTCCGATGATCAAGCCACCCAAATTTCCGACAAGATTTGTAATCGCGACCAGCAACGGTAACACGATTATGCATGCCAAAATTCGTGGAATAACTATTCTTTTGATGGGTGAAGTCCCTAGCGCTCGAATGGCATCAATTTGTTGAGTGACGACCATCGAGCCAATTTCGCTGGCAATGCCTGCGCCGACTCGCGCGGCAAGCATCAAGCTGGTAAATACTGGGCCCATTTCTCTTAAAATAGTTGATGCGACTAATCGTGGCACGTAAGGTTTTCCACCAAACTTTTCAAGTCCTAGACCATATTGTAACGACATCACCATACCCGTTGATGCAGCAGTAATTAATATAAGAGGTAATGATTTTATACCGATCAAATAAATTTGATCGACAAGAAGTTGTCCGTAAAATGGCTTTTTCGTTATTTCTTTGCAAACGTCTCTGACGAGATATCCTATCCCACCTATGAAATAGAGCTGATCTTCAGCCCAATCTTGAAAATGTGTAGCGACGGATTTGGACATCATTACTTTTTAAATTCAATCTGTTGGTTGAATTCATTCCAATGATCAATATCTTTATTGAGGCTTTCACGTACTCCAGAAAGAGAAGATATATAGATACATTCTTTGTATTTAAAAGAAGTGCTAATGATATCGATATCTAGTCCATCAACCAATCCCGAAACTTTACGATAAAAAGCTGGATTTTTTTTGAAAGTTGTCTTTTTTTCTTCGATGATTTTTTCATTCTCAAGTGCGTTTGTAATCAATGAGTGTGCCGATTTTAAATTTAATTGTGGGTCAGAGCACTCTGAAATAACGAGAACAACGTTTGAAGTTTTTGTGCTCTTCCATGAAGGGTAGGCTGAAGTTTTTTTTAAAACAAATTCGTTTGGTAATAAAGGTAAAATAATGTCTTTTGAAAAAGTAGGTGCGGGTTCCTTAAGAAGATTCGAAATGCATCCTGTTGATAGGAAAAAAATGAGGGTAGGGAAAATAAAATATTTATAACAAGCCATAGATTAAATCTAAAATTGATTTTCTTCAGAGTCTAGTCCTGATAGTTCAAACACTCGGCAGCGTCATGCTTTTAAGTCTCGAACAAGTGTCATTAAATTGTCAGTACTTGCCAAAATCGAAGGTGTTTTTTTCCTAGCCTCAAAATAATCGGCTTTGAATGTCTTAAACGGTTGGCATTTGAAATGCTTTATTAACTATTTGATGAATATTGCACAATTTATAAAACACTATGTATTGCTGATTATCGTAACCTTAACTTGTCTTAAGTCGTGGTCATCAGAATTAAAAACAGCATTAAAACTACAGGGCGAAACTTTAAACTTTGAAATTCTAGGTCAAAAAAGTTGGGACTATGATATTCGCAGAGTGAAAGTGGGTTCGCAGACAAAAGTCCAGCTTTCTGTTAAAGGTCTATCGAATGAATCTATTCAAGCTTTAAAAGTACAAACAAACCCATTTGTTCAATCTGTTCAGGTGCTGCCTAAAAATTTAGATGACACATCAGTAATTGAGTTTGTTTTAAAAAATGAACACGTGGAGGCATTTGATTATTTAACGGATCAGCCTTCAAAATTGATTGTTGATTTTTATTATAATGAAGACCTGAAGTCAGATACTGAAAAAACTAAAGTTAAAAAAAGTCCAAAGGTCGCAAAGACAGAAACGCCTAAAAAAGTTCAACGTGTTCCTGCAGATGTGGATTATTTAAAAATCAGCGACATTGACGGCATCGAAACAATGTTAGATTCGGGTGTAGACCTTAAATCCGGACTGTTTGATGGCGGCGATGACAAATACAAACGCTTTAAAGTTAAAGACTATGAAGTCAGTCAAAATGCGATTTTAAAAGGATTAACAAATTACTATTTAAATTTTCCAATCATTGATCAAGAATATAGCTTCTGGAAAAAAATGAAGCAAAATCCTCCGGGTTATGAAATCGGTGCGAAATCGACAGATGAAAATAAACAAGCCAGACTCTTACTAACTCTATTCAAAAAGAATCGCCCCCAAGTATTGAAAAAAACATTTCACTGGTTTGAACAAAAATATCCTGAATCAGAGTATCTGGATGTGGCTTACTTAATGACAGCGGATGCTTTGGTCAATTTGTGGCGAGCCGAAGGAAAAAATGAAGAATTTGAAGAAGCTTCATTTCTTTATGATCAGTTTCTCAAAAAATATCCAAACTCTCCATTAGCCGAAAGAACTTCTTTAGCCTTGGGACTTTTAAATATTGATAAGAAAAATTATTTAGAAGCGTCACGTAAATTTAGTGCCCACATCAATAACGAAAAGTACAAAGATAAAATCTCTGCCGACTATGCACAGTTAGGTTTGATGTACAGTTTATCAAAATTGAGTCAAACCGATCAGGCTATTGGGCTTGCTGAGCAAATTGAAAAAAAATCCAAGAATCAACTTGTTCAAGCGGAAGCAGCTTTTCGAAAAGCTGATATTTATATGAACGATGAAAAATATAATTTAGCTTTCAACCAATACACTGAGGCACTTAAAAAGTATCCAAATATGGTGCAATTGTTTCCCAACGCCTATTTTAATAAGATGGAAGCACTTTTCCGAACTCAAAAACCAGTTCCGGCGCATTCTGCGGCTTTGGAATTCGTACAAATGTTTCCGACACATGAGTTTGCTCCTTACGCACTGACTCGAGTCGGGGAGTTGTTAGAAATTATTAGTGTTGATCAAACAAAACCGACGGGAGCATTTTTAGAGACGCATTTTCGATATGGAGATAATCCAAAAACAATTATAGCGCGTCTCCATTTATTAAGTACACGGATGAAGAGCATGAAAGAGCAGGAGCTTAAAGAAACCATTCAAAAAATGAATGAACTGTCTGCCAAGAGTGACTTGGCTAACGTTGACCAGTTTAAATCGACAATGATTTCAGACGGGTTTGCTCGACGAAATGAATATGATCAAGCCATTGATATTTTATCTAAGTTTTACCAATCAGCTCCGACTCGAAAAAATTCAGACCAAGTCACCAAGCGCATTGTCAAAAATATCAATGATCAGATCGCCTTTTTTTCTAAAAACAATCAGCATAAAAAAGTTTTAGAAACAGTTAAAAAGTATTCTGACAGTTGGCTTAAAAAGAATGACAGAATTGATACGAATTTTTTAATCGGAAATGCTTATCAAGCCGCAGGCGCTTACAGTACAGCATTAAAAAAATATGATCAGACAATAGCTCAATTGTCGAATTTAAAGAATGACGAGAACTCTCTGTTTATAAAGGCAAATCAATCACTACCGTCTGTCGATGAAGTTCTTCTGAATAAATCGCAATGTCTTTTTGAAGATTTAAAATATCAACAAGCTTATGAAGATGTCCAAAAAATTTCAAAGCCCGAAGAATTGTCTGAAGAGCAACAGATTCAACGAGTCTATTTAGTATCTTCCATCTACGAAAAAAAAGGTGATACGGACTCGGCGATTCGATACCTGAATGAGGTTGCGAGAGTTTGGCAAAATAAACCACAGCAAGTTGGTCCAACAGTTTTAAAGTTAGCAGAACTTGAGTACAAAAAAACAAATTTTAATAAATCTATGGATCTTTTAAATAATTTAAGCGAACAAAAAATCAGTGATGATTTAAAAATTAAAACATACCAGATGCTGGCGAAAGTCAGCTTGGAAGCCAAGGACTCTAAAGTTGCAGTTTCTGCACTGACACAACTATTAGAAAAATATGAAAAAAATACCTCACTGTCTGAGGAACGTTTCAAACTTGGCCAGATTTATTTTAGCCAAGGAGAGCTCAAAAAAGCTGAAGAAACTTGGGCTCAATTCAAAGGCGATGAAAGTGTATTTTGGGAAAAATTAGCCAGCGAAAAAATGAACAGTTCAAAATGGACCCAAGACTATAAAAAATATTTAAAACGTATTCCCGCAACGGCAAATCCGTCAGCAAATAATGAACTATCTAAAGATTCTGCAGGAGACAAATAAGATGTCGGAACTTATCCACAAAAAAAATCAAATCGCCCAGACTATTGATTTTAATATGAATGTTTTACAGTTAATGCATAATAAATCAAATTTAGTTTTAACCGAAAAAGCACGCGAAAAGCTCATGCAATATGAGTGGCCCGAAGACTCTCAGATGATTGAAGACGTTCTGGAAAAAGCAGTGCAAAAGTGCCAAAGCAATCACATTGAGCCCGAGGATATTGATCTTAAAATCGGAGATACTGAGCTCGAAGTTCCCGTCGGTTTAAAACTTGAAACTGTCGAAAGGCAGTACATTTTGCAGACTCTTTATTTTGTGCAGCAAAACAGAACTCGCGCTGCAGAAATTTTGGGAATTTCAATTCGTACTTTGCGTAATAAATTGAATCAATATCGAATGGAGGGTCATTTATGAGTAATCTTTTTGATAAAACAACCGACGCTTTGGCGACATCTCTTCGGCTCAGGCAAGTTCGACATAATGTCACTTCGGCGAATATTGCGAATGCAGAAACTCCTAATTATCACGCCAAAAAAGTTGATTTTGAAGAAGCACTCGCTAAGGCTTTGGATATTGATGGGTCAAATAAAATGGCAGCAACTCATGGTGAACATTTCGTAGGCGGTTCGACAGGTACACCAACGGCAGATATTTATGATAATCCAGATGTCGCCGTGAATAATGATGGAAATACGGTTGATCTTGAAAAAGAGATGTCAGCTTTGACTGAAAATTCAATTATGTATAAATCCGCACTTCAATTAATAAATAAAAAAATGGCAGCGATTAAATATGCCATCGGAGATAGATAATGGCTGATTTTTTATCTGGTTTTCGAATTTCTGGTAGTGGTATGTCAGCGCAGCGACAGCGCATGAATTCGATTTCGTCGAATATTGCAAATATTAATACGACGCGAACTCCTGAAGGTGGGCCCTACCGCCGTAAAGATGTTGTTTTTGAAGCGATGCCGGACGGCAAGACTTTTGGCGATATTGTTGGAGTCAATGATCCGCGTGGCGATTATTCGCGTGTGCAAGTCACGGATGTTGTTTCAGATAAAAAAGCGCCTCTGATGAAATTCGATCCGTCTCATCCTGATGCAAATGAAGAGGGTTATGTGGCCTACCCCAATATTAATCTGATGGAAGAGATGACCAATATGATTCAAGCTTCACGGTCTTACGAGGCTAACGTACAGGCCGTACAGGCAACAAAAGATATGGCTTTAAGTGCGCTTGAAATTGGTAGATAATTAAATAGATATTAATAACTTACAGAGGTGTACCATGGACGGTTTGACAATCTCGAATGCAAATAAGTTTATCGACTCTGGCGGGTCGAAAATTGGTTCTTCGAATTCTACTTCAGATCAATTTAAGACCGAGAAAATAAATGGTAATTCGTTTGCGGATACTTTAAATCAAGCCATATCAAATGTGAATGAATTACAAGTTCAATCAGATCGCAAAGTCCAAGAGCTTGCGACAGGAAAAACTGATGATGTTGCAAGCGTCATGATCACCGCTGAAAAAGCAGACATCGCATTACGTGCCATGGTCCAAGTGCGAAATAAGATTATAGATGCTTATCAAGAAATAATGAAAATGCAGGTGTGATGTGGGGAAATTATTTGGTGGATTAGTCATCCAGTTTCAAGAGTTTTATAAATCTATTGGACCAACTAAAAGGATGGCCTTAACGGCGTCTGGTTTATTGATCGTTGTTGCTTTGGGATTCGTTGGATTTATGGTTTCGGGTAAGGACTACGCAGTTTTACTTAAAGACATTCCATCCGATCAAATGCCAACGATTACAGCGAAGCTGACTTCGAAAAATATCCCATTTGAACTGAAAGACGGAGGCAGAACAATTTTAGTTCCGAATGAATTTTTGCATGTTACTCAAATGCAGTTGATGGCTGAAGTCGGTTCCGCGAATATGGGAACAATCGGTCTAGAACTTTTTGACAAAACTGATTTTGGAATTAATTCCTATGCTCAAAAAGTCAATTACCAACGTGCATTACAAGGTGAATTGATGAGAGCTATCAATACTTTGTCTGCGGTAAAACAGTCTAAAGTGATGCTTGCGATTCCTCAGAAAAAAGCGATTATGGAAGAGTCCGTTCCTCCATCGGCTTCGATTGTTGTTGCATTGCACCCTGGAAAAACTTTATCTGCGGATCAAGTTCGTGGAATTCGCTTTTTAGTTTCAAATGCTGTTGAAGGGATGGATGCAGACCGAGTCACAGTGATCGATGAAAGTGGTCGAATGCTTTCTAGAAAATCTGATGGTGCTATAGGAGCTTCAAGCGAAATTTTAGAACTTAAACAACAAGTAGAAAAAGAATTTGAAAGTCGTATCGATAGCATTTTATCAAAGGTCGTTGGGCAAGGTAAAATCGTTACTCGAGTAGATGCGACAATAAATCAAAAAGTAACAAGTTCGGTTGAAGAAAGTGTTGATCCTGAAAAAATTGCACTTCGTAGTATGACGACGAATGAAGAGTCATTAGATGGAGCACGTACGAACCCAACAGGAGTTCCAGGCTCTAGATCAAACTTACCAGGAGCAGAAGATAATTCTGGGCAAGTTGGTTTCAAACAAGATGTTAAAAAAGAATCTAAAACTGTGAATAATGAAATTTCTAAGACTGTTCGAAATGTTCGTGAAGCTGCGGGTGGAGTAGAAAAAATCAGTGTTGCCGTTTTGATTGATGGAGTGACGACAACGACGACAGGTGCAGATGGAAAAACCGAAACAAAATGGCAACCTCGTACTGCCGAAGAAATTGCAAAGTATGAATCATTAGTTAAGAGTGCTGTAGGTTATGTTGCTGCTCGAGGAGACTCGGTTAAAATTGAATCAATTCAATTCCAAGCAGAAGATTTTTCTGAAGGCGAAAAATTGCTCACAAATATCGAAAAGAAAAAACTTGTTCAGTCTTTATTTAAATGGGGATTGTTAGGTTTTGCTTTGATGCTCTTTTTCTTTATGGTTGTACGTCCATTTATGCAATGGATCACAGATTCATTTACCGATACAGTTGAAGAAATGTTACCACGTACATTGGAAGAACTTGAAGAGCTTCAATCTGTCGACAGCTCATTGCCTGGTTTAGGTAATATTTTACCGATGCTCCAAGAATCGATTGATCCTGAAAAAGCAGAAAGTGAATTACTGAAGGATCGAATCATGAATTTGATCAACAGTGATGAGGAAAAAGCATCAAGTGCAATTAATATGTGGGTATCAAGGAAGGAAAGTTAAATATGAAGGCTCCTACAAGATACGAAAATTTAGATTTTGATACATTACGCGGGATTGATAAAGCAGCGATTCTGGTGAATTACTTGGGTCGTGAAGCAATTAAAGTCTTATTTAATAAAATGGACGACGGCGATATTCGTAAACTGATCCATTTAATGAGTAAGTATAAAGTTGTTCCGGTGCATGTGACAAAACGTGTTCTTGAGGAGTTTTACGAAACTTTAAGTGAATCTGAAGATTTTATTTTCTCTGATAAAATGTCCAGTAAAGACGCGATTATCGAAGCGATCGGCGAAGAGCGTGCTCGTGGCGTCATGGGTGGATTAAATATCAATGGCGGCAGTGGCCGAACTCTGGAATCGTTGGAAATGGTTGACGCGAAAGCACTATCAACATTTTTAGTCAATGAGCATCCTCAAACTGTCGCCGTTATTTTAGCTCACCTAGAATCTGAGAAAAAAGGCGAAGTATTACGTCGTTTACCAGAAAGTCTACAAGCTGAAGTTGTTATGCGTATGGCAAATTTAGATAACGTGGATCCAGAACTCATTGCCGATATTGATCGTGTATTGAAAAATCAATTATCGAATACGCACTCTGTGGAACAAGCCACTCTGGGTGGAGTTCAGCCAGTGGCAGAAATGCTCAATGTCATGGATAAAAATACTGAACAATCAATTATGTCTCGGCTTGAAGAAAAAGATCCTCTTTTGGCTGAAGAGATTCGTAAATTGATGTTCGTCTTTGAAGACATTACGAAAATTGATGATCGTGGAATTCAATTACTTCTTAAAGAAGTTGCAAATGATAAGTTGCTGATGTCATTAAAAACAGCCAATGATGATATCCGTGCGAAAATATTTAAAAATATTTCAGCACGTGCGGCAGAGATGTTACGCGAAGATTTAGCGAATATGGGGCCTGCGCGTCTATCAGATGTTGAAGCTGCTCAGCAAGAAATTGTGAATGTGGCAAGACGACTCGAAGCTGAAGGAAAAATTATCATAGCTCGTGGTGGCTCTGAAGATGCGATGGTGTAATCTATGAATGATAAATCAAGATTAACTGCAGCAACAATTTTAGAGTATAAACCAAAGGATTTTGCGGCGATCACGCCAGAAGCTGCTTTAGATTATTTGATTCAAAAAAAACAGGGTTCTGATTTTGTGATGAGTGATGTCCTTCGTCATACGACGGGTGTTGCAGAAATTGAGCGTCAGTCTGAAGAGCAGAAAATCGAAGATATGGCTCTCAGTAAAGTCGCGATCATTCAGGAACAGGCTTTTGCTCAAGGTTTTGAGTTGGGTAAATCTGAAGGTCATGTCGAAGCTTATGCTCAAGCCACTGAGAAAATTAATAATGGTTTGGATCAGCTCCATAATCTGGTACAAAAATTAGGACAAATTAAAGAAGAACTGATTCATCAAAACGAAACTCACATGATGACTTTGATTTATCAAATTGCAGAAAAAATTGCATTTGATCATATCGAGTCAAAACCGGAAGTTATTTTAACTGTGATTCAAAAATGTATCGAGATGGCTCAAGTGGATGAGGATATCACGGTCTCGGTCGCTGCTGAGCAAGTTGAATTTTTAGAAAAAATGAAGATTCAGAATCATCGCGAGTACGAGTTCCTTAAAAATGTAAAATTACAAGCTGTCGCAAATATTCAACCAGGTGGTTGTATTGTGGAAACAAATTACGGTGTGATTGATGCGCGTATTGCCGAGCGAACAAGTAAATTGTGGGAAGAAATCAGTCAAGCGTTACCAAAAGTAAAATCTAAAGTAGGTTAATACGTGGAAATTAATTTTGATAAATACGAAGACATTTTGCGTAATATCCACTTAACAAAAGATAGTGGTAAAGTCACAGAAGTGACGGGTCTTTTGATTAAAGGTTTTTTACCTGGAGCTAGTGTCGGCAGTATTTGTGCGATCGAAAGTCCGATTTCGAGTAAGCCTTTGTATGCTGAAGTTGTTGGTTTCAAGGATCGACAAGTTTTAATGATGGGTCTGAGCGAAATGCGTGGTGTGACTTTAGGGTCCAAGATTGTTTTATCGAAATCAATTGCAACAGTTAAAGTCAGTGACGATCTTTTAGGTCGTGTTGTGGATGGCTTGGGTCTTCCGATCGATCAGGGTGAGCATCTTGAATCGTTGAAAGAAGTTCCGCTTTATGCCGAAGTTGTAAATCCATTATCACGAGAACCGATTCGTAAATCGTTAGACGTTGGCGTTCGTGCAATTAATGCGGCTATCACAGTGGGACGTGGTCAACGGGTTGCAATTATGGCGGGCTCGGGTGTAGGTAAGTCTGTTTTGATGGGTATGATGGCCAAGCAAACAGAAGCCGATGTAAACGTGATTGCGCTCATTGGTGAGCGTGGTCGTGAAGTTCGCGAATTTATTGAAAATGAATTAGGTCCTGAGGGGATGAAAAAAACAGTTGTAGTCTGTGTCACCAGTGATCAAAGTCCGCTCTTACGTATGCGCGGTGCTTATGTGGCAACAGCGATTGCAGAATATTTTGCAAAGAATAAAAAAAATGTACTTTTGGTTATGGATTCAGTGACTCGATTTGCGATGGCACTTCGTGAAATTGGTTTATCCATCGGCGAACCACCAACTTCGCGTGGTTATACGCCGAGCGTATTCTCAACTTTACCGAAGTTATTAGAACGCGCGGGTAATTTTGAGAACGCAGGTTCCATTACTGGATTTTATACGACGCTTGTGGAAGGTGATGATATGAACGATCCGATCGGAGACTCTGTGCGTTCGATCGTGGATGGTCATATTGTGCTTTCAAGACATTTAGCACACAAAGGTCATTTTCCTGCAATTGATATTCTACAAAGTGCGAGTCGTGTGATGAAGGCAGTAACTTCTCCTGACCATGCTCGGATGGCCAATAAAATGCGCGAAATGCTGGCGACGTATAAAGATGCTGAGGATCTCATTAATATAGGAGCATACAAAGCTGGTGCGAATCCAAAAATTGATAAAGCAGTTAAGTTGAATGAACCTATCAATGATTTTTTAAAACAAAGAACTGAAGACTATTCAAATATGGCTCAATGTCTAAAGCAACTTCAGAACATAACTGCTGGTGCCTAAAGTTAATTAATATTTGATTAATTTCTTGCTCAAGGATGAACAATGAAATTTAAATTCTCTCTCGAAAAAGTATTACGACACCGCAACTTACAAGTTGATTTGGCCCGTCGTGATTTTTTAGAAGCCCAAAATAATTTAAATGCAGCAATCAATGTCCGTGACGAAATGATAGACGTTCGCGAAAAAAATAAAACATATCGAGCTGATCTCGTAGCAAAAAATGGAAACTGGCAGGACCAGGTTCAGCAAATTAATACTTATTTGATCGGGCAAGACTTGCGTATAGCCAGGCAAAACGAAAGTCTTAAATTGTTGGAAAAAGAAGTCGAGTCCTATCGTGAAATTTTGCGGAAAGCCTTAACTGAGGCTAAAATGATGGAGAGGCTTAAAGACAAAAAAAAGGACGAATTCGTTAAGGCATATAACGAAAATGAGCGTAAAGAGTTGGACGAAATTTCAACTTTACGTCATGCAAGGATAGAAAAAGAATGAGTCAATCTTACGATCAGTTTTTTAAAAAAGCGAAACAGAACTCAAGTCAACAAGGACAAAAAAAGCCTGTCGACGTTGCATCTATCGCGCAACAAATGAAAAAAACAAAAAGCGATAAAGCCAAAGTTGCACGTAGTAAAAAATTTCCAATGACTCAGTTCTTTTTGTTTTTAGTTTTTTCTGGCGCTTTTTTTCTTGCGGTTGAAAATTTTGACCAGATCGAAAATTATGTCAAAAAAATAGAAATCGGATTAGGCGAAGCTCAAGCGGCAGAACCAAAGGTTGATTCTCAGGCGACTCACGCCGTTGAAACTGAGACTAAAGCTGAACCTACAGCTAAAGTTGAAGCAAAAACACCCGACGAATCAGATTTTTTATTCAAACTGGCGGAACGAAAAAAAGAACTTGATCAACGTGAAGAAGATCTCAATAAAAAGTCTGCAGAAATTGCAAAACAAAAACAAGAGATCGAAGCCAAGCTTGCACAGCTTGAAGAGTACCGCGCAAAAATCTCATCTTTATTGAAAGAACGAATATCTGCAGATAGCTCTAAAGTAGATACACTTGTCCAAGTTTATTCGAATATGAAACCTATTCAAGCGGCCCAAGTTTTCGAAAAAATGGATGAAGATCTTGTGATCGAGATCTTAAGCCGAATGAAAAAGAAAAATGCGGCAGATATTCTAAATTTAATTAAAACAGAAAAGGCGCAAGTCTTTGCTGAAAAGTATGCTGGGTATAGATTGCCGGCAGAAGCTACAACGAATAAAGAAAGTAAACCGTAACCAAGGAGGAAAGTGCTGGATAAACTGACGCGTGTCAGTCCCCCACAAACGGATTCACTGAGTAAAAACCAGAGGATCGACAGGCCAGAGGATTTAGGTGCGAAAGATATTAAGAACGATTTTAATGAAAGATTAAAGTCGCAACTTAAAAAAGATCAAAAGAAAATTGATCTGAAAGAAAAACCTAAACAGTCTCAAGCCGAACAAAAAGAAAGCCAACCTGGGGAAACGAAAAAGAGGGTTGCAAAAAACGAAGACCGCGATATCGAAACTGAAGATAAGAGAGAAGAAGAAGGAGAAAAAAAACTTAGCGAGAATGGAACTGAAAAATTTGACCCGACGATGATTTCAATGAGCATGGTCTCAAACGAGAGTGAAGTTGAAATTCCAGATACAGCAGAAAATCTGGCGACGATCGAAGAATCAAATTCAGAATCAAAATTAAATTTAAATACTCAGTTGGCTCCGCAAAGTTTATTTTCAGAACCACAACTTGAACCTATTTCGTCTGAACCCATTCAGTCAGAGCTTTCTTTTGATTTAAGTCAATCTGAAGAGACTGTTGAAGTTGTGGCTCAGCCGATTTTGGAACAGCCAGAGTCCGAGCCAAAGTCAGAGGCAAAGTCAGATGCGAAGTTGAGTCAGATTCAAGAGGCTCCTGCTGCTTTTCAACAAAAAGTGATGGACGCTTTGAAAAATGAAAAAACGACTTTACCTGATGGAAAGCTCGAGCAACTGAAGGATCAATTGGCCAGTTTGAAAAATGCAACGCAGAATGAATCGCAGGCACAGTCAAGTGGCGCATCAGTTCTTTCTAAATCGGATGAATTGATGAAAAATAAATCAGACAGTTCAGATCAGCAATCGTCAGGTGATGCGAAATCGACAAAAGAGGAGTTACTCTCAAAAGAAACTCTGAAAATGGAGACTCATCATACGGGCCAATCTGAGTTCAGTTCGCATTTAGCTCATCGAGGCATTGGTGAGTCTCAATCCTCTGATAAAGCTCAAGCACTGCCTCAAAGTGGCGATCTGGAGCCGAGTGTGAATGAGTTGATGAACCAAGCCAATTACTTGGTCACTAAAGGCGGCGGCGAAGTCACATTGAAAATGAACTCAGTCGATGGAATGGGTGAAGTTCATTTAAAAGTGATGATGGACAACGGAAAGATGAATATCGAATTAAATACGCAGGATAAATCTGTGAAAAAATTAATCGAGGACAGTCTTTCTGATCTTAGGTCTAGTCTAGCGGCACGACAAATTAGTCTAGAACATGTTAAGATTAACAGTGTGAATGCAACATCGACCGAGAACAATTCTCAGTCGATGCAAAACAACAGCAATAATTCTGGATCTGAGTCAAATCAATCAAAAACATTTGCTCAACTTCAGCAACAAATGCAGCAGCAGTCACAGCAACATCAAATGCGTCAGCAGAGTCAAAATAGTTTTACAAGACACAATTTTGACTTAGAAAGACCAGTTGTTTTGCCGATGGTGAACGTTCAAAAATCTATAGCAAAAAATTACTATGGATTGAATAAGGGAAGTTCACTGAACGCAGTTGCATAGATAGTCTTAATAAAAATGAAAAGAGGTTTTTATGTCAGTGATGGGAATGAAAGAAGGAACTAAAACATGGAAAAATGCAGACCAATTGCAAACCGATTTGCGTGGTGAACCTCAACAAGCTCAATTAACAGATTCGCAAAAGCAAATGCTTGGCGATGAAAATTTAGGAAATGTATTAAATAAAGTCAGTGACAAAAACTGGGTTGATCCGTCAAAACAAGTTCGTGGTTCTGGAAGTAATAAAATGGATAAAGATTCATTTTTTAAATTGATGATCGCACAATTAAAAAATCAAGATCCATCAAATCCACTGAAGAATCACGAAATGGCGGCTCAGCTGGCTCAGTTCTCGTCGCTCGAGCAAATGACAAATATCAATACAACGCTGACTGAAATCAAAGGCGCAAGTAAGCCTGTTGAGCAATTCCAAGCGTTGAATTTGATTGGTAAGCAAGTGGCTGGAGACTCATCAAAAATTATTCGCTCTGAAGCAGATAACGAACATGATTTTAAATTTAAACTTCCGATGGATGCGAAGCAAGCTGATGTCAAAGTGATGAATTCAAAAGGCGATATTGTTCGTGAATACAAATTCAACGAATTAAAACAAGGTGAGAATGAAATTTCTTGGAATGGGAATGATGATAAAGGACGAAAAGCTCCAGCAGGAAATTATACTTTTCAAATCACAGCAACAGGAATGGCAGGAAATAAAATTCAACCTAAAACAGATTTCGAAGGCGTGATCACTGGAATGAGTTTTTCTCCAGAGGGCCCAGTCCTACAGATAGGAAAACAGGCTGTTCGACTGAAGGACATACGTCAGTTCTCTGACCCAAGTCTTATGAGGAATGACCAGAATATAAATAACATTACTGAACTCGACTTGAAAAAACAGGCGCCTCTGCAGCACACTAATAACAAGGCAGAAGAGAAAACCGCAGAGCAGCAAAAAGCGATGTCAGGTTCAACAGATGATGTTTTAGCCAACGTGAATATGGAAGGCGATCTGTTGAATAAAGTAAAAGATGCGATGAACAAAGTATCTGATACAGACAAGCCAAAAACTGAGACTGAGGTGCGCTAATGGATAAGATGAGACTGGCGAACAGTTTAAGTCGCATAGAGAATCTGATTCCAAAAGCTCCGACAGAGATTCAAAAATCTTTGAAAGAGCAAACCGGCGGACTTTCTTTTGAGGAAGCTTTGACAAAGGTAGATCAAACTGAGGGTGTTAAAACCCCAGAGCTTGCGAAACCTGAAGGTTTAAAATCTTCGATAAAGTTTTCGAACCACGCGATCGAGCGAATGCAAACACGAGGGATCAGTTACAATCCTGAAAGTTTACAAAAGCTTGATGATGCAATTAAAAAGGCCGCAGCTAAAGGATCGAAAGACACTTTAGTGCTAATGAATGATTCGGCGTTAATTGTCAGCGTAAAGAACAACACGGTTGTGACAGTGATGGATAAAAACAGTTTGAAAGAAAATGTTTTTACCAACATCGATTCAACAGTGGTTATTTAGATAATTTTTAAATTTTCTTTTTGTCGACTACAAAAAGAGAAAAATAGGGCTGGTCCTCGTAGAGGGGGCCCTTCAAAACAAAAAAACAGAATGTATGAATGCATTCTGAAACATGGAGGTTATCATGGGCGTACTATCATCAATGTGGACTGGCGTTTCCGGCATGCAAGCAATGGGACAAGGTCTTAGTGTCACAGCCGACAATATTGCAAACTCAAACACAACTGGTTTCAAAGCTTCAAGAACTGAATTTGGTGATGTGATGTCACGAAATTTAAAAGGTATTGATGGCGGAAATCAAATCGGTCGTGGTGTTCGCGTTCAAGCTGTGAACCCATTATTAACTCAAGGTAATTTAGATCATACAGACCGTGCGACTGATCTTGCGATCAATGGCGATGGTTTTTTCCAAGTTAAAGGCGACAACGGAACAAGTTATACACGTGATGGATCATTTCACTTTGATAAAGACGGTAACCTTGTGAATAACGCTAAACTTAAAGTTCAAGGTTATTTAGCAAATGAAAAAGGTGGCATCGAGACTAAATTAGGAGATATCAAATTTCCACAAGCTTTAGTGAACGCCGAAGCGACAAAAGAAATTAAGTTAGATCTGAATTTAGATTCAAGAAATGAAGCTGATTCAAAAGTATTTGATCCCAAAGATCCGTATAAAACTTCACACTACGCAACAGGTGTTGAGATTTTCGATTCTCAAGGTAATAAACATTTATTAAATCTTTTCTTCAATAAAGGCCAAGATCGTACATGGACTTTCCGTGGACTTGTCGACGGTAAAGAAGTAGATGGTGGAACTCCAGAAGGACAACAGTTGGCTCAAGTTGTTGAGGGCCGAGTGTCTTTTACTGAAGACGGAAAATTAAATTCACAAGAAATTACAAATGCAGGTTTTAATTTTACGGGTGGTGCAAAACTTGACCAACAAATTAAAATCAACTTCGGTGATGATATCGCTTCTGGCGGTAAAGGCGAAGGTACAAAGCAGTACGGTAAAGAATCTGATATCGTTAAATGGTCTCAGGATGGATTCTCTGCAGGTATGGTAACAAGTTTATCATTCAATGACGAAGGTATTTTAACAGCGTCATATTCAAACGGACACGTGAAAGATTTAGGTCAAATCGTAATCTCTAAGTTTGAAAACTCAGAAGCTCTTCATAAAGTGGGCGGAAACTTATTCAAACAATCACGTGACTCAGGTGAGCCATCAACAGGTGCACCAAGATTGTCAGGACGTGGAACTTTAATGGCAAAATCATTAGAGCGTTCAACAGTGGATTTGGCTTCTGAATTCGTAAACATGATCACTGATCAACGCGCCTTCCAAGCCAATGCAAAAACAATCACAACTTCTGATGAATTACTGAACGAAGTGATTCAAATGAAGAGATAATAATTTCGTAAGATAACCATGTTCTAAATAGTCGATAAGGGTTTGGATTGTATCCAGACCCTTTTTTATTTTTAAATCAAAATATTATATGTTGATAAAACAATCATAAATAAAAAAAATATCATAATTAAAGCATTATTTGCATCACTCTGTCCCAAAAAAGTTTATTTTTTAATTTTAATCAAAAACCTGTTTTGACAAAATTAAACAATCATTTGTTAATAAACTCAAAATTATTTACAAAAGGAATGTAACGAATGAGAAGTTTAATCATCGTTTGCGCGCTTATTTTTTCAAAATTAGCCTTCGCGCAAACACAATTTCACACTGTCCCGGCGCAGCCTAAAATCGGAGAAAGTATCTCGGTATTTTTACATCTTGAAACGCAGATGACGAAAAACGAAATCGTGATCGAGGCTAATTTAGATACGACGGTGAATGTTCGTTTTGTAAAAACAGCGGATCAATTGTGGGTCGCACATTTAAAGCCGTACCATGAAATCAAATCTCACACGTTGGAAGTTGATCTTTTTTTACAAGATGAAAAGGAGGCTGTTCGAAATAGATCAGCCCGATCAACATTAACCAAAGAAATTACCGAGATCGAAACACTATTATTAACTGAAAATAATGCTGAAATCATTCAGCGCTTACAAGATGATAAAGTTCAAAAGCAAAAATACATCGATCAACTGTTGGTTGATTATGCGAATTTAAAAACGTTTTTTAAGTCCGAAACTTATTCTTTTGATATTCAGCCAGATCCGGCGAACACGCAGTACCCATTGATCACGGCTGTCACGCAAAACGCAGTACCGTTAGGGAAAAGAATTGTCGTTCAAATCACAGGGCAGAATTTTGGATCAAATCCAGTTGTTAAATTTGGCGGACAAAACGGAACTGTTCAAACGGTGTCGCCGACACAGATCGAAGTTTTAGCGCCCAATTTTTCAACGACAGGGTCAAAGGATATTGAAATATTATTTCCACCCGTTGGAAATATACCGCGAAAAAATACTATTTTAACAAACTCATTTTTTGTTTCAGACCAGCCCATTTTAAAAAATATCAGACCTGTTGTTGTGACCAGTGGATTTATTCGCGTCATACAAACAGTTCCAGCATCCATCACATTATCGGCCGTGGGTTCCTATGATGAAAATGCGGATCCTTTTAGTTATGAATGGTCAGTGACGCGCATTCCGGTCGGGTCGACATTGGCAGTCGGAAGTTTGCTAGCGAACAGTGCATCGCCGACTTTTACTCCGGATGTGAAGGGGATTTATACCTTTCGAGTTCGTCTGAAAGAAACATCAACTCTAGAATTATTAACAAGTTTATACAGCACAACAACAGTCGAGGTTAAATAATGAAATCTATAAACATCTTAAACATCATTGCCATTCTATTTTTGTCACAAGTTGCGGTGTCGCAAACAAAAGTCATCGAATTGAAATCAGATAAATCAGTTTACACAACCACTGAAACACCAATTTTAAAAGCCACTATATTTTCAAAACCTGATAACACAGATTATCAATTTGATGTGACAGCAACATTGAATGGTCAATCGATTCCCACAGATCGAGTCACTGATTACCAAATTTTTTCAAGCCCCAAAAATTTAGCAGTTGGTGCATACACGTGGATTGTTACGATGGTGATTCAGGATGCAAAATATGCTCAGGATTTAAAAACCACAATTAAATATTATCTGAATCAAATTTCTGTTTTAGATGCGCAAATCGCCACAGAAACGGACCCTGTTGTTTTAGAAAATCTACAGTCCCGCAGACTTGATGCTATTGATATCAAAGCCGCCGCAGAGTCTGAATTGCAAATTATTCGAAAACCAGTTTTAGCCCCAGTTCAATTAGAGTTCACGGTCCAATAATACGGTTCACTAAATAACCAAGAAAGATTCACATTATGAAATTATTTAATTTAATTCTTATTTCTTTTATCAGTTTTCAAGTTTTTGCATCAAGCCCAAAAAAACAAATTAAAAATATAAACACAAAACAACTCATTGCACAGATCAGATCAAAATCATTTCAGAATAAATTAAAGGCTGAAACAGTGGCACGCTTACTGAAATTTTCAGTCAGTCCAAATCAACCTTTGGTCAAACAAGAGGTCACAGTCTTTATTCAGCCCTTAACCAACTTTACAGACAGCGATATGTTTTTGGAATCAACTTTTGACGGCGTCAATATCACGTCACAACAAGAGCATCCGACAAAGGATTTATGGATCTTCAATGCCGGTCAGTTTACCGAAGTGAAATCACACACGCTATCGACGAAAGTTTTTATCCAAGATAAAAATGCTGCAGCATTATTGACAGAAGCTATCACGAATCTGGACGCGCAGATTGCAATTTTAGATGAACAAATTGCGATTGAAACTGATCCAGCAGTCTTGGAACAATTGAACTTAGATCGTGCAGATAAATCGGCACAAAAAAATGATTTGATTCAAACTTTAGCTGGCTTAAAAACAGAAATTGCAACTGAGGTTTTTAATTTCGAAATCGCTCAAGATTTGTCGCAATCTGAATATCCCAAAATTTATTCGGTTAGACCGGGCACTTTAAAACTAAATACTGTGACGCCAATTCAATTGATTGGACAGAATTTAGAAAATGCCACAGTCAAAGTGGCCGGTGTACAACGATCTGTCATCAGTCAGACGGCAACGACGCTGAATTTTGATTTGCAATTACCGCTGGGTTTGCACGATCTAGAAGTGATCACAGTTCAAAACAATCAAATTAAAAAAACGATTTTAAAAAATGATTTATTTGTAACTACAGAAATTAAAGCAAATACTTACACTCCGCCAACGGATGT
>JBPOIE010000064.1:0-46430 GCA_052034855.1 Bdellovibrionota bacterium | reverse complement strand
GGACGAATACCCGAACAACTGTTCGGACACTGACTGTAATCCGCTGGCCCCTTCGTCACACGTGACCACTGACCACTCTCGTTACAAATCACATTGTAAAACTGACGCGCTAAAAGTTGAGACTGGTTCGGAGATTTACACTGAATATTTTCAAAATCTAAAAGACGTTTGGCGGGATCACAAACTGGGGATTCTGGAGTTGTCGCAAATGCTTCAGAAGACATATCAACACTTTGGAATTTCGTTTTACTGCAGTTTTGAAAACTAAAAATTGAAAAGGTGGAAATAAAAATAGAAATGAGAATGAAATAACTTTTTTTAAAAGTAAAATGCATAATACTCCCCTAGCTTTCCTATCGGATAACCTAGAGAATCGCTGAAACAAATGAGACACTGTTTTTACAAAAAAATACTAAAACGTCCAAAGAATTGATGAAGTCTTAAAATGGGATTTCCTGAGACAATTGTGCTTTATCATCGACATCAAAAATACTGAAAATCACTTTTTTTCGAGACCAATCAATCTGTGCTGAACCATAATTAATCTTCAAAAATGATGGCGAGATATACATCTGATCAACCTCAGGCTCAGTATTTCTTGAAGGTCTGTTCAGAGCGCTTGATGTAATATCATAAAGAACTCCATCAGTACCGCGCTCAAGTTTAGAAATAGCTGCCAGATGACGGTCACCAGAAACAATAATTAAATTTTTAATTTTGTTCGCTTTTAAAAGCCTTAAAAGCCGCTCTCGCTCATGAGGAAAGTTACCCCATTTTTCAAAATAATGATCGTTCGCAATAAATTGAATCGAAGAAACTACAATACGCAATTCCGCAGGTTTTTTAAGTTCAGCTTCGAGCCAAGACCACTGATCTTCACCGAGCAAATGAGTCGCCTTATCTGTACTCGGTAAATAAATTTTCGGAGGAACAGATGGAACTTGAGTTTCGGGATTGAATTCAGGATTTTTTACAAGTGGCGAACGATCCCAACGAGTATCAAGCATAATAAATTGCACTCGTTCTTTTTTAGATCCGAGAATTCGGCTATGATAAATTGCCTTTTGATTTTTAGGTAAGATTTGTTTTAAATAAATCCAGTAGTTTAAAAACGATGTTTTAGCTAACTCTTTATCAGGATTATCTATACCGCCATCATTTTGACCAAAATCATAATCATCCCAGGTTGCCAGAAATGGCGTCAGTTCTCGGAGTTTTTTGTAATCTGAATTTTGATTTAATGAAATATAGTGATCAATAAAAGTTTTAGAATCTTTTTTACTTGTATAAATATTGTCACCCATCATTAAAAACAGATCGAAATTTCGATTTACAATATTTTTCCAAAGCGGCTGGTCTAATATTTGATCATTACAAGAGCCAAAACCGAATGATGTTATCTTTTTTGAGGTGTCTAAACTGCGGTAAGGAATACTCAACAATGCTTCTCTTGATTTATCTTCGACTCGAATAAATTTGGGCTTTGATGAAGCTGCTGCAGTGGCTTCAACTTGAGTCGACTTATGCTGACAACTTGAAAAAAAAGACAACGCGACAATGAGAAATAAGACATGTTGTTTCATTTGGGTTCACTCCTTGAAAAATACCAGAGTCCATTTCAAAACAATTCTGAACAAAGGGCAAGACAAAAGCCCCTACAAAATTAATTTTTCAAGCATTAAAAATTCATGCTGACAGAGACTCTTCCGAAGCAGACAGAGTGAAAATACGATGTCATTTTTATATTTTATTGTTTTTTGTTTTGAGTTCAAACTGAGTGGCCTCCGAGATCTATAAAAAGGTTTCTGACTTGCTCGATCTCAGTCAATGCGCGTCCACGTCAATGACAGCATCGTCAAAGTGTTCACAGAACAAAATGAGCACGGCAAATCACGCAGAGCTTAGAGCCCTCAGCGAAAACCAATTTTATAACGAATTGGCCACGCTTGAAATCGAAAAACAATAATTCAATTTTTAAATAGCAAAGGTTGGAATTTAAGGTAGCTCTTCTTTGACGTCTTTTTTTACGATCCAACCTTTTTGCAAGACATAAGTTGCAAGACCGCCGCAAATAAAAACCATGAAAGTCAAAGCATACCAAAATCCATTTTGATCTTTTAAAAACGGAATGTATTCAAAATTCATTCCGTAAACACCAGCTAAAAAATTTAAAGGTAAAAAGAAAATAGAAAGCACTGTTAGAACGCGAACGATCTCATTGGTACGAAATGAAGCCTCGTTAGTCCTTTGAGATTCAATCGCCATATGCAAGTTCAATAAACCTTGAACATTTTCAAAAATATCATCAGCATAAAACAAACACCGATCAAGTTTGTCTTTCGTCTCTTGAAGCAAAGACAAACTACAATCCCCTTTTTGCAAAAGTGTATTCATCACATCAATTGTAAACTTGATCACTTTTTTATAGGCCGAAGCCTTTCGTTTAATATAATAGCCTTCTTGCAATAGAGTTTTTGTTTTACGCGAATGAAATATTTTTTCCTCAAAAACTTCCATTTTTTGTTCAAGTTCATTTAATGGTTGATCAAAACTCACGGCCACTTGTTCAAAAAATAACGCTAAAACATGATAACTGGTCGTCTCTGCAGGAGCCATCTGTTTCACTTTTTTCTCAACAGCATTCAACTGCGGCAAATTGACTCGGTGAATACTTGTGATCCCCTGCCGATTTAGAAATAAAGCAACTTTTGTTGTCAGCTCTTGGACCGTATCGGCATTAAACTTTGAGTCAGGTTCTGGAAAGCGCAATATAACAAATTGCGTTGCGCCGTAAGTCTCTAGATGAGGTAAATAGTCAGGATCTAAGCAGTTTAAAAACAACTTCTTAGACAGGCCATGTTTTTGAGCTAACGATTCAAGAATCTCTTTCGAGGGAGCCTCTACGTCAGTCCACACCATTTGATCGAATTTCAAGTCAGTTTGATTCACAACATTATTCTACAAAAAGTTTGTCACTAGGCAAGCCCTCAGTTCATTATGTCAAAAGTAAATATAAAGCATAAATAAACTCCCCCTATCGAGGTGACCCATGACTGAAGCTAATTCTACACCTGTTCGTCAATTCCTAAAAGACTATGTTTCTCCGGCCTTTGAGATTAAGAATGTTCATTTGCACTTTAATCTTCATGAAACAGCAACGATCATCACTTCAAAAATGCAGTTTAAAAAATTAAAAAATGAGACTCTTATTTTAAATGGTGAAAATCTGAAACTGGTTTCTGTTCAGCTCAACGAAAAATCACTTTCAACGAGTGAGTATCAAATCACTGACGAGACTCTGACAATTTTGAACCCTCCAACTGAATTTCAATTGCAAATTCAAGTCGAAGTGAATCCGGAAGCCAACAAATCCTGCGAAGGACTTTATTTGAGCCAAGGTATTTTTTGCACTCAGTGCGAAGCCGAAAGTTTTCGTAAAATCACTTACTTCCTAGATCGTCCTGACGTGATGACAACATACACTGTGGAAATCGAAGCCGATCAGAAAAAATACCCTGTCCTCTTATCTAATGGTGATTGCGTTGACAAAAAAGATCTTGGAAACGGCAGACATTACTCGTTATGGAAAGACCCATTCAAAAAGCCAAGTTATTTATTTGCTTTGGTTGCGGGTGACCTAGGTGTGGTCGAAGATTCTTTCACAACAAAGTCAGGAAAAAAAGTTTCTCTGTATGTTTATGCGTCTCATGGAAAACAAGAGCGTTGTCATCACGCAATGATCTCGCTAAAAAAATCAATGAAGTGGGACGAAGACCGATTTGGATTAGAATACGATTTGAATCAATACATGATCGTATCTATTGATGATTTCAATATGGGTGCTATGGAAAACAAAGCGCTGAATGTATTTAACTCGCGCTTAGTTCTGGCAGACAAAAAAACGGCCACAGATAACGATTTTGATATGATCGAATCGGTCGTTGGACATGAATACTTTCACAATTGGACAGGAAACCGCGTGACCTGCCGTAACTGGTTCGAACTTTCTTTAAAAGAAGGACTGACTGTATTTCGCGATCAAGAATTTTCGGCGGATATGAATTCGCGGGCGGTTCAAAGAATCAAAGATGTCGACAGACTGCGTTCTGCTCAATTTACCGAAGATGCAGGACCCAATTCGCACCCCGTTCGTCCGGAATCATGTTTAGCTGTTGATAATTTCTATACAGCGACCATTTATGAAAAAGGGGCTGAAGTCATCCGCATGATGCAAACGATTGTGACTCGTGATGGATTCCGTAAAGGGATGGACGAATACTTCAAACGTCATGATGGTCAAGCTGTCACGATCGAAGATTTTGCGGCTGCGATCAGCGCACCAAATAAGGTTGATTTTACACAATTTAAACTTTGGTATTCACAGGCCGGAACTCCGATCGTGGATGTTCAAGAAAAATTTGAGAATCAAACGTATTCATTAACACTGACCCAAAGTTTTGCAGATCTTGAAAATCAAAAAAACAACAAACCATTCTATATACCGTTACAGATGGGACTATTGAATTCACAAGGGAAAGAAACACATTCAGAACTTTTGATATTCAACGAGAAATCACAAACGTGGACATTTAAATCTGACGCGCGACCGGTACTATCATTGAACAGGAATTTTTCGGCCCCTATTAAATTAAAATGGTCATTACCACATGCTGATCTTTTACATTTGATCAAGTTTGATATCGATGAATTTAATCGCCGAGAAGCCTGTATGAAAATGCTTTTGGATCAAATCCAAAAATTAATTTTGGATTTTGGAAAAGGTGAAAAATTAGTCGCAAATCCGGATATCATTAGCGCTTTAGGTTTTGTTTTGAATGATCCTAAAATCGATGCCCAATTCAAGGCCCTGATTTTAACATTGCCTTCGGATACGATTTTAGCTCAAGAGGAAAAAGTTTTAAATCCACAGGCCTTCAGTGCCGCCAAACGTGAAATCACAATAGCTTTTGTAAAAAAGTTTGAAAAAGAAATTATTGAAACGTACGAAAAGCATCACTCTATGAACTCAACGGGTGATCGTGCATTGAAAAATTTATTGATGCATCAGCTCGTCACTGCAGGATCCGTTGAGGGATTGAGTCTTTGTGAAAAACAATATCAAACTGCGGCCAATATGACGGACGCTCTCCACGCTTTGATTGTTTTATGCGATTCAAATTCTTCACAAAAAGAAAATGCACTGCAAGACTTCTATCAAAAATGGAGTACCGATAGTGTCGTTTTCAACAAATGGCTTTCTGCTCAAGCGATGTCTAAAACGGGAAATACATTTAAAAGTGTTCAAAAATGTACGCAAGTGGTTGGCTTTGATAAAAATAATCCAAACAATATGTACAGCTTACACAATGTTTTTGCTGGAAATTATTTAAAATTTCATACAGATTCTGAACCCACTTATCAATGGTATTGTGATGAGATTTTAAGAATCGATGCCGTGAACCCACAAGTCGCTGCAAGATTATCATCGGCTTTTAACTTTACAAAAAAGTTACCTGCACAATTGAAATCTTTGGCACAAACAGAAATTTCAAGAGTTTTAAAATCTGAGAAACTGTCGAAGAACGCCAGAGAAATTTTAGAGAAGTGTATCTAGAATTTCTAGATACACTTCAAAAAAATAATTACTTATCAAATCGCATACGGCACTGTTTTAAAAATTCAGTGCGCGTTTCTGCACGCTGCTTAAAAGCGCCACGTAAATCTGAAGTTGTGGTCGTACTGTGAGTATCTTGGATACCACGAGAAATCACACAGTAATGTTTGGCATTGATGTGAACTGCCACATCTTCAGTGTCTAACAAATACTGCAGACAATCTGCGATTTGTTTTGTCAGACGTTCTTGCACTTGAGGACGGCGACCAAAATAATCAACAACACGGTTGAGCTTTGATAAACCGATGACTTTTTTATTTGGAATATAAGCTACAGTTGCAAAACCATCAATCGGTTGAAAGTGATGTTCACACATTGACATCACTTCGATATCTTGAACGCAGACAATTTGATCATATTGCATTTTGTTATCAATCACTGTGATTTTGGGGAAATTTTTTGGATCTAAGCCACTGAAAACTTCGTTCACATACATTTTTGCCATACGCTTTGGAGTATCGCAAAGACTGTCGTCAGATAAATCAAGACCCAACGTTTTCATAATTTCAGCAAAATGAATTTTAATTTTCTCAATTTTTTCTTCAGATGTTAATTGATTATCGATCGTTGGTGACGAACGTACATGTGATAAAATTTCAACGGCTTTTGAAGCTGCACTTTTTTGTTTAAATTGTTCCATATCCGGACATCCTTTATATTAGTTTAAATAATAGTAAACTAATTTGAAGCTGATCACTTGGTTTATCTTAAAGTTTGGCAATTAACAAGACTCAGAATCACCATCTCTTATATATGCGCTATAAAAACTCGTCTATTTGCTGATTAACAGAAACAAGTAAAGATTCTATACGACTTTGCGGACTAACGATGCCATCGGAAACGATCAGTCTGTTTTTTTGATATTTCATGTTAAACACAGATTCAGAATTTGAAAAAATGGAGTGATTCCAAATAAAAATATTTTCAGCCTGTAATTGCAAGTTCTGCTTAGGTAATTCTAATATTTTTTCAGATATCCAATTGCTTAACTTTTCAACTTCAAGAGGGAAATTCGCAGCTTTCGCCGATCCCTTTAAGTCAACATAAACCATGTTTCGCACAGCTCGTGCTGAATATTGAACTTGATCAATATTGCCTACTTTGGGCTTAAAAATCATCCCTCGCGAATTCAGTTTCGATAGAGGAAAAACAATGCGGACATGTCTTTGCTGCTGAAAACCTGTAGCAATATCAGAATCAAAAAGACCTTTGATCTGAAAGAGCTTTTCTGCGGGCAGTGCTAAAAGAATTTTTGATGATTTGTAGGTTTTATCAGAACTTGCGGTTGCGAATGTCACCTTAAATTTGTTACCTGTGGTTTGATACTGAATGAGTTTGTTTTTTAGGCGTATTTGCTGCAACGGCAAGACTCCGCCGATGCGCTCGACCATCTGATTAAGCAAATCGTTTGTTCCATTTTTAAAAATCCAACTTTTAGAGTCAATTTTCTCAATTTTTAAATTCAAATCTTTTGCTAAGGCCAATAAATTTGTGTCTGAATTGAGAAACTCAAAAGCACCATATTCATAATCTTGATCAGAAAGAATTTGTCCGCCAAGCCTAGTACTGGCTTCGAAAATTCGATATGGGATCTTGCGCTTTCTTAATTGATAAGCAGCATACATTCCTGAAATTCCACCGCCGATGATGATCACAGTGTCACCCAAGTCGCTTGGATCAGTGATGAGTTGCTCATCAATTGTAGAACAACTTTGTAAGGCTGTCATACCGACGACCGAAGATAACCAAATTGAACCGGTCGACAAGACTGACAAATTTTTAATAAAATGCCTGCGATTTTGCATGGGTTTTTGCATTTGTTTATGCTAGCTTGAATTTATGTTTGGCACAATGAATCTTGAAATTTATTTTTCAAAAATTGCTGAGTTGGGATGGGCTGTTGTTCCACTTGACCTCAGATTTGCTGACAATCTCAAAAACGAACTTGAAAACAAAAAGAATTTAAATTTATTCAAACCTGCAGCACTTGCCGACGCATTGACCGAAAAATCGATACGTAACGATCTGACTTGCTGGATTGACGAAAAACAGGCCTCAGAAATTGAATCAAAACTTCTTCACAACTTGAAAATCCTCCAAGAACAATTGAAAAATTATTTCCGAATAGCTTTAACTCATTTTGAAGTTCACTATGCTCTTTTTCCTGAAGGCCACTTTTATCATAAGCACACAGATCAAAAAACTAACAATAATCATCGCTTTTTTTCCTTTGTGATTTATTTGAATAAAAATTGGAAACCTGATCATCAAGGTCGATTATTGATCTATGGCAACAGCGACACAGTTCAATTTCAAATGAATCCGGAGATTGGTCAGATGATTATATTTCGGAGTGATCTATTTCATGAAGTTGAACTCAGCCATGCCGAAAGACAGTCAATCACAGGTTGGTTTCGAACATCATGAGTACTTACCTGCCCAAAGATAAAAACTTAAAATTTCGAACCAAAAAAGATTTAGTTTTATTTATTTTATTAGAACGTTTCCCACACCGATTATTTATCATCGCACTTGCTCTGACAGCATCACTGTGTGGTTTGTTGGTTCCTTTTTTCCAGAATAAATTTGTTGAGACTTTATCATTAGCCCAACTGGGGGTTACGACTTTATTGGCGTTTATTTCATTCAGCTGCTTTCAACTGACAAACTACTTTGGCAACAAAGAAGCCTTGATCTGTCAATCGAGGTTGTCTTCCTATTTGTATAATCATATTTTAAATCTAAAATCTTTGAGTACAATGAATACTGTCGGAGAAAAAGTTGCTCTGTATGCGACGGATGTCCCTAGCGCAACAATGTGGCTCGAGCAAAGCATACCTTATTTCTTTACAACTGTATTCCCGTTGATACTCACACCCATCTTTTTACATTATTTCTATAACTTACCATTTTCCTTCTCGTTCGTCGTGATCGGATTATTGATCCTCTTCAATATGTTGATGGCCTATCGACAATCTATCTTTTTCTACCGTTTTAAAATTTTAGCAGGTCAACGCATGGGACTTGTCAACGAATGGGTTCAAAATATAAAATCACTGAAAACTCTAAATTGGATCACGGCTTTTGAAAATAAAATCATCAAAAAACGCAAAGAAGAAACACACAACCGAATTCTGATGGTCACAAACGGTCAAATTATGAATTCATTCTCAGCAAGCATTACATTTTGGCTGAATTTATTTGTTTTGATTTTTATACTACTGACGTCCTCAGAGACGATTGAAAAAAAGAATCTTTTGGTCTTGCTTTGGGTCATGGGGATTTTTCTATCTCGCCCCCTCAGACAATTACCTTGGCTATTAACAATGCTTTTCGATGCACTCACTTCAGTGAACCGATTGTTTGATTTTTATAAACTTGAAAACAAAGAAAGTACAATTCAGTCAGAATCCCCGAAACAAAACACCACAACTTTAGAAATTGAACATCTGAATCTCATTTTGGAAAATACTCATTTACTTAAGAATATAAGCTTAACGATACAAAAAAATGAAATCATCGGTCTGATCGGGCCTGTCGGCAGCGGAAAAAGTTTACTGCTGAAATCCATTTTAAATGAAACAACGATTACCGCAGACCATCTGTATCATGCGGATTGCAGTTATTTGCCCCAAGAACCTTTTATTTTAAGCTCCACAATTAAAGACAATATTTCTTTAACGTATGATTCCACAGACTCCGACCAAGACTGTTTACAGGCTTTAGAAAATGCGGAATTTGATATTCTTGCGGACCGTTTGCCTGATGGACTTAAGACCTCGATCGGCGAACGCGGACTGAATCTTTCCGGCGGGCAAAAACAACGCTTGAACTTATCGCGTATTTTTTTTCAGCCGCAACCTTTGATTTTATTGGACGACCCCTTCAGTGCCGTTGATGTAGGTACCGAAGCTAAATTGATCCAAAATATTCAAAGACTGCAACAAAAAGGTCATTCTTTTCTTGTGACAACTCAGCGCTATTCTTTTCTTGAGCACTGTGATCGCGTTGTATTCATGGATCATGGCGAAATTCAATTTGATGGAAAACTGGCGGATTTCAAAGCGATTGAAAAATACAGAAAGTTTCTTGAGTAATGGCAAAAACAACTTCGCAAAAATTTACCTACTCAAAATCAATATACAACACATTGCTGCAATGTTACCGACCGTTTATTTTTAAAATTACCTTCTTGTTGATAATTGGTTTTTTAGGTCGATTAATATTACTCTCGAATGCACAATTTATTGCAAAATTTGTAGACCAACATCCGATACTCACAAAATCTATTTTAAGCGATTTGATCTGGCAGCTTTTTATTTTGCTTGTTATATCCTTTATTTTCACAATATTTTATAGAACCGTTTTTTCAAGATTATCATCGTTGGCCGTTTCGAGACTGTACGATGAAACAACTTTCAGAGTTTCTCGATACCCGATGCAATTTTTCGATATCACCCCTGTTGGTCAAGTTTCTACTCGGTTTTCCAGTGACTATGGGAATGTTTTCCGTCTGTTTGGTGGCCCTCTTGCTGAATTTTTATCGATTTTTTTCGATTTGGTTTCGATCGTCATTGTCATTACCTTTGTTCACCCTATTTTCCTTGTTAGTATCGCTTGTTCAGGTTTTTTATTTCGTATTATTCTCAAACGAAATCAAAATGAACTCCGTAAAAAACGCTCTGAGCTTTCGAGCCTCAGAGGACCTTCTGTGGCCCATTTTTCCGAAACAGTTCAAGGTAGTGTCAGCTTAAGACAATTGAAAAAGAATAAAATCTTCTCTGATCGTTTTTCTAGATTGGATCAACTTTTTTTAACCTGTAAACAAAATGTCAGCCTCAGACTGATGATGTTCTCAGTACAACTCAATTCATTGTCTGCAGCCTTATTTTTCGCTCACGGTTTGATTTGCTATGCTTTACTGCAAAGACAACTCATAGGCATCGCGCAGATCACTGTGATCCTTGGTTTTACGGTTCTCGCAACAAACACATTGCAAATGTTTTTTGAATGGTATTCACAATTTGATGAAGCCCTTATTGGAGTGCAAAGGATGGATCAATATTTGAGAATGCCTTTGGAAGAAGGGGCTTTTCTTCCGGCCAACTCGGATTTTGAAACAGCACACTTACGAAAATCCAAAAAGCCTGAGCCTGAACCCACTGCAACGATCGATCGATCAAAACCGATTCTCGTCGTTCAACATCTTTGCTTTAAATACCCTGGCCAAGAGGATTTCATCTTAAAAGACCTGAACTTCAGCTTGAAACATGGTGAAAAGTTAGGAATCATTGGTCGAACTGGAGCCGGAAAATCGACACTGATTTCTGCCTTATTAAGACTTTACCCTATTACTTCAGGTATGATCCTGATCAATCAAAAAAATGAAATTGATGTCGAAAATCATCGTAAACAATTTTCGGTCATTACCCAGGAACAGTTTTTCTTTAAGGGGACATTGCGTGATAATTTGGATCTCTATCAAAGTTTCACAGATACTGACCTTGAAAAAATTATCCACCAAACAGGACTCGAATTAGACCTTAACTTTCAAATTGATGAAAAGGGTCAAAATCTTTCACAAGGCGAAAAGCAATTGATCAGTTTGGCACGTGGTCTGCTTAAAAATACTGATATTTTTATCTTTGACGAAGCCACTTCAAATGTCGACCCACAGTCTGAAAAACTGATTCAATTGGCTTTAACAAGTGTTTTGTCGAACAAAACCCAAATTCGAATTGCACACCGGCTGCAAACAGTGGAAGACTGCGATCAAATTATTTGGCTCGATAACGGTCAAATAAAAAAACACGGCCCACCCCAAGAAGTTCTTGAGGCTTTTAACGCTTCAAGATAGTCTGTCCACGCTATGTCAGATGAAAATGAAAACACCAAAAAAAATGATCCCGTTTTAGAATCTTCCGAGATTCAAATTGATTTTGATTACATTCATGATCATTGGTCGCAATTTTCATACAGCCAAAGACAAACTCATTTTTTTAATCTTTCGCGCACAGAAGCTGAAGAGCTTTTTTTAAACCTGACCGCGCCTGATCAGTATGAACTGATCAAAGAAGTCTCAGCCTTAGAAAAAAGATCTTGGATTCGTTTGTTGGCCCCGGATGATGTGGCCGATCTAATTCAAGAGGCCGAAGAAGATCATCGAGAAGAGTTTCTTTCACTATTGGATCCACAAACAAAACGAGAAGTGAGTGCACTTCTGGCTTATGCCGAAGATGCTGCCGGTGGTATCATGAGTTCGCGGTTTTTGCGACTCCGACCACAAATGAATGTGGATGAAGCGATCAGCTACATTCGCATTCAAGCAAAAACCCAAGTTGAAACAATTTATTACGCCTACGTATTAAGTCCAGAACAAAAAATTCTGGGAGTTGTTTCTTTCCGAGAACTTTTTGCATCAGCACCACAGAAAAAAATTGAAGACATCATGCACACGGATGTCACGTCGATTCCGGATGATTTAGATCAAGAACAAATCGGTCAGATATTTTCGAAACAAGAATTTATGGCCATCCCCGTTGTCGATAAGGACCAAAAAATGGTCGGTATCGTCACTTTCGATGACGTCGCACAAGCCGTACAAGAAGAAGCCACAGAAGATATTCACAAGATCGGGGGTATGGAAACTCTAGATGCACCATACTTACAAATTTCATTTGCTGAAATTTTAAAAAAACGCATTTTCTGGCTTCTGATTTTATTTATCGGACAGATGTTTACAGCATCGGCCATGGGTTATTTTGAACACGATCTACAAAAAGCTTTTGTCCTTTCATTATTTTTACCTCTTATCATTAGTTCTGGTGGTAATTCAGGGTCGCAAGCTTCAACACTCATGGTTCGCGCCATGGCGCTGGGTGAAGTTAAACTCAAAGACTGGTGGAGAGTCCTCGTACGTGAAGTCGCCGCAGGTCTCGTCCTTGGAGCATTTTTAGGAATTATTGGAATTTTAAGAATTTATTTTTGGCCTTGGCGAGAATCAACTTATGGCGAGCATTATGGCTATATCTCAATTGTTGTTGGTTGTTCAGTATTGGGCGTTGTCTTATTCGGAACGATTTCAGGATCTATGTTACCATTTCTACTTCGTAAATTAAAATTAGACCCTGCCGCGGCTTCTGCACCCGCTGTCGCCACAATCGTTGATGTCACGGGCGTGATCATCTATCTGACAATGGCAAATCTATTTCTAAAAGGTATTTTACTTTAATTGAATATTTGGAAATGATGTTCATTGTTTTCATTTCAGAAGAAGTAACGACCAACAGTGTTAATTTAATTTTGTCGATCATAGTTATTGTGACTTCATGATCACTACGGCGCGAAAAGGTTGGGTTAATTGACAACAATTAACATCTTTAAGAAAATAAAATCATGAATGGTAAATATTTTTGTTTATTCGCCTTATTTTTTTTAACGAGTTGTGTTTCAATATTATACGTCGAAAAAGCTCTTCCTGAAAAGGGATTAATCAAAATTACAGAAGCCGAAAATAAAAATCAGACTATGACTTGTTATTTGAGGTTGTTGGGGAATGATAGAATAAAGGTGATTTCTGCCGGTCCTCTTTTTTTACCTTTAATGCCAACACCTTGGTTATGGATTGGCTATAGGCAATATAAAGTGAACTTTCAAACCATGGATAACAATCCTTCAACAGGAATAGAGTTTAGTTGTGACAAGAATTTATATTGTAGTGGCGCTCAAATTACCGTTGATGGCAAGACAATTTCAACAGAAGATAGATTAATACAAAGACAAAGTAATAAATGTGAATTAACAATTAATACGGAAATTTTTTTAAATTCAAAAGTTACAATAAGAGGAGTGAAGATTGAAAAAAATGGAGTTGAATATCCACTAGACGACGTAAGTTTTGAATCTTCGAAAAAATTGAAATTCGAATCAGAATCAATTTTCAATGTGGTTTTTCGATATTATTTTGCACATTCCAATTAAGAAACCATCTCAAACCTTAGAATTATTAAATAAAAACTTAAGAATATTTTAAAATATCTAAGCATTGATTATTTCGCCTGACTCTCGAAATTGAGTTTCGTTTTTTTAATAATCGAATCCAAAACCACTTCTTTTAACCATAGCTGCAATCAAGCTTGCTGAGCTTTAGTGACGCATAATACGAAATACTTTAAAAAAATTACTGCTGCTCCCGCCTCATCTGTCGGATTTTTTTTAACTAGGGCCAAAAAAGTTGGCTTTTGATTTGCTTTGTACGGCATCGTAAAGAAAATGGGGACTTTTTAGCCGGGGTAATGATGCGCGCATTTAAAAATTGGATACAGATTTGTTTTTTTGGTTTTTCACTTTGTCTTAGCTTTAATTTTGCCCATGCCTATCTTCCGCCAGGCTCGTCGTGCACTTCAAGTTCTCAATGTGAAAGATCTTGCAGCAACGGATATTGTGAACAACCGAACGGATACTTAGCACCAGGAACTCCGTGCAGTTCAAGTTCTCAGTGCGAAAGATCCTGCAGCAATGGATATTGTGAAGAGTCGAACGGTTACTTAGCGCCGGGAACTCCTTGCAGTTCAAGTTCTCAGTGTGAAAGATCTTGCAGCAATGGATATTGTGAAGAGTCGAATGGATATTTGGCTCCAGGAGCACCTTGCTCTTCAAGTTCACAATGTGAGCGCTCGTGCTCAAACGGATACTGTGAGCAATCGAACGGATATTTAGCTCCGGGAACGCCATGCAGTTCTAGTTCGCAGTGCGAAAGATCATGCACGAACGGACGATGTGAAGAGTCGAATGGATACTTGGCTCCAGGTTCACCCTGCACTTCCAGTTCACAATGTGAGCGCTCGTGTTCAAACGGATACTGTGAGCAGTCAAACGGATACTTAGCTCCCGGAACTCCGTGCAGTTCAAGTTCTCAGTGTGAAAGATTATGCACGAACGGACGATGCGAAGACTCCTCTGGATATCTTCCTTCGGGCTCACCTTGCTCTTCGCGTTCGCAATGTCAATTCAGCTGCGACAATGGATATTGCGAAGGTCGGTCTGCGCTTCTTCCACCAGGATCGGATTGTGTTGCGAACAATCAATGTCTATATGATTGTAAGTATGGAAAGTGCACTTATGGCACGACAGGAGCCATATCTCAATTTTTATTCAAATTGTTAGGAAATTCGGTCACTCAATATTGCGATATCAAAAGATAAAATACTTTTTGAAGACCCCTAAGCGGTATTCATACCGGCTGTCCAAAAATCCATTTGTGTTTTTAAACTTTCCGTCAAATTTAAAAACTTAACACCAAACGAATTTTTCTGACTGCACCAAACAATTTCCGCTTCGATGTCTTCTTGATGGCCATCAATTTGAACTTTAATTTTTTGTCCTTTTTCAAACTGAGCTTGATTCTGGAATGACAGGCCACCCACCGATAAAGATTCTGAAACGGATTGAATCATTTGATCACCCGCCTTGATCACGATATTTTTAGCGACATTAAAGCGTTCGTATTGACGCTTGTAAGGACGCTCTGTAACCACAGACTGTTTTTTACGTGATAACGCAACGGCGGAAATAACTGGTAATAAAATCACAGAAAAAATGAGAATCAAATCAGAGGCCGAAGCTCCGCCCTGTGGACCACTCCCACCAGTCGCAGCAGCCGCGAGTGCGCTGACTGAACCACAACCGGCACCAGGAGCTGGTGACTCTTCTGCCGTCGAACTGCTATCTGCACTGTAAGTGGCGACATACGACGGTGAATATGAAGCCGTCGCCGCATTAGATATTGCACTTTGAACCGCTTTCAACACATTCACTCGCCCAGATGTTTGAACACGAGTTTGTAAAACAGAAACCGTATCAACTTGAGTTGTGATAATATTTTTAATTTGATAAGCAGACAACTGCGGAGCTTCGCGAATGACTAATGCTGCAAGACCTGCAACAAAAGGAGCTGCCATCGAAGTCCCTGACATCATTTGATAACAACCTGGACTCGAACAACCACCCGGAACTGTACTGACAATCCCGACACCAGGAGCTGCGACTTGAACTAAAGCTGTACTATAATTTGAAAAAGACGCTTTTGAATCAGAATCACTGGTTGCAGCGACGGTCAAATTGTTTGGTGTATCTAAAGCTGCTGGGTACATCGGCGTTGTACTGATATTTTGACTGCTGTTTCCTGCTGCGGAAATAATTAAAACATTTTGGTTGTAAGCATTCGTGTAGGCTTCATGTAAAGCCCGTGAATAACTCGGACCTCCCCAAGAATTGTTAATCACACGGGCACCATTTCGAACGGCGTAATCAATCGCTGCAACGGCATCAGATGTTGTCCCAGAACCGTCTCCCGCTAAAAACTTCAGTGGCATAATCTTGATTCGAGACTCTCGCACAGGGTAACTTAAAATATCCTGACCGACACCAAGCACGATACCTGCGACATGAGTACCGTGATCAGCGTCGTCGTACATATTTCCCGAGCGACTGACAAAATTCCAACCATGAATATCATCTGTATATCCATTTCCATCATCATCCACACCAGGCGTTCCATTCAGTTCAGCGGTGTTAGTCCAAATTGAATTAGAATCTGCAAATACACCGTGAGTGAGATCTAATCCTGTATCTATCACAGCAACGACAGTTTTGGCTGTTGAATCATCATAGGTTTTTGCTATGGCCCACGCTTCGGTCACTTGAACTGCTGAATAGGATTGAGTATAGTCATCTGTTACGCTCGGCGGAACTCCCATAAGCTTAACATCCTGAGGGTCATCGATAGATAACATATAATTTGGTTCAATGAATTCAACGTCAGGATGTTTTTTTAAAAAATCTATTTTAGTTTTAGAGAACGACTTCAGCTGCACCATGCTCGAACTTGAAAATGTTCTTTTAATTTCAACATCTTTGCCTAAAGCCGATAAAATCCTCAGCGCTTTGTTCGTCGTCGCTTTTTGTTGCTGAACTGATTGTCGTCCTTGAGAGTCGGCTTTCATCTTGATGATGTATTCACCCTCTTTGACACGTGCATTTTGAGCGTGAAGACTTTGCGAAAAAGAAAATAGTGCTGCTAATACAAAGTACGTACTGTTTACATTCATATCAAAGTTATCGGACTTTCATCCCATAACTTAAGAACCATTATGAGACCAGAAACAGTTCCTTAAAAAAAAAGAGCAGATTAAATCTGCTCTTTTTAAAGTCCACCCTAACGATAATGAAATCGAATTAATGAGAGTGTCTCAAGATGATAATATCAAAAAACTATTTTTTCTTTTCTGTGACAATCGAAATTTCAGCCATCACTCGACGGTTCGCAGCTTTTCCTTCAACAGTTTTATTATCAGCAACAGGTTGTGTTGGGCCGTAACCTTTTGCCGTGACTCGTGATTCATTTACTCCAGCTTTAACAAGAGCTGCTTTCACCGCATCAGCACGTGATTGTGATAACGACGTGTTCTTTTTTGCGTTTCCGACATTGTCAGAATGACCTGCAATTTCAACTTTAGTTTCTGGGAATTTAGCCATGAAAGCCGCTAAATTTTGGATTTCAGAATCGTACTTTGAATCAACAACAGATTTACCAGACGCAAATTCAACGTTTAATTTAACAGATGCTTTTTCTTTTTCAGAGCAACCGATTGAATTGACTACAACACCAGCTGCAGTTGCTGGACATTTATCGTCTTCATCAATAACACCATCACCATCCGTGTCTTTTTTAGCCACTGGAGCAACTGCTGGAGCCGCTTCTGGAGTTGATTTTTCAGCCTCACCAAGCTCGTTATGTAAAGTTAAAAATAACGTCGGAATGATGGCCTGTGCGTGATTGATTTTATCAGCACCAGTTATCGTACCCACAGTCTTATCAGCATAAACCAAATTCGCTAAAGCACCGACTGATAAATATTTAAAATCGGCTTCAATACCAGCCGCTAATTTTGCACCGATACCAGAGTTTTTGTCGTCTGATGCATTTTTTGTATTTGAAGAACCTAAACCAAGCTTCGCAATTGGATGAACCCAATTTTGCGGAACAAAGCGATATGTTCCAGCCAATGTGATCAATTGGTTTTTAACATCTGACTTATCAAAATCAAAATTATCTAAACCGATTTCTAAGCCTAAATTTTGATCTAAAGAATAGCCTAACCAGTACTGTTGAGCATCGCCAGAAGAGTTACCTTGCTTAAAATCATTTCCTGAAAATGGATGTGAAGTTCCAGCACCAATACCAAATTCAAAGCGCTCTTGAGCCGAAACCGTCAATGTTGCAAATACGATCACCAATACAGATACAAGTTTAGTCATTTTGACTCCTTTTTAGTTTTAAATATCTAAGAATACATTTGAATGCATTCAATTCGAAAACAGATGTCTATCTGTTTTTAAACTTTAAGACAAACTATTAAGAATGCCAATCGGACTTGACGGATCTTTTGTCGTTGTGAATCATAGTGTTGTATGAAAAAAATTAAAGTCATTTTTTTAAGCGGTTTAGTCTCATTTCTGCCTCTCGCTTTAACAATCTACATCGTTTATGCCGGAGTCAACATCGTCGAAAACTTGCTCGGACAGTTTTTACGACGAATCCTTTCTGAGGATGCCTATTATCCTGGCTATGGGTTTCTGGCAACAATCGTCTTCATTTTTGTCTTAGGTCTCTTGCTCAACAACCTTGTCACGGCGGCCTTGATCCAACGTATCCAAGAAAAATTGACTGAAATACCATTTGTCAAAGTTGTTTACTCTCCCCTGAGAGACCTGATGAATCTGTTCTCAAAAGGTCAGAATCAAAGCGCTCTGAAAAAAGTCGTCCTCATCACGATCAACCCGCATATTTCAGTTTTGGGTCTGGTGACTCGAGAAGATTTTTCGGATCTCCAATTGAAATTTAGTATCGCCTCTGAAAAAATTGCGGTCTACATGCCCATGAGCTATGGCCTTGGTGGATATACTTTACTGATTGATAAATCACAATTACAGCCCATAGATTTACCCGTGGAAAAAGCCATGAGTTTAGCACTGACTGGTTGGATTAAAACTGAAAACTCGGCACCTGAAGTTAAAAACTAATTTCTCGAACCTCTTTTCAAAGGATATTTTTTGAAAACAAACGAAAGACAACAAACCACGCTCGAAAAAGCTTTGGATATCAATTTAGACATTTTGTACTATGGATCGTTTGCCGAAATTGGAGCCGGACAGGAAGTGGCTCGTCAGTTTTTTCAAGCCGGTAAAGCTTCGCAAACAGTCGCTTTGACAATTTCAGCTTACGACATGACCTTTAGTGACGTTATTTATGGTAAAGAAAAATCTGGCCGCTATGTGTGTGATTCAAGACTCCGAAAAATGCTCAGTCTGGAATATTCAAAACTCACCGATCGCCTTGGTGATTCACGAGGCTCAAAAACGTGTTTTTTTTCGTTTGCAGATACTGTTGCGACATCCTCAGATTCAGCTAAAAAAAATGCGCCTAGCCGGAGCCATGGCTGGATGGGTGTGCGCTTTCAACATAAACCAAATGCTGAACCCAGCGAAGTCTACTTGCATGTTAGACTTTTAGATAAGCAACGCCTGCCACAACAAGAAACCCTCAGCAAACTTGGGGTTAATTTGATCCATTCTTGTTTTTATAAATCAAAAAACAGAGTTGATTTTATGACATCCTTATTTGATCAGATCAAAACGGGCTCGCTTTCAGTGGATGCCATTCACTTTAACGGTGACGTTTTCAAAAACTTTGAAGAGTACAGAGAAAATCTGTGGCTTATAGAAAATAGCTGGAGCGATGCTATTTTTATCAATTCCGAAGGTCGCGTGCAAAATCCGAGCGATGCTCTTTATGGAAAAAATATTTTTATCCAGCGTGCTTTTTATAAGCCTGTGACAAATACTCATATTGACATTGCCGCTCGTGGGTTAAAACATTTCACGAAAGAGTTTAATATTAAACCTCAAGATACGCTGAGTATTTTTGAATTTACATTAAACAATAGGCTGAAAAATGAAAATGTGTCTTTGGACGACGCCGTTTTAAAAGTAAAAATGCTTCAAGCCCTCAATCTGCCGGTTCTTGTCAGTCGCTTTTCACTTTTTTACGAACTTAAAGAATTTATTCGTCTCTCAACAGATAAGCCGATGGCTATTGTGATTGGCGCTACACATTTAGAAAAACTTTTTGACGAAAAATTTTATTTTGATCTGTCAGGTGGAATTCTTGAAGGCATGGGGAAATTACTTGGACGTTTTTCACGTCTTTATATCTATCCTCATAAAACGAACGAGATTTGTTTGCTGACGAAATCATTTTTTCCGCCTAACAGCGTAAAAAATGTCTACAAACACTTTATTGACAATAACATGATTCAAGATATTGCAGGCTGTGATGAAATCACTGAATTTGTGCATTCAACGGATATCTTAAAAATGATTAAAGCTAAAAATTCGAATTGGAAAAAATATGTTCCTGAAAAAATTCACGGTCTGGTTTCTAAAGAGTTAAAACCCTAATTCTGTCGAAGGCCTTTAGAAAAATTACTCGGATGGACTGAATGTTTCAAACACGCCTTTAGACAGATCAACTTGTTCAGACCCATTTCCAAGCGTTTTTTTCTGGTAACTGTATTTTAATATTCCTTTTCCATTCGGAGAATTTTCTGTTTTTAGTACATAATACACTAAGATGACATTCTCGTTATCTACATGCAGTAAATCCGAATTTTGACTCGACTGTGCCAAACCAACCGCTTTTGTTTTATAGAGACTTAATGACTCCTGTTCGAATTGATAACACAAATCCCCTCGATCATTACGACGAACGAAAGTCAGCTTTGGCTTATAAGGCTTTGAGGTCTCTGGACGCAGAGGATGCTGGTGATTACGAAACAACTCTAAATGTTCAAGACCATTTGTTCGTGTGAACTGGTTATAAAAATTTAGAGGAGCACCTTTGTCTTTAAAAAAGAAGAGCTCTAAACCATCTAACATATTATCTCCGTCAGTATCATAGTAATCAACAAAAGCAGATTTACCATGACTGTATATTTCATCGGTCCACGTGGGTGTTGGTCCAATTGGATTCGGTGACGAAATTAATTTTTTTTCGCAGGCATTAAGCATATCAACATAAGAATCTCTTTCTGGCGTAGTGCAATCAGGCAAGAGTTCACCTCTTAATTTTCGTAGAAAAAAATAATCAGAATAATTCTCTAAAAAACTATTTCGTTGAGTAATAGAAAAACGTTTTCCTCTAAATTTAGCATCCTGGTCAATTTGTGAACCGTAATAATTACTGTAATTAAACTCATCAATATCACAGAGCCCGTCTGCATCTGAATCTACACCTATCATACCATTATCGCATGTTGTTGAATTTAAATTATAAATAAAGAGGTCACTTAAAACATAAGGTTCCAAATAAACACCTCCAATAATAAGATCCTCGATATTAATAGAGGCATCCCCGAGTGTTGCATCTTGAAATATTCCTTTACCTAATGTGGCCATATCACTTAAACGCTGACGATCTGACGCCACAGGCTCTTTGTTATTATAATATACAGTTGATAAGTAAACTCCGCCTTGACCTAAAGAAACTAAACTTGAAACCATATCAAATAACCTAGAAGCGGGAACAATTTCTGGATCAGGTCGGCCATCAGAAATAAATACAACTGAAAAACTAGACATTGTAGACGCTGATCCTAAATCGATTTCTTTTTCTATCGCTGCCTTAGTCATAGTTAAGGCTGATTCGAAGGGTGTGCCACCATTATCGGGAGTCGCAGAGAATTGAGTCAGTGCTGCATCCATATCAACAGCTGATCCAAAATAACCACCGTTAGATTTTTGAATAAATGATTTCGCACCAAAGCTTCCATTGAAAGAAATAAATCCCCACTTCAAATATGAATTACTTCTGTGAGCACCTAAAAATGTTTTTATAGCTTTTGTTCGACGTAACTTAGAAGGATCTGTTGTGGCATTTGAACCCGATTGATCCATCACAAATAAAATATTCGTGAATTTACCAATCTCTTTTGGCGCAATTGTACAAAATAGTGATTGAGAAGATAAATTTTCGACGACGTCTTGAACAGTCTTTGGTTCAATTCTGACACGGCCACAGCTCGCACTCAGAAGACTTAATGTGAGAATTAAATTTCTCATACTAAGAATGTCTAATAAAAGACTCTTCATAATCCCACCCCACTCCATGAAGGAGCAATCTGCATGCCTGCATTCAGTGAGATCTCAATAAAAAAAACGACCAGCGAACTTACAATAAATATGAAAAAAATAAAATTAATTGAATCAATTAAAACACTTAGACACGAATGACAACAATTCTAACAGCTGTAATTTAACTGGTTACTCGTTTTGATACAAATGAGTATAAATCTCAATTATTTATCACTACTCTACTGTCTTCATCCAAGCCGTCATCGATTGTACGGGTTGACCATTCGCAGCCCCTGCTGATAATGCTCCTGTTGATTTGTCTGACCAGCAGTACACATCTAAGTGTGCCCACTTCGTGCCACGTGCAAATTTTTCTAAAAATAAGGCCGCAGTGATGGCGCCGCCGAAACCATCCGCCGAATTTCTAAAATCTGCAAAGTTTGAATTTAAGCTTGCCGCATATTTTTGAATCAAAGGCATTCTCCAATGAGGTTCTGCGGCAGCTTGTCCTGCGGATAATAATTGTTCAGAGAGTTTTTCATCGTTACAAAATAATCCTGCCACATCTGCCCCCAAAGCCACTTTGATAGCTCCTGTCAGTGTTGCGATATCAATTAAATATTCTGGCAACTCTTTTTGGGTGACCGCCACATCCATCACATCCGCTAAAACCAGTCGACCTTCGGCATCTGTATTATCAATTTCAACCATATGACCTGATCTTGCTGTGTAGACATCACTTGGACGCATTGATTCAGCATCGACAGAATTCTCAGCTAAAGCTAAATAAAAATCACAGGCGCGCTTATACTTCGTAGAATCGGCCCAAACAGCCAAAGCCAAAACAGAGGCACTTCCGCCCATGTCTTTTTTCATTAAGCGCATTCCTGACGAAGGCTTGATATCTAATCCACCTGTATCAAAAGTAATTCCTTTACCCACAAAGGCGATCGGCTTTTTATTTTTTGATCCTGCAGGACGATACTTGATTCGAATCATGCGAGGTTTGTTTTTTGAACCTTGTCCAACAGCAACAAGTAAATTCATATTTTCTTTTTTGCATTTTTCAAAATCCCAAACTTCAACAGTCGAGGACTTTGAAAATTGAATTTCTTTTTTAACCAGAGCTTCAACAGTTGTTGGATTTATAAAATTGGGCGGTAAATTCACGAGATGGCGAGCCAAGTTAATTGAAGCTGCCGTCTTTTGCGCTTCTGAAATTAAAGTCTGATTTTTGACAAGCGCTTTTGATGACGTTTTGAAAGTCACTTCTAAAGTGCGTTCAGTTTTGTTTTGCATCGTTTGTAAATAATTGTACGAAGCCATTTCTGCGCCTACGACAAAACCAGAAACCAAACTTGCCGGTAAATTTCCACAATCGACCGAAATATTTTTAACCTTCAGAGACTTAAACTGCTGTGTGAGGTTCCCTGCTTGATCGCGTCCCCATCCATAAATAGATTCGTTAAAAAGTCCGCCGTGAGATTTTGGATTCGCCACTTCGTTTGCAAACAAAATCCAAACAGGTCCAAAAATTCCCATGAAATGAACGGTTTTTTTAGACTGCTCTAAAATAACATTTTGCTGACTTGAATGAGCATGTGTTTCGACTATTGTTTGAACTGTTGATTTAAATTTTTTAAACTTTTCTGATCCGAAAATATAAACAAACCCATCAAAAGCTTTTCCTTTTGACTGGGCATGCAACTGGACCTGCTGAAAACTAAATTTGATGAAAGGCGTTAAAACATTTGAAATATTCATATTTTTTCCTCGCTGTTAAATCAGTTTATATGTTCTAATAAATCAGATAGGACTTCAATGCCAAAATTCGATTCAAAATCACTGAAACAAAAATTAAATCTTAAAATTGGCTTATTGAATGCTGAAAATTTATTTTTACTTTTTGATCAGCCACTTCCTACGAATTATTTAAAACTGGAAGAAAATCAGTGGCAAAAACTATCGCAATCCGTTTACGACAACAAACCTCTTTTCAAAACTAAACAAATTGCTGCGACTATCAAAACAATGAACGTCGACATCCTGCAACTGACCGAAGTGGGTGGCCTGGAATCATTGAAAAATTTAAACAAGTATTTTTTGGATGACCAATATTCTCCTATTCTCATTGAAGGCAATTCTGATCGAAGCATCGATGTCGGTTTTTTAATCCGAAAAACCAGCGATTTTTACTTTGATTTAATGACTCATAAAAATCGTCCTTTGAATTTTCTATACCCTCACGAGAAACTGTCTAAAAAAACGAATTATCCTCCTCAGATCACAAGTCACAAAATGTCACGAGATTGTGCCGAACTCCGTTTATTTAAAAAAGAAGTTCAGAAACCTTTTCTGATATTACTTTTGACGCATTTGAAATCCCCCCTAGATCCAGAGCGCATTGATCCATCAGGAACTGAGCGTCGCACTGCGGAATTAAAAGCCTGCGTGAGCATTTACAATGAGCTTCAAGCCGAATTTCCGAGCTGCCCTATTTTGCTGTCCGGAGACTTTAATGGAAATGCTTCGAAAAATAATACGGAACCCGAATTCGCTGAACTGTATGCAAAAACTGATCTGATAGACGTTCTCGAGTCAGCACAGGTCCCTACAGAACAAAGAATCACGTTTATTCAAATTAAATCTGGTCAACGATCAGAAGGTCGACAAATCGATTATTGTTTTATTCCCAAAAAACTAGAACCACATCTGAATAAATCTACGGCTCGCGTCTTTGAATACCAAGACGAGTATGGTTCGAACTTAAAGAGGCCAGAAACACTCGAACAAAAAATGGCTCTGCCCTCGGATCACTACCCTCTTTTATTTAATCTTGAAAACCTTTCTATTTAATGTGAACATTAAAGCATCTTTAAAATCAGGTGAAGAATGAGTCTTAAAAAAGTGACCACACAAAATATTTCAGTCAACGTAATTACTGTGTACGTACCTTCAGAATCTGAACCTGCTCAGAAAAAATATTTTTTTGCCTACAAAATTTTAATTAAAAATAATGGCAATGAACCTGCTCAGCTCGTCAGTCGTCATTGGATTATTACTGATGCCTTTGGACATCAAGAAGAGGTCCGCGGACCTGGTGTTGTTGGTTTACAGCCACGCTTGATGCCACAACAATCTTTTGAATACGAAAGTGCGTGTCCTTTATCAACGAGTACGGGATCTATGCGCGGCACATATCATTTCGTCGACGACAATGGTGAATCCTTCACTGTCGACATCCCCGAATTTTTTCTGGTATCGCCTCAGGCGATCCATTAAATAGAGCCTCAGGCGATCCATTAAACAGCACCGCAGGCGATCCACGATCCAGATATTCTGACACCACATTCTTTGGCACGTTTTTTTCATTGAGTATGAATGAACCCAATAATTAACACTCTCAAGGAGACAAAATGAAACTCTTTTCGATCATCATCGCCCTCGCTTTTTCACACATTGCAATAGCTGATTCTTTTACGATCATTCGAGACAATACTGAGTATCGCTGTGAATCGACAACACCAAGTAATCCCATTGGCAGCATTGACTGTGTTGACACAGCTTACCGCGGACCATTCACTCGCGACGAAGCAAAAAGTTTATGCAAAGGTGCACAGAGTACGGCTCCTGCAGATTGCGCGATCAAGGCCTATGCCGGTCGCTTTACAAAAACTGAAGCCATTCAACTTTGTCGGTCTGCAAAAAGCAATTCTCCCATCGATTGCGCTAACAAAGCTTATAGCGGCCCCTTCAGTTCGAGCGAATCAATTTCTTTATGTGAAAACAATGGGTCTATTTTAAATGCAGATTGCGCGATCAAAGCCTATGCCGGACCATATTCAAAAGCCGAATCTGTCGAAATGTGCAAAGCGCAACCTCAACTAGTTTTAAGAAGTTTATCGCTGATAGAGCAATCATCAGATCTCAAAGAAAAAGTGGCGCGAATCAAAAAAGCTGTCAATTTAAAGTAATTTAAAACTGCTCTTAAGAACAGATTCTATAACCTGCAACATGAGATCAAATTCCATCACTGGTCGATCATCATTTTCTTTTTGCTGCTCTGGAAGGAGCGGCACATGAATAAAGACTGATTTGATGTTTGGAAATTCAGTGAGAGTTTTAAAGTACAAATCATTACACACATAGGTCCCTGCTGAAAATGAAATTTCAACGGGGTATCCTTGCTTTTTTAATTCCGCATAAACAGAATCAACAGGGTATGATGTCATGAGTGCTAACTCACTGGCAGAATTAATCATTGCTGTTTCTGGAATATATCCAGATTCATCAGGTTGATTTGATTGGCGCCAATTGAGTGCTATTTTTTCTAAACAAATGTTTTTTCGCCCTGCCGCCTGCCCCAACATAATAACTATATCCGGACGAACTACTTCGATTTTACTTTGCAAGTGATGAAATGCAGATTGGAATTCGACAGGTAAAATGACAGTGGAAATCGTTGTCTTATTTTTTTGAATCTCTTGAACAAGACGTTCACTGGGATTTAAAGATTCACCGAGAAAAGGCTTAAAGCCAGAAATTAATATTTTCATTTAAATAATAAAAAACCCGCACTTGATATTCGTCATGAACTTCAAGTTGCGGGTTTAATTAGAAATTACTTCTTAGCAGGTTTTGCAGCTGGAGCAGCAGCACCTTTAACGATATCAAGTAATTCAACATCAAAAATTAATGCTGAATTTGCAGGAATACCTGGACGACCAGATGGTCCGTAAGCAAGTTCTGCAGGGATAAATAATTTGTACTTAGATCCAACTTTCATCATTTGTAAAGCTTCTGTCCATCCTGGGATTACGCCGCCAACTGGAAATTCAGCCGGTTGTCCACGATCAACTGATGAATCAAATTTTGTTCCATCGATCAATGTTCCTGTGTAGTGACATTTTACAGTGTCTTCTTTTTTAGGAGTTGGACCAGTTCCAACAGTTGTCTCGATATATTGTAAACCAGAAGCAGTTACTTTTACGCCAGCTGCAGATTTATTTTTTTCCAAGAATTCAGCTGACTTCTTTTTGTTAGCTTCGCCTTCTTCTTGTTGTTTCTTCATCGCGCCTTCTTGAAGCTTCATCATCGCTTTTTGGATTTCGTCATCTTTCATTTCTGACTTACCAGCAGCAGCATCTTTTAATGATGCAGCTAATGTTGTAGGATCGATCTCGATATTTTGCGCTTTCAAATTTTTACCGATTTGTTGACCGATTGCATATGATGCTTGTCCTTTGTCAGACTTTAAGTCTGCCTTGTTACAACCAACTAATGCCAAAGTAGCAACTGAAGCTACTAATAATAAACTTTTCATGTGTTCTCCGTTTCTGTTTAGTGTTCTGTTAACTTTTTAACAATACCTTTTAAAATATAAATTGTTTTATCTCTGAAATAAAATCATGATCGAATTCGGAAGGAATTCAAACACATAACATGCCGCACCTATTACTTTATTTACTAGCCCTGACGTCACTCTCTACGGCTTCAACTTGGGCAAAACTGAGTGAAATGCCACCTGAAATTTTAGGTTTCTGGCGGCTTTCGCTGGCGGCGACTGTTCTGTATCTTTTCCAAAAACTCTTCAAAAAGTCAGAAAAAATTAAAATCGACACAGACACATTGAAATGGGTTTTTCTATCAGGTTTTTTTTTCTTTTTGCACCTTTGGACCTACAAATATGCCTCTAAACACACGTTGATATCCTTAACGATGATTCTTTTCGCCACAAACCCGATCTGGACAGCCCTCGGCAACATTGTCGCCTTCAAAGAGCCCATCACTCGGCGTATGATCCTGTCATTTACCATCGCATTTCTCGGCATCATTTTATTGACCAAAGACCAGATCAACACCTCTGCGGAACACACTTTCGGGAACATTTCCGCCCTTGTCTCTGCCTTTCTATTTGCAATTTATTTAATCAGCGGCAAGAAAGCGCGCGCGCGAATACCTAACTCTCATTTTGCAATTGTCATGTATACTGTTTGTGGTTTTTTCTTTTTGATCGCCAGCATTATGAGCGGAGCCCCATTTGTTGAAGGATACTCCAATATTTCATGGCTTTCTGTCGCCGGCTTGATCATCGTCCCAACGTTACTGGGCCACTTTCTATTTACTTATGTGATGAGTTCGATGAACTTAGCGATCATGACCTGCGGCAAACTGATTGAACCTGTGATCGCAAGCTTTATCGCCTACTTTGTGTTTCAGGAAGAACTGACAACAATGACGTATGTTGCATTTGTTTTAACGAGCTTGGCGATTGTGAACTTATTCTGGCCGCAAATCAGAAGCAGCTTCAGAGATCAACTTCGTAAGTAATTGATAATTTCAGATTCACTACCTTGAAATTCAATCACTGGATTGCGATTTGCCAAACTACTTGTGTAGAGTGGGTCATAGTACCAGACCAACAATTTTTCAATCCAAGATTTACTGCTTTGCAGTTGATTGTTTTCGAAGTAATCTTTTTCAGACTTTTCTATATCAGCAATCACTTCACTTGCTCGTAAACCACCTAACCGCTTTGTGATCTGCACCGTATTATTTTTATATTTTTGGAATTGAGCAACAGCTTCTTCCTTTGTCCCCAAAACGATATTGGTATTGGTCACATAATCAAAAAAAATGTTTTCAATACGCTCCTCAAGCGACGTCGTCATTAAAATCAGTGGGCTGAGTCTCAGTTTTTGAAAAAAACTTTCCGTCAAGTGGCGGCTGCCAATCATCCGACTTTCGTCTTCAAATAAAATGTTCTTATCAAACTGACTTTGTTGAATCAAAATCTCTTGCAGTAATCGATTCTCAAAATCAGCTTGCGAAGGTTGTTCAGTCATTTCTTTTCCAAAAGCAGAGCCTTTGTGATTCGCTAATCCTTCAAGATCGACCACGGGATAAAAACCGCGAATTTTTTTAAGTAATTTGGTTTTACCACTTCCGGTTGTTCCCGAAACAATTCTGAATTGATGTTGAGACGAAAAATCCACCAGTTGCTCAATCGACCATTGACGATAATGCTTGTAACCGTTTTCAAAGCGAGGAATATCATAACCTGCTTCAGCCATCCATCGTTGGGAAATCTGACTGCGGAGTCCTCCGCGAAAACAAGTCACTCGAATATCTGGACAGGCTTCAATAGCTTGTAACCAAGCTCGAATCTTTTGCTCTTTGTTTTCTCCACTGACGATTTGATGCCCTAGTTGCACGGCGGCTTCGTTGCCTTTTTGCTTGTAGGTCTTTCCAATAATATCGCGCTCTTCATCAATCAGAATTGGCAGATTCAAAGCCCCAGGAAACGACCCCTGCTTGAACTCTAAAACCGTGCGAACATCAATAACTGCTTTTTTCTGAATAAGTAAATTTTTATAATCAGACTCGTTAACTGTTTTCATTTTGAGAGTCATTTTGAAAAAATTAAAGTCTTGGCCGATGGTTCTTGAACTTGACCGATAATTTCAGCAGCTGAAAATCGAGTTTTCAATTTCTTTAGCATCGATTTTGAATGCTCCGGTCGAACTGATAAAAATAATCCCCCGCTGGTCTGCGGATCAAATAAACAGAGTGCTTCAACATCTGATAATTGCGCAAAATCAATGTGTTCGGCGGCGTACTCTCGATTTGTTCGGTGCGCTTTGGTGATATAACCCTCTTTCAAAAATGAGAGTGTTTGCGGAAATAATGGAAGTTTTGAAAATTGAAATTTCATACTGACTTGACTCGCTTGCGCCATTTGCATCGCATGCCCTGCTAAGCCAAATCCAGTGAGGTCTGTTGCCGCTTGGATTGAGTGAGATTCCTCTGTTGAAATTAAATCTTGGATTGAGTTCAGCTGGGCCATACTGGTTAAAACATCAGAAATTTGCGCTTCAGTCACAAGACCTCGCTTCAGTGCCGCCGTTGCCGCACCTGTTCCGATTGGTTTGATCAAAATTAAATCATCTCCGACTTGCGCTTTGGCATTGGTCCAAATTTTTTGAGGGTGAACAAAACCCGTTACAGATAGACCAAATTTTAAAGTGTCGTCATCGATCGAATGTCCTCCGACAAGACACGATCCCGATTCTGCTATTTTATCGGAAGCGCCTTGCAAAACAGCAGCAATAATTTCATTGGTTAAAGTCGTCAGCGGAAACGCTAATATCGCCATCGCTGTTTTTGGAATTCCTCCCATGGCATAAACATCACTCAAAGAATTAGCCGCTGCAATTTGCCCGAACATATACGGCGAATCCACAATCGGTGTAAAAAAATCCAGCGTTTGAACCATCGCCAAATCCGAATTAATTTTATAAACTCCAGCATCATCCATTGTCGATCCATCCACGAGGACTTCGGGATGAGACTTTGGAAAAGTGACTGCGTTTAAGATTTTTTTGAGCTCACTGGCTGCGACTTTTGCTGCACAGCCACCTTTTTGAACAGTTTGAGTCAACTTGATTAATTCGGGTGTATTATTATTCGCGTTATTCATAGCGAGACTCTTAACATGTTGAAACGATATTGACACTGAATTTTATAAAACTAGAGTAGTCCCATGCGTATTTTGATCGTTGAAGACCAAGTAAAAACTTCTCAATTTTTGAAAAAAGGATTCGCCGAAGTTGGCTATTCTGCCGATATTGCAGAAACCGGAACTGCCGCTGAATCTTTCGTCGCTAGCAGTGAATACGATCTGGTCATTTTAGACGTGATGTTACCTGGACAAAATGGAATAGATACCGCGAGACACCTCAGACGTGATGGCTACATAGGACCGATTTTAATGCTGACGGCTTTGTCTTCAACCAAAGATAAAGTCAATGGTCTTGACGCTGGCGCGGATGACTATTTAACCAAGCCTTTTTCATTTGATGAACTTTTTGCACGGGTCCGAGCTCTTCTGCGACGAAACCAAAATAAAAATTCTTCAAATTCTGTCTTGAAATACGCAGATCTTGAAATTGACCTTGTCCAAAGAAAAGTCGTACGCAATCAACAGGAGATTCATCTTACGAGTAAAGAATTTTCGCTGCTTGAGTATTTTATGAGAAACCCCGAGCGTCCCCTGGGACGAACATCTATTGCCGAACATGTTTGGGATATTGATTTCGATTCTGAAAGCAACGTGATCGATGTGTACATCAATTTACTTCGTAAAAAAGTCGATCATCCGTTTCCAAAAAAATTGATTCAAACAGTCGTCGGTGTTGGTTATGTACTTAAAGACAGCTAAACTTAAACTTTCTTTAAGATTACGTCTCACTTTACTTTTTGTTTTTATTTTTGGAACAACGACAATCGTTTTTTCTGTGTTCTCTTATTATTTTTTGAATCGATCATTACTGCAAGATTTTGACGATGCTTTATATAATTATTCGATTGACGTTTCTCAGACTCTAGAAATGGGTCAATTGGATGATGTCTTTTCAAATCCACTCCTCGTCGAAGAAGGTAAAATTTTTCCTTTTCCTTCTGGAACTGCACTGATTTTACTTCGAAACAAATCGGGTAAAGTTCTGATTCAATCTGGAAAATTCGAATCTTTTAGCCCAGAATACAAAAAAGCTTATGATGCTATTGCACGAGGTGCCGATTCTTACTATGAAACTTTATCTGATATTGAATTGATTCCAAACACTGAGCCCGCCACATATCGATTAATTACTTTTCCCATCGAAGTCGAAAGATCTTCTGAACTGTACTTACAAATTGCTGTACCGATGGCCACATTTGAAGCCCAGCTTGAGAGACTGCGGATGATGCTTTCATTAGGTTTACCAGCTGTCCTGATGATTGCTATTGCTGCGGGACTTTATTTAGCATCGCGCGCCTTGAATCCCTTTCAAGCCGTCATACTTAGGCTAGAAAAAATTGGCGCCCAAGAATTGAGTCAACGCCTACCACTGCCACAATCAAATGACGAAATTAAACATCTTGTTCAAGCCTTAAATATGATGCTCGAACGAATCGAAAATGCATTTAGCTCTCAAGAAAAATTTATCGCAGATGCCTCTCATCAGCTCCTGACACCACTGACTATTTTAAAAGGTGAATTTGAGTTACAAAAAAAACGGGAACCTCAAAACTCGTTTATCCAAAGTGGTTTACAAGAAATCGATGGCTTGACAAAGATAATTCAAGATATGCTGTTGTTGGCTCGAATTGATTCGGGTTTATCTGCGCTCACATTTTCAAAATTATATCTAGATGAAATAGTCCTCGAGGTGGTGGCTAAATTACAAAAAATTTCTGCCGCCAAAAATATTCAAATTAAATTTGATATTACAGAGAGCAGTGAGCGACAGCAAATTTTGGGTGAATACGATTTGTTAACGAATTTATTTATGAATCTCATTGAAAATGCGATCAAGTACTCGAACCCCACTACGACTGTTCAAGTTCAAGTCGAGTGGAAAAAGGACGTCACTGTATTTCGAGTTCAGGATTTTGGACCAGGAATTTCAGATGAAATGAAAACCCATTTATTTAAACGTTTCAGCCGAGGAGACACGAGTAGCAAGTCCAAAGGGTTTGGTCTGGGTCTCGCTATTGCTCAAAAAATCGCAACTTTGCATGAAACTGTCATCTTATTAGACACAAATTCCTCTTCTGGTTGTCTTTTTTCAGTCGAGTTTAAAAATACAGCACCTGAAAATCGATTTCGAGATTAAAAAAAATTAATCTGACTTTAATGTCGTTTAAATCAGTGTTTGCTAATCTGATTTCAACAAATAAGAGCTCGAAAAAATCAGCATGGTGCTGATCAGATTGAGTTCAAAGAAAACCAAGGAGATTCCCATGAAATTAGTAACTCTTTTAGCAACTATCGCTTTCGCATTCGTAGCTAACGCTAACGAGCCAGCTAAAACTGCAGCTCCAGCTGCACCTGCTGCTACAGCAACTGCTCCAGCTGCAACAACTGCTGCTGCTCCAGCTGCTGAAATGAAAAAAGAAGAGAAAAAAGCTGTTAAAAAAATGAAAAAAGCAGCTAAAAAAACTGAAGAGAAAAAAGAAGAAGTAAAAAAAGAAGCTACTCACTAGTTTCTGATTTTTCGATTTTTTCGAAAAGCGAAAGGCTGGATTTATTCCAGCCTTTTTTTATATTAAATTCAGTTAAATTAAAAGTTTCCAATCAATAAAAAACTGATCACTACGACAATCGTCAAAGGCAAAGCCGCCACAAATAATTTCACAGCATTCAGGGCCCCATTTGGGAAGCGAGTACTCAAAATAGAAAATCCTGCAGGGTTCGGCGCATTGGCTAAAATAGACAATCCCCCACCTGATATTGCCCCCGAAACAAGAGCCCATTTCGAGGCCTCAGTCAGCGTTGGAACTTGCGATCCCAAATACGTCAATGCCGCATTATCAGTGATTCCAGTTAGAGCAGTGGCTGCGAAATAAAGTGCTTTTTCGCTTATGGCTGTAATGATGGGTTCCAGCCACCATCTTTGAAACGGACCGAACACGATCAAACCCGCTAAGAAAAAAGCAACCAACAATCCCTCTTTGAATTTCAAACCATCTTGGTAATTTTTTGTAACCGTTGTTAGGCCTATGAAAATCAGAAACAATCCCATAAAAACTTGGGGATGATGAGCCGTCATCACGAGCAACACCAGAAATAAGACATGAGACAAAGTCACCCAGACAGGCATCGGATACTGATCGGCTTCAATTAAATTTAATTCAGCGACAATTCTTTTTCTGAAAAAATAAGTAAATAGTGTTGTATTGAGGGTGACAGCGAGTAATACGGGTTCACCTAAATTGATAAATACATCTTTCAATCCCCAACCCCATGTACCAGCAACGATCAAGATTGGTGGAGCTGCAAAATGTGTGAGGCCTCCGCCCACAGAAATATTCACGAAAAGTAAAGCCAATATTCCATACAAAAATTTTTCACTGATTTTGGGATCAATCATTCGGTACAACAGTAGCGCAACCAAAGTGATTGCTGCGGGCTCAGTAATGAGCGATCCAAGAAGTGGACCGAACAACATCAAACAATAAAATTGGATTAAGCGTGGGTTCACAGAAACTAAACGGCCAATAAACCCCGTGAAAGATAATATCGCTCCACGTGCGAGTGTGACAATCGGGCGAGTCGAGGCCAAAATCATAATACAAAAAATAAATAGTGGTTCGGTCATATTGAGTGACTCTTGATGCTTGATCACAGCCTCAGAACCATCAATCAAAAACCACAGAACTAAAAAGATAAAAGCCCAAAATCCAAAAACAATTTCAACTTCAGATAACAAATGAAAGAAAGCTTCGCCCGCAGAACCTTTCTCAAAACGATGAGCGAGCTTGGCTAATACCGTGACTGTAAAACAATGAATAAGCGCTATAAAAAATAATATTGTCGCAATTTTTTCGATCTGCACTCAGCACCACCTTATCTGGTACTTAGTAGAATGCCGACAAAGGTGCTCCAACACAAATATTTTCGCTGTCTTTCATATACTTTTTCTGTTTTGAAATTTCAGTTTGATCTACGATGAAGTCATTGTGATCGCATTGGCTATCGATCACAATTTCATGAATGCGATCAACTTCTTTTGGGGTTAATCGCAAACTCCACAAATATTTAATTTCGAGCCAATTTTTAACATATTCACACGTGAAATTTTGATTCGGTGGAATATATTCACGTGGACTGCGATCCCCTTTTCTGAGATTTTCAGTGCCGTTCACCGAACGTAAATGAAATGCATTTCCCATATAGTTCGCATACTGACAGCGTTTTTGGTTACTCCATTCAAAGGCCCCCGTCATATAGGCATGTTTTAATGGAACAACATGATCAATTTGTATTTTTGACGATGATTCAAATTTTTGATCTGTGTAAGGGTCTAACCACTCACCTTGAGTGACTCGGCAATTAACAACAGTCACATCTGCCGCAGAATCACGTTGTAAGACAAGTCCGCGCGTATCTAAACAAGAAGTATCTTCTTTGAAATTGATCCATCCGCCGAACTGCTTTTGACGATCGTACTTTTCGATGGGTAACGGGAACTGGGTTGCATGTTGTTCGATTTTCAATAAATTGACTTTTAATAAACGGTCTTGATTCTGAATTTGTTCATACTCATCATAAATATAATCTTCAGTGGCTTTGGCTAAGTCTCCAACTGTCGTAGTTAAAGAATGGGCCAACGACGAAAAGCTTAAAACTCCAGTGATCAGAAGTAATCGAAGTGACCTAATGACTGATAACTTTTGAAATCTTTGAGGTGTGAGCATAAACTCCTTCCATGAAGTTTTGATTTGTTGTAATTCTATTAAAAGGTGAACACGTATCGAATGCAAACTGAAAATATTCAAGATCTTGTCAAGACTAAGTTATCCACAGAAAAAAAAGGCAAAGATAAATTCAAGCCTCATTTTTGTGGAAAAGTATTTTACTGCACTCACCAAAATCAATTTAAGCTGATCAGTTTTGCAACAAAGAACCTCAGCGCGAAATATAAAGTGATCCTATTTACCCTCGCTTTGTGCTGCCTTCGTCGTCCGAACGATTGGTACGCTGGACAAATTTCTCCCCATCGAAGATCGCTGACCACTTCAGCCGAATTTAAATTCAGTCTGTTTCAATTATTTCACGAGCTTGGTATTCTGTGGCCTGCGAAGCTTGATCCCGAAATTTCAGTTTTGGATTTTTTATCAACGGTGAAAATCAAACCTATTCCTGAAGCCGCGATGAGCGGACTGTTTCATTATTTCACCGGCGACTACCAACTTGAAGTATTAAGCTATGAACCAAATCCCAACGAAGTTCTTCAGTATCAAATCCAGAACAAACGCATTCTGACTTTTGACGACGACACAACAACATGGATCGATAAAAAATATGGCGAACGTGATGTGCTGAGCTTTATTTTGCATGATCTGATTCACGCTGAGCATTTTTTGGCAGACACTCAAAAACGCCAAAGCCAAATAGGATTTTATAAATTCACAAAACTTATCCTAGACAATAATCTAGTTGATCAATTTCTACTAAGTGCTGAATTTAACAAACAGTTTTGCTATTTAATTTCGGATATGAATTCTCACATTATTCATTTACTGAAAACTCTCAGAGCCATCATTGACCAGCAAAATTCACTTCATAAAAACACAGTCTGGTTGCAAATCACTCAGCTGTTAGTTTCAAAACAGGCTAACGCACAGACCCTGCGAGATGCGTTAAATAGGATCAACACCCCGCTATTTTCGATTTCAGATGCTGAAGCGCTGCTTTATTACTTTCAGAACGAATTAAACTAGACCTTGTTCAATTTCACCTCTTAATTCTTCTCAAATTCACTAGACTAAGCTAAATTTGATTTATGGAAAATCAAACGAAAGACTCTTCAATACCGACAAATACAACAGCTGAAGACTCTAGTAATAAATCACACAACTTAAAACGTAAAAAAAGAAAGCTCTCAACTTTAAAAGGGTGGTAAGCATCGACCTCTATCACCCCATAATCAACTAAGAAGAAACACAAAGGGGACTCTGATTGAAAGAACTGATTTGCGTCGTAGATTCGGATCCTAAAGTTTTCGATCTGATTAAAATAGCGACGGCTGAACTCTGCAAAGACTTTAACCATTCGTTGATTCACTTAAGTTCAATGAAAGAGCTCGAAAACTTCAAAACCGAAGACAAGTTGAATGAGAATGTCTACACTTTGTTAATACTCAGTCTCGAAGCTTTAGATCCTGTCGTGACTCCCGATTATTTAAAAGCGATCAAAACAAAATTCAAAACCAATTTGGTCATCACAGCCTTTCAGGATCTTTTAAAACCCCTTAAAAAAACTGAACTTTGGCCGATTGAGAATTTAGTTTATAAACCATTTGATTCGGCTATTCTGAAAGAGAATCTGAGATTTGCCTTTATCCGCGGCGAAATCGTCAAAACAACAGCCGTTCACAGTGCTAAAGAAGACAATCGAATCGAAAAAATGAGTCGTCATGAATTCATGAGAGTCTCTGATTTTGGTTTTATGATTGAAACTTATGCGGAATACAATCTGCTTGAACCTTTAAAATTTTATCATCCTTATTTTGTTGATCAAAAAAAATCCAGTGTCTGGGCCAAAGCCGTTTCGAGACAATATTTAGATGCGACGAACGTTTACGAATTCGTTTTTTGTGCTCCCACTGCAGGCTTAATCACTAAGTTGCGCCAATTGGGCGGAGAATCAAAGACGAAACTCAAGAACGTTGACTGGGCAGGGTTTGAGGAAAACAAACCCCTGACCGCCCCTCAGATTTACGTTCAATTTTCAGATGAGAGTGATTTTGAAAGGCTTAAAGATTTTTTCAAAAGAAAATATCCAACGGCTGTGATCAATGAATTCCCCAAAACTCCACAAAAAGAAAAACTCAGTGGCGATCTTTTCATAGCTGAGAATGAGTTTACGACAGATCAATTGAAAGCTCTTTTTGTAAAAACACCCTTCTTTTTTCGGATCAGCAGCGACGTCATTAAAGGACGCGAAGAAATTGTTAAAAATTTCACGACGGAAACTTTGCGCTTGCCTAAGCCTATGGATCGAAATTTTTTAGGTCGCATGATGAGTAGTTTTTTTCCAGGCTGTGTGGATTCAGAACCAAATCCAATCACTTGGTTTACATCTGCAGAGCCCGTGATGTACTCGGAAATGATCACAGTATCACAATTATCCGAAGCTGCATTTACGTTCGCCACAGAGCCCGCCATGAACCGTGGAGACAATCTAGAGTTCGCACTGACCCAAGAGGACGAAACCGATTTAAAACCGATTCCCTCTAAAGTTCAGTATGTCGACCCTACTCCAGATGCAGCAAAGAAATTCACACATCAAGTCGTTTTCTTTGGAATTCGCGATGACCTTTTGAAAAAGATTCGCCTTTGGATGTTACAGTCTCATATCAATCAAAAAAAATCTTAATCCTGAAGTCGAGATCTTTCACGATCGGTTTAATTTTTGAGCAATTCAAAAATTATTCGATCGTTTATTCGCAAAAATTTGACTTTTAGGTCCGCTGACCTTACAAAATACATTCGTTTTTAATCAGTCTTCGGTGGTGGGGTAGCTCAGCTGGTTAGAGCAACGGAATCATAATCCGTAGGTCGGCGGTTCAAGTCCGCCTCTCACTACCAATTTTTTTGTCAAAGACGAAGTCTTAATTTTAAATCTTAAATAGTTCCAAGGGTGCGCCCAAGGAAAGTCTCTCGGGAAATGAGCCTCTCGGAGGGATATTAAACCCGCAGAAATGTGGGTTTTTTACTGAGTAAACCTAAAAGGTCAGTAAATAGGACCTATGTCTTGGCTGAGCAAATTGCAAAAGAAGTTTTAAAAATTTTATGAGAGAATAACTCATAAACAAAACTGGAGTTTAAATGAAAAATATAATCTATGCATTTTTTTTAATATCAATTTACTCATTTTCTTCTCAAGCAAAAGTTATTTTTGCCTGTGAAGGTTCTTCTAAAATAATGAACCCTGGGGCTAAAACTCATTTTAGACTGACACAGTCCCCAACTAAGGAATTTAAATTAGAAAAAGACGGCGTAGAAACTCATAATCAACCAAATGAAGAAATCTTAAGTTATGAACCAAAACTGGACGGATTAGCTGAGTATATTCAATGTGACTCACACGACGATATATGTAGAGACAAGGCTTCGAAAGGAAAAGACAAGGGCTTCACTGATTTTGGAAATATCATTGGTATTGCCAAGTCTTTAGAAGGCGAAAAAGGTATGCCCCAAAATACCAACACTCTTACAAAGTTAAAGCTTTCTGAAGTTAAATCTGGGAAAGCTTACATTTTTGGAGAAAAAGATAAGGTCAGTAAATTTGGCAATATGGGAGTTTATGAACTTTATGGCAAGTCTGGCAAAATCCTTGGTCGTTATATTTATGCTTTAGAAGTTGTGGATTGTGTCAATCAGGATAAACCGTCGACTCCTACAGGATCAAGTCAGCCCCGAGCACAACCTGCTGGTGTAGCTCGATAGTTTTTTGATCTGGGGAAAGCTGGTTATTCTACTATTCTTCATCCATAAAATTATTGAACGGCATTTCAAAAAATGAATAATTCGTATCAGTTTTTATAACCATTCGGCGATGAGTCTCTTCGCTATGAATGGTGTATGTCAGCTGATTTGAATAATAATTTGTATGACCAATAAAAAATAAATTGTCCGTAGTAATGCCTCGTTCTTCTTTAAACGTGAGCCCTTCTGACCTGAAGTAATAGCCTTGATTGACTAAGTACTCTTTTATTTTATTCGGCAGTTGATCCTTTGATTTAAAGATTCTTGTCAGCGAGTCCGTTGTTTCTTCAATATCAAATTCTTTAAATTTTCCCATCGCGCACCGTTGACTTTCTCATTCATATTTACATATAATTTACACATATGGCAAGTCCAGATTTTACCTATGATTTGGTGTGCTTGTTCTGTTAAGGTAAATCCATGTGCTCAAACTACAACCTGTCAGCAGGACGTTATGAATTTGAAGGCTACGGCATCGAAATGCAGGATGCATTTCAGGATATTAGTAAAAGATTTTATCCCAAAGACAATGCGCCCGTCTTCGTTTTAAATATTCAAAAATCCCCGCGAATGGTCGGCATGAGTTTTTCACTGATTCCTTCGTGGTCAAAGGAACCAAAAGTCAAATTCGCCACACACAACGCAAGAATTGAAACCGTCTTAGAAAAACCGACGTGGAGGACCCCCTTTCTGAAACAGCATTGTATTGTGCCGATGAGTGGGTTTTACGAATCAGTCCGCGAAGGTGATTATTCAGGTCATGTGATTCAATTTAAACCCAAGGTTACAAAAATTTTATTTGCTGCGGGGATTTTTGATGTCTGGTCAAATCCTGAATCCAAAGAAAAACTTTATTCATTCAGTATATTAACAACTGAGCCACCTAAATTTATTTTAGATAACGGTCATGACAGAACACCGATTTTTTTAGAATTTGATAAAGCTAAAAAATGGCTTGAAATGTCTTCGGAAATAAAAGACCCGCGTGAATATTTATTGAATACACTGATCCACCCACCACTCGAAATTGAAATAGATAGACCGTTGAAAGCGAAATAGTAGTTAAAGTGCGACTGCAGTGCCCTGTGATTAAAAACACAGATCATCCAAAAACTTTATTGTCTGCCTTGAGCCTTAGTTGGGTAACGAAGACTCAAGTTGTTTATTGAATAAGTACCATTTCAATACAGCTTTATTTAGACTATTGAAATCAATTTTATCGGTATCACCGATGATTGATAATTCATCTCTAACAAGATCTGACATCTTGTTTTTTTGAGAATAACCCCAATCAATCGCTTCATGATCGTTAGAAAGTAAGTTGACTGCCGCCAACCGAATATCTTGTGGATAAGTATAAACAGGTAACTCAACGTGCTGTACACTTCCGTCCTTTTGTTTAATTTCAGACGATACTTTGGTTGCAGTTTTATCAAGAGAGTAAGTTTGAAATCTCTCGAGTGAAATATCAGCTAAGTTTTCAGTTAAAGCTGAATCCGTCCATTTCATTTTTTCCTCGGGAGCAGACTGACCATAGGTTTGGTCGAAATTAAAATTTTCACCTGATAAAGCTTTTATTTCATTGAGAATAAATTGATTTTTAATCTGTGAAGAAAACAAGGCAACATTCTTCTTCATGATTTGTTTTTCATTCTCAGTAAATGAATAGGTCTGACCGTTAACAAGAGTTCCTGAATTAAAAAGTGGGTTTTCAAGTAATTCTGAAAATTTATTTGTTAATTTTGAATCAAAATCTTTTGGTAGTGCAGCTAATAAATGAGATAATCCACCAAGGCGATCGACCTCTGCCTGTAAGTATTCTTTTTCTTTTTCAACGACCGACTCTTCATCAGTCAATAAAACTGGCAATAATTCAGAACGAACTGCAATCAATTTTGTACCTTGCTTCAATAAAGATACAAATTTAGCAAGATCAACTCCTAAAGTTTTTGCTGTTGATTTTGCATTTAAATTCACTTCAGCAACAGTCACTAGGTCAATTCCTGAATCATCGGCTAATTTTGTTTTTGAAATATATAAATTAATCATGCGAGCAGCCAATGAATCTAAATTAAATTGATAAGCGCCTGTAGCAGCAGAAACAATAGAACGACCTGCATCACTCATATTACAATCAGCATAGACCGAAATATGCGAATCCGTACAATATACGGGACGATTTATTTCAGGAAGAGATTTATTCAAATACAAATACTCGATGGCCATTTTATCATAAGTCAAAGCTGCTCCACCATTTTGAAATTGATCGCCATTCCATGCGCTTTCTTCAAATCGTGAGTATTCCATCACTGAACTCGAATCAACAATACCCGCTGGAGACTTCATATTTTTGTAATAACTTTGAATCAATGCCTTACGATCTTTAAAATCATAATTAGCAGCTAAATTACCCGCAAAATTGTGTCTTAAACCAAGAACATGACCCATTTCGTGAGCGATAACTTCATAAACATAATCACGCATCGCTTTATCCATCGCCTGAGGGGTCGCACCTTGAGTTTCAGCAGCATTAAGATCTTTTGCTAAGTTTCTTTCACAGAGACGAGCTGTCGAAAAACCTTTTAAACCTAAACGAGGGCGCGCTTCTGAACCTTCGAGCAATCGATTTCTTTTTGCAACATTGGCTTGAACAAATGCTGAAGGAATAAAAATTTGCGCACTCGTCACTTGACCTGATCTTGGATCAATATGAGCATCAGCGAAGGCATAACCTGCAGCATCCCAATCAGCCCACTGAATAATATTTGTGTCAAAATGCGGAGCTGTTATTGTTAAGTCTGTAAGCTGAGTCACTTGAACAACATCTGCACCCAAAATTTTATTCCAGTAGAGTAATGCTTCACGAACAAGATCACGATACTGGGCTGGAGTATTCGCAGATATCGAGAATTGAATGGTCTTTTTATCATTCCATTTCATCGCATAAACACGAGTTGAACCATCTTTTAACAGAAGTGGATTGGCTTCAAAATATCCGACTTTATCAAAACCTGGAGATTTAACTGGAACAAAAGACGTGTCAGGTAAATAAGGCTTAATTTGGTAACGAGCCTCTACATTTTGAGCTTCAGTCCCTTGTTCGCTTTCAAAATTTACTTGAGCTACTTGACGAATGAATAATGCATTATCTTTGAGAGTTACTTCATCTAAGTAACTGATGTTTACATTTGTTGTGGGTAATTTATAATTTGCGCCAGAAAACCCAGGATCATCTGATCCAAACATATCGGCCACAGTAAAAATTTGCTTCATACCTTCGTTAAAATCGAAAACGACCGACGAGCTTGTCTCTTTTAAAACAGGATATTCAGCTAAGATTAAATTTTGTTGAATATTATTTTCGCCAACAACATTATTTTTTGTCACATCAAGTAAATAGACTTTTTGATCACGCAAAATAAAACTGACAACACGACTTTGTAAGGCTGAAAACATCGGAGTTGGTGTTTGCGATAGCAAATTTGTTGAAAATAAAAATTCTTTACCTAGGGCCGACTTTAAAATCGAAACATGGGATGTATCAACAACCGCCAAATCAGATGGCACTGGTTTTGTTTTCTCGATTCTAAATGATTCCGTGATATGAGCACTTGCGCGTACTTCTGGACGAGGATCGATTCCAGTACGATTATTTTCGGTACAAGAAAATAAAAAAGTTGTTGTCATTAAAACGAAAAATAATTGGATTAGTTTCATATTAAACCCCTTTTGATGAGTTTTTCTACAATCAATTATTTTGAATGGCAATACCTTAAGGCCATATTCATAAAACAACTCCAATTTAAATTCTATAAAATGATAAGAACGATTTGGACATCTTTGAACGTCAAAGATGAGCTTTTGCGGCACTTATAACTTCCAAAGCTGCAAGTTGCTCTGCAGTCTACCGCAAAGCCCGTCTCAAAATTTTTCCGACATTTGTTTTCGGCAACTCGGTTTTAAATTCAACGTGCTTTGGAACCTTATATGCTGTTAAATTTTTGCGGCAAAATTCAATAATTTCTTCTGCAGTTAATGCCGGATCTTTTTTAACAACAAAGATCTTAACAGCTTCCGTTGATTTTTCATCAGGTACGCCAATGGCCGCAACTTCGAGCACACCCGGATGAAGTGCCACAACAGCTTCAACTTCGTTCGGATAAACATTAAATCCCGATACCAGGATCATATCTTTTTTTCGATCGACAACGTACACGTAACCTTCACTATCCATATAGCCCACATCGCCCGTCATTAAAAAACCGTCCGGAAGTAATACTTTATCGGTCTCGTCTTGACGATTCCAATACCCTTTCATCACTTGCGGCCCGCGAATACAAATTTCGCCGACTTCAGTCAGTCCAAGATATTTTCCGTCATCACTGCGAATCACGACCTCTGTGGAAGAGAGCGGAAGTCCGATCGATCCGTTGTATTCTTTCAGGTTCAGTGGGTTAATCGTTGCTGCCGGTGAAGTCTCGGTCAAACCATAAGCTTCAACGAGGGTTTTTCCAGTGACAGCTTTCCATTTTTCAGCGACTGCTTTTTGCACGGCCATGCCGCCACCCAAAGCAATTTTGAGATGAGAAAAATCTAATTTTTTAAAGTCTTCATTATTCACAAGAGCATTAAATAAAGTATTCACCCCAGTGATTGTCGTGAATTTGTGTTTAGACATCTCTTTAACAAAGCCAGGAATGTCTCTGGGATTCGTGATCAGGATATTCTTTGCACCGATTTTTAAAAAAGTCAGGCAGTTCGCCGTAAGGGCAAAAATATGATAAAGCGGTAGCGCTGTAATAATCACTTCACCGGTCGGAGAAAGGAGCGGATTCAGCCAAACTTGGGCCTGCTGAAGATTCGCGACAATATTTCCATGAGTCAACATGGCACCTTTAGAAACTCCGGTCGTTCCGCCCGTATATTGTAAGAATGCATTATCATCCAAATTTAAAGTGACTGGAATTAATTTTTGGCGTTGATCAGCAAAGGCATTTTTAAGTGATAATGTATTTGCTATACTCCACGCAGGAACCATTTTTTTAATCTTACGCACGACAAAATTCACGATGGCACTTTTGGGGAAAGGCAACATTTCGCCCAAGCTCGTGATGAAAATATTTTTTATTTTGAGATCAGGTTGAGTGGCCTGAAGCACATGCGCAAAGTTTTCTAAGATCACGATGGCTTCAGCGCCAGAGTCTTTCAATTGAAATTCAAGTTCGCGGGCCGTATACAAAGGGTTACAATTCACGACGACATATCCTGCACGCAAAGCACCGAACAGACAAACTGGGTACTGCAAGACATTCGGCATCATGATGGCGATACGAGCGCCTTTTGGTAATTTTAATTCATGTTGCAAATAGGCCCCGAAGTTGTGAGACAACTGATCAAGTTCTTTAAAGCTCATCTCGCGGCCCATGTTCACATAGGCAATACGGTCAGCGTAATTTTTAACAGCTTCTTCAAAAATAGCGACAATTGAATTGTATTTTTTCAGATCTATTTCAGCAGGTACGCCTGGCATATAATTCTTGACCCAAATTCGTTCCATATTTCCTCCGGTGAGATTTTTAGCTTTAAATTCAGCAGTGCTAGTTCGTTCCTGTTTGATTCAAGCCTACCTAAGGCTGAGCACATTGCAACAGGTAATTTTCGCAGTATTAAATGTCTCAGATTGATACAAGACTTCATTTTTTATCAGAAATTCCGAAAGGATATATATTAGATTCAATTTTATTTCACTTTTCAGATCGGGGTCTTAAATGTCACTAAAAGTCAAAATGATTACGGGGGCTCTCGCCTTCATCGGCTCATTATTTTTTCTATTTCAGAATTGTAGTCAAAATAACTTAGAGACTGAAAAAAGTTTAAATTCGGAAAAAGCAATTGAGTCGAGTCCAACCTATTCAGCGATGTCGAGTCTAAATACAGCAATTCCAAGTAATGAAATTATTTATCAATGGAATGGAAATGATTCCCAAATTTTTCACAACATAGGCGCAGTCTCAGGAAATGCTTGGATTCACAATAATTTATCAGCGACGGGTGCACTTTCCTTTGGACCCTATATCAATATGCCTGCTGCTGGCGTTTACAAAGTCCAATTTTCCATATCAAGTTCGGCCAACTTAACTAATAAACAGTTTTTAACTGTTGATGTCTACAATTCAACAGCAAATCAAATCGTGACTTCACGAAAAATTTGGTCAGAAGAATATACTAAAGACTCATCCCAATTATTTTCTGTGGTTTTTACCGCCGATCAATCAAGTAAGTACGAATTTAGAGTCCTCGTTGATGAACCAGGTATTAACGCAGCACTGAATCAAATTACAGTTGCCAAAGCAGATGTGGGAATTTTGGGATCATATTTCTCAGGCCAAATTAAGCCCCAACGTATTGGCTCACTTATGGGCCCAGAAGGTTGGATTGTTGTAGAAAATAAAATCTGGCACCACTACAGTCGAGAATTTTTAGCAAAAGAAATCACTCCTAGCTTCTGTATATTGGGAGGCAATCCTTTAGCTATTGCTATAGTTGTCAGAACAAGTAGCGATCAAGGTAAAAGTTGGTCTGCACCGAAACGAGTTATTACGCCTTCTCTAGATCAGACTCAAGATGATGCGTGCCTCGTTGTTGATGGTGCTACATTCTTTAATGCTGAGGTCGGACAATGGCAGACACTGGCGCAATGTCTTAAAACTGAAGGTTCGCCGTGGACGCTTTGTCTTTATCAGTCAAGTTCGCTGACAGGAACCTTTTCGAAAGTAAAAGATTTTAAATTTACTCCGCGCCAAATTTTAAATTTAGTTTGTCAGACTGGCAGTGCTTGTCCGGTTGGAAAAGTTTTTGACGAGGGCACCCCAGAATTTATTGAGAAAAAATTCGGTTATTATTATTTTACTTTTCACGGATATGATGGTCGTAATGGTTACCGTATTATTGCGCGAACAAAAAATTTAAAAACCTGGGAAGTCACAGGTTCAGGTTTACCGAATGATGCTATATTTACACCGAAAGATTGTTCCAAATGGGATTATAAAAATCATGGTCCTTGTATAGGCGCAGGGGCGGCCTCGACAGTTCATTCTGGTGATTTTTTATATATGCTGGTGGAAGCTCCAACACATAATTTAGCCTGCATGGATACGCCAAATCAATATTGGCCGATTGGTTTAGTTCGATCCCATCAATTTGAAAAATCAGGAAATTGGGAAAGCACTTCATTGAATCCTATTATTCGTCCGGTTGAAGGAGTTTATGGTTGTTCAATTCAATATGCAAAACTTATAAAAGACGGCAATGACTATTTTGTTTACTATTTTAATCGAACAAAACTAAATCCGGATACCTGGGAAGTCCCTTTATTTTATATCGGAACAGAAAAAGTGACTGCAACAGAATCAAATTATTCTTGGTCAACCCAAGGTTGGTCGACGTGTTCCGCGGCACCATCGACATGGATAACATCTGACTGGAACAAGTGCTCCAAAGACTGTGGCTCTGGAACTCAATCCAGAAC
>JBPOIE010000124.1:0-8083 GCA_052034855.1 Bdellovibrionota bacterium | reverse complement strand
GTTTAAGCATGGCACTATGATCATCCATGCGTTGACCGACGCGTTTAAAATACCCCTCTAATGCACCAGGTGTTGCACTAGCCACATCCACTGCGGCTTGACCCAGCATTCGTGGCAACTCGAGCAGACCAATTAAGCATGATTCAAAACGATCGGAAGTATCTATTTGATTTTGATAGCACAAGGAGGCTTCATCGCAACGTTTATAACGCCAACTCATGTCTGGATTTTTTTTAATTTTTTCATCACATTTGTTTTTTTTAAAATCAATCTGACATAGATCCGATTGAACTTTGATCAATTTCAAATACTTGTTATCGCAATTTAATTTACTCTTCTGCTCACACGTAAATTTAATATTTTTGATCTCAGATTCAGTAAATGAGGTCAGTCTGGAAGCATATTCTGCTTCAACAAATAATGAGACGAATAAAATAGATAAAAATAGGCTTTTCAGCACACATAAATATCGGAATATCTTGTCAATAACATCTTAAGACAAAGGTCTGACTTTTTGCGTAGCTTGCAGTATGGATTCAAACTCATTCACAAAAGATTTCATGACCAAAGCTGCAAAGCCTCGACTCTCAATGCCTAACTCTGACAAACAAGACGTTGGTACAGGTGTTCCTGAGTTAACTACGTTTAAAGCAAAATGAATTTGAAATGAAACCACAGATTTTGAAGCAATTGAAATGCTCAGTTTCATTTTTTTATTTTTTTTCAAAAAATAAAGATCATCACCTTCACGAACAAAATTAAATTGATTTAATTTAGGATTTATTTTGAGAATTTCGGCTTGGACGATTGAGGCAAAAAGTCTTTGTAAGCTGACCGCAGCTAATAAACTCTCATTAAATATTTCAATGATAAAATGCAGCATTTCATCACCACAAATTTTCGAGTTTTCGATTTTATCTTCGAGGTCGACCATACGATCGAAATGGATATCACAAGCTCCGACCCAAGAAATAATCGAATGGCCTAAAATTCCTAAGTTTTCATAGGCAAATAAAGGCTTCAATTGAGTTCCGTCGTACTTCATTTTTTTCGCTAAAAATTTTGACTTCATCAAATCACTCACTTTAAAAAATGTCCCCAAATATCAACTCTGTTTTGCTTAAAAGCTCGCTTTGCACGAAGACAAGACTCACACTCACCACACCATTTTTCTAAGTTTTGGTAACATGGCCAAATCAAGCCAAAGGGAACAAACATTTCATTCCCTACTTTAACGATTTCTGTTTTAGACATTTTAACGGTAAAACATTGAACGTCCACATGATTTGCTGTCGATAGCGCCAATGATTTCCTTGTTGCGCGAATAAACTCATAGCTGTTGTCTGGAAAAGTGGCCGCTTCTTCAGCATTAAATCCTGGGATAATATAATTGGCACCAAGACTCTCTGCAAAACCCGCAGCAATATTTAAAAAAATTCCGTTCCTATTCGGAATCCAAACAGATTTTGCACTTTCCGTTGATGTTTTAATATTATCGATCGAAACTTTTGAACCTGTTGGTATTGATTTAGAGTCCTTGGTTAAAGATGAATTCCCTAAGTCCTTAAGCCATGGCAATTCGATAACTTGATTTTTAATTCCTAATTCTTCGGATATTTTTTTTGCACATTCGATTTCTTTTTCAGCAGCTCGTTGACCATAATTGAAAGTGAGTGTCATCACTACATTTAGTTTTTGCTTGGCTATATACAAGTTGACTGTTGAATCAAGGCCAGATGATAAAAGCACAATCGCTTTTGTATTCATAATGCTTTAAAGTCCTTTATCAATAATTGTATTGTTTGATTACGATTAAAGTAATTGATCTGCAATTCACCAAGAACATCATACTGTTGTCCTTCGAGAATATCTTTTTTTCGACTTTCTATCGGAGAAAAATACAAGGCATCGATCTCAGAATTGACTGCTATCTGAGCCCCCTCGTTGTCAGAATGAAATGACAATTTTAAATGCCCACCCTTTAATTCTTTGACCTTTTTTAACTTTAAAGAATTAAATCTGAAGATTGGTATCTGAAAACCCATCCCATAGGGACCTAGATGGTCATGCCATTTCATCATCAGCGGACTAATTTCAGACAATTTTGCAATTGCATCAAATTCAATTTCAACAGGTTTTGGATTATTTTTGTTTTCCGTAAAAAATTGTGAAATTGACTGAATGACGTCCTCTTGATGTTTCAGTGGCAGTTCAAAACCAGCTGCGGCAGCATGCCCCCCAAAGCGAGTTAAATATTTTTCAGCAGATTTTAGTGCTTCAACCAGATTCGCATCAAATCCATTTGGGAGTCGACTACTGCCAACAATCATACCTTCTGCATTTAAAGACCCCACAAAGGCAGGTCTATTTTTATCATTTGCTAATTTTGTTGCTATAAGACCAATGATTCCTCGATGAAATTCATCAGACACAACAAAAATAAAATCAGTGTGTTTCCAATCCTTGAGCATCTCCATCGCTTTGTCTTCAGCTGTGGACTGTAAACTCTGTCGTGTCAGATTATTTTTCATCATTTGATCGACCATATCTTTGGCTTTGACCATCGATGTTTCTAAATAAATGTGAATTGGTAAAATATCCGATTCCATACGCGATAAGGCATTCAGCTTTGGAGCAAACCGAATAGCCACATCTTGCGACGTCAGCGGCCGGCCATCAAGATCCAGTTTTTCCAATAATCGACGAAGCCCTGGGCGCACTGTTTTCTCTAATGCAATCATACCGTGTTTGACGAGGACACGATTGTCATCCACTAAAGGCACCATATCTGTCAGTGTTCCAATACAAAAGAGATCTAAAAGTTCTTTGAGATCCCATTCATTTTTGGGAAGATCTGGATCATTTAAAAAAGCTCTCTTTAATGATCGAATTAAATAAAAACCAACACCTGCTCCGCATAAATATGATAAACCAGATGAACATTTTTTTTGATTCGGATTTACAATACAATAGGCGTCTGGCAATTTTTCAACTTGGTTCTCGGAAAGAGGTAAATGGTGATCTGTCAGAATCACATCGACACCGAGTTCACGAGCCTTCTCAAAGGCTGCAAATGATGTGATCCCCACATCAACCGTAACAATCAAAGAAATCCCTAAATCGAAAAGTTCTTCAACAGCATGAGCATGAAATCCATACCCTTCAGATAAACGTTTGGGTTGATAATAAGCGACAGATTTAAAACCCAATCTTTCAAAACCATCTTTTAAAATGGCGAGACCGCTTGTGCCGTCTAAATCAAAATCAGCATAGATACAAATTTTTTCATTTTTTTTGTAAGCTTCAACCAATCTGGATGTAGCCAAATCCATATTCAGAAGTGCACTCGGATCTTTGAGATGTGTTAATTTTGGATTTAGAATTGAATCAATTTTTTCAGAATCCACACCGCGTGCGGCTAGAAGTTGACCAATTAAATGAGGAAAGCCCGCAGTGTTTACTGCAGGCTTTAATATTTGATCACTTTGCTTATGTTTCCAAACTCTCATTTTAGGGAGTTAAAACTAAGCGACTTTAACTGGTTTTAATTTTTCAAATAATAAGATCATCGGTGCTGCAACGTAAATTGATGAATATGTTCCAAACAAAATACCGACGCAAATTGCAAAAGCAATATCCGCAACAACACCATTTGCAAAAATAAACAAACACAATGCCGATGTAAATACTGTACCTGATGTAATCAATGTACGACCTAACATATCATTGATCGATTTGTTGATAATAAATGAAAAACCTTTTTCCTTGTATGTATGCTCAGTCTCTCGGATACGATCGAAAACAACGATCGTATCATTTAATGAAAATCCCATTAATGTTAAAATCGCAGCTAAGATTGGAATATTTACTTCTTTTCCAACAAGTTGAAAAATAGCCAATGTAATCACAGCATCATGAAATAAACACACAACAGCACCTGGTGAATACTTATAGTCAAATCGAAGACCGACATAAATCAGAATCACGAGTAAACAATAAAATACAGCCAAAAATCCATTTCTCTTAAGTTCACCACCCACTTGAGGGCCAACTGTATCAACACGACGAATCTCTGGTGTCTGAGCACTGAATGTTGAATTGATTTTTTCTTTCAGTGTGCTAATTGATTTTAAAAGTAGCTCATTTGTTTCTTTGTCTGTGGTTCCTTGAACACCTTGAAAACGAATCACAAATTCACTGCCTTCACCGAAGGCTTGAACTCCAACTTCACCAAGTGGCAAACCTTCAACAGACGTTCTGATCTGTTCGATAGTTACAGGTTGAGAAAACTTCACTTGAACTTCTGTTCCACCTTTAAAATCAATACCATAATTGATTCCGCGGATTGCAATGTACATCATAGAAACAATAACAAGCAGCAAAGATATACCACCGAAAATCCCAACTTTACCGACGAAATCAAACCGACCAAAAGACTCTTCATTATTAACAAACTTATTATTTATTTTATTCATAGATTTAAATTCCTATTCCAAAGATTAAACGAGACCAATTAAACTGAAATTTTCTTAACGCCAAATTTAAACACAAGATTGTCAACGATCACTTTAGAAACAAAAACGTTTGCAAATAAAGTTGTTGCGATACCAATCAATAATGTCACAGCAAAACCTTTTACTGGTCCCGTTCCGAAATACATCAAAACGCAGGCTGTTGCAGCCGTTGTCACATTGGAATCGATGATCGCAGACATTGCGCGATCATAACCCTCTTGAATCGCAGTGCGAATTGATGAACCTTTGTGGAATTCCTCACGGATACGTTCATTAATCAGAACATTGGCATCCACAGCAAAACCGACCGTCAAAGCCATACCAGCAATACCTGGTAAGGTCAGAGTTGCACCTAAAGATCCCAAAATCGCAAACACCGCGATTATATTTAAAATCAAAACAACTGAAGTAATCACGCCCATACCTTTATAGTACGCAAGCATAAATATCATGATCAATACAGCACCGATGATTGCGGCTAAGCGAGCTTTATGAAGAGCATCCAAACCTAAAGAAGGACCTACACGGCGCTCTTCAAGTTGTTCCAACGAAACAGGAAGTGCTCCGGCACGTAAAGCCGTTGAAATCAATTTAGCTTCATTCAATTGAGCTTCACGATCGTTTGAACTTCCTAAAGTGATCACTGCATTTCCACCAGAAATTTTTTGATTGATGTTTGGAGCTGTTTTAATCACTTTATCCAACACAACCGCCATTTGACGTTTCACATTTTTTTCTGTCAAATCACCAAATTTATTTGCTCCCGCTGGATTAAAACGTAAAGCAACTTCTGGTTTTCCGTACTGATCGAAAGTCACCGATGCATTGTCTAAAGCATCACCTGTTAAATCAGTATCCGTTTGAAGTAAATACGGAACATTACCAACATCCATCGTTTTTGCAGTTCCCAATTTTTCAAAATAAATGACAGTTTTTGCTGGCAATTGAGCGGCAAGGTCATTATTCACGCGAGTCACGTACTCAGAGTACTTCAATGTCGTCATTGAATAGTTCCCCGCTTTTTCGACATCAGCGATCATTTTACGTAATTCATCCGGTGACTTTTCGTAAGACACGATCATGAAGTCTAATTTTGCAGTCGTGTTAATTAATTCTTTCGCTCGTTCCGCATCGGCCATACCAGGTAATTGAACCAAAATACGATCTGCACCTTGTTGAGTGATCGAAGGCTCTGCGACACCGAACTCATCAATACGGTTACGAATTGTTTCAATCGCTTGACGAATGATTGTTTGTTTTTGATCGATTAAGTACGCATCAAAATATTTCACTTCAACTTTTTCAGCATTTGATGAAAGAACTTGAATACTTCCGGCATGATTTTTAACCAATAACGCTTCTACTTTTTTTGCGTCCTCTGCTGAAGCGACAAGAATAGTAAACGCACCTTCAGAAGCTTTTGCTGTATCAAAACCTTTTGCAGCAATATTTTCTTTTAAAAATTCCGCTTCTAAAGATTTTGTTTGACGAGTCACAGTCGTTTTCACAACTCCTTCAACGTCAGCACCCATCACAAGATGCACACCACCTTGAATATCTAGGCCGTAATTTAATTTTTTTGCTGGCCACCATGCCATATTTGAAGTGTCAAAAAAATTGGGTGCAACAAACATTGCAGCCAAAAGTGTGACTAAGATCGCAGACCATGTTCTGATTCGTAACGTTTCCATGTTGTTTCTTCCTTATGTCTTTTGTTAAAAAATTTAAAAATGAAAAGAAAATTATTTAGCCGCCTGAGCTTTTAAAATCTCTTGTGAGCCCATAATTTGCGAACGTAAGAACTTAATTTGAACGCCGTTGGCGACTTCTAAAGTCACAACCGCATCAGCTAAGTTTGTAATACGACCTAAAATCCCTGAATTCGTAATCACGAGGTCGCTGACTTTAAGTGAGCTTAAAAAATTTTGAGTTTCTTTTTGTTTTTTAGCTTGTGGACGAATTAAAAAGAAATAAAACACAACGATAATCACTGCAAATGGAACAAACTGCATCCAGCTTGGAGGAGCTGCTTGTGGAGCAACAGCTGCAACTTCTGCAGTTTGCGCAATGGCGTTGTTTAACAATAATTGTACTAAATGAGTCATGGGAACCTTTCGTGTTGTGTGTTCACTTAAAATATTAAACTTAAAGTTAATTCAAAAAATGAATATTAAAAACCTAAAGTAAAATTGAACACTTAAACACGAAAACGATCAAGACTCCTTATCAGATCTTACAAATCGCGTTAGGCAATCGTCGCGATAAGCTTCCCAACGATTTTCCTCTAAAGCCGTGCGCGCTTTCTGCATGACCGACATATAAAAATGCAAATTATGAATCGTATTCAGGCGAGCGCTTAAAATTTCTCCAGATAAAAAGAGATGTCTTAAATAAGCTCTAGAATAGTTTTTGCACGTATAACAATCACATTCCGGATCCAAAGACCCTGAATCGTATTGATATTGCTGACGTTTGATGCTGATTTTGCCGGACCATGTATACAACGTTCCGTTTCGGGCAACTCTCGTTGGCAGAACGCAATCAAACATATCAACGCCCGCATCGATTGAAATAATTAAATCCAGTGGAGTCCCAACCCCCATCAGATAACGTGGTTTATTTTCGGGCATCAGCGGAGCAATATCAGGCAAAAGTTCGTGCATCAAATGTATCGGCTCGCCGACAGAAAATCCACCCAACGCATATCCCGGCAAATCGACCGATGTGACCTGTTGTAAAGAATACTTTCGGTGTTCTAAACTGAGTCCACCTTGAACGATACCAAATAATAAACTTTGATCACGAACCATCGCCTGATGAGAGCGCTTCAACCAACGATAAGTTAAATCCATCGAAGTTTTAATTTGTTCATCGGTGGCTGGATATTGCAAACATTCATCAAAGGCCATGATGATGTCAGAACCTAAATCCATTTGAATTTCCATACTTTTTTCTGGAGAAATAAAATATTTGGCTCCGTCCAGATGAGATCTGAACTCGACACCTTCTTCTGACATTTTTCGTAAATTGGACAAAGAGAAAACTTGAAATCCACCTGAATCCGTTAGAATTGGACCGTGCCAATTCATAAACTTATGCAGCCCGCCCATTTGTTTGATGAGCTTTTCTCCCGGACGCAAATGCAAATGATAGGTGTTTCCTAAGACGACTTGCGTGCCACACGCTTTCAATTCTTCGGGGGTCATGGCTTTCACAGTCGCTTTTGTTCCGACAGCCATAAATGTTGGCGTTTCAAAACTGCCATGCGCCGTCATAAAAGTCGCACGACGAGCCTTGCCTGATTTTTTATGCAGTTTAAATTCGCCGAGTTTCATTTTTGAGGCTGCCACAGTATTGGTTGGATTTTCTGAATTCATTACAAAGTAAGTAACAAAACTTAAGGTTTTATTCAAAAGATAATTGATTTCTACCGTATAATGCTTAAATTCGTCCTATGAAAAATTTAATTCACTGGATGACTCTTGTTTTTATTGAACTGTTTTCATATTGCTTTTCCACGAAATATAATAAACCAAATTAGTAAAAACAAGAAGAGATTTCATCTATGA
>JBPOIE010000086.1:0-17050 GCA_052034855.1 Bdellovibrionota bacterium | reverse complement strand
GAAAGCTATGGCTTAGTTCCACAAATTAGAATTGTCTACTCGCCACGACCACACCAAGTGAATGCAGAACACATGGCCTTTTCGTATGTCGAATTCTTTCAATTGCCGCACGAATATTGTCCAATCATCATTTACCCGGCTTCTTTATCATTATCGAAAGATCATTTCTATCAAATGATCGCTCACGAAGTTTATCATTGCGTTCAAAAAAATAGTTTTCCTTTACAAACTTCAGCCGCTGTTCAAGGAACAAGTCAGGGTCTTTTTTGGTTCGAAGGAATCGCGCAGTTCATGAGTAATGAAGTTTATCCGGCCAGTGATTTTGAGTACCACCCTATGTTTGGTCGTTTCGACGGAAGACTTCCAATTTTTCAACAGAGTTCTCCTTATTTAACAGAGGGATTTTTCCAGGGACTATTTTGGTTCATGGGAAGTTCTCCGGCACAAATGCATTCATTACAAAATTTATTTAGCACAGGCGGCGCAAGTGATGCTCAAGATATCATGGCGATACCTCGTATTTCAGAAGCATTTCATGAAATCGGTCGCAGAATCAGCTTTTTAGAATTGAATGATTCATCAGGCACACTTAGCCCTTGGAGAGTTGAAAAACAATTTATTACAGTTTCCGAAGATCCAACATCAGTTGCGACTATTTCGTTTATCGATTTTGGAATCCAGCCTTTTGAAATTTCTTTTCCTCGCGGAGGAGAATATCAAGTCACTGTTCGCCGTCCTGATGGCGCAAAATTAAGTCTCAGAAAAGTAGGCACTCCATTGTGGGAAGAGGGCGGTTTTCCAAGCAGTTTTGTCAGTGAATGTGATTCTGAACGTAAATTCGAAGGAGTTTATACAAGAGACGCTGAAGATTATGGGTTGAACACGGTCACTTTAGAAATCACTCGTCGCGAAAATACGTCATGTGCTTGCAGGGTAGAAACTACGCCTACAGACACTTGTCTTTTTGGCTCTTGGCAAGTTGATCATAATAATATGCGCGAATTTATGAATAAGTTATCAAACGGGAAAATTAATATCACATCTACGAGTGGTTCACTTAAATTATTATTTAATCCAGACGGGACTCATTCATCTGATTATCAAAATTTAAAAATTAACGCACTTACAAATGGCGGCGGACCAGGTACTGCAATTCAGTGGACCTGGAATGGCGTTCAAAATTTAATTTACACAGATTATAAAATCGGTGCAGATAAGAAACTTTGTGGCGTCGGAGTGTCTGGTGAAGTGATCGGAAGAGCGACTATGACCGTTGGTGGTCAAGTGATCGAAATTCCAACGCAAGCAACGAGCTTTACGGGCCAAGGAAGATTGACATACACTTGTGATGAAAGAAATTATAAATACACAGTCGACACAGGTTCATTTGTGCACACTTGGATTTATAATAGATAGATAAAAAATAGATTTAAAAGTTGCTTGGGTTCTCGAGCATTACACCACAAGACGATGTAAGACAAAGTTGCGGAGGCCATCCCTCCGCTCTAACTAATTGGTACTATTCGCTGAGCTGAGTGTCGGGTCATTAACAGGTCAATCTATCAGCTGTAATAACCCTATTGGTATATGAATTTATCGTAATAGATACTTTTGCAATATCATTTATTACGTAAATATTTTTTCCTCTTTGTTTAAACGAATTAACTGGAGTATCTGAAACTATATTTAATATTAATTTTTCAATTTGTTTTCGATTCAAATTTAAGTTCAGTTTTTTATTAATTCTTGAATAGACCAAGTCTGTATAACAAAGACGAGAAGCAATTATTTTTTTATCTATTTTTAACTTAGCCACGTTATCCCTTTCGCAATCTCATCTTAGATAATTCCTGCATCCGTGGTGTCAAAAATGGTGGAGGTGGGGGGAATTGAACCCCCGTCCGCAAGTGTTCCATAGAAAGGCGCTACATACTTAGTTCGTATTTTATATGTTGGCGGATCTTCTACGAACAAAATATCCACCAACATTCCCCCAGTAACTCTTAAACTGTGCTGCTGAAGAAAACCTGCACAATCGATCCGGCATTATTTACGGACGTTGAATCAACACCGGCGATTCACCCAAAATCCGAAAGCAGACTAAGCTGCTAAAGCGTAATTATCGTTAGATAATAACAATTTGCACATTTTTAACGAGGTCCTCATGCGCCCCGGTATGCTCCTCTTACTTCACTGCCCACGTCGAAGCCAGTACACCCCCAACTAGAACAAAACATAAGTTCCCAAGCGCAGTTTTCAATTCCCTTTCGCTCAGGACAATTTAAGTCTATCCGAAAGTACCCCGCATGAACAGAACTGATCCAAAAATTATGCACTTCTAGCCATCTCCAAAGCTGTCATTCAGTTCAATAAAAATGCATTTTTGATTAGATAAAAAGCTCTAAAACTGACAGATAATTTCACTTTTTAGTTAAAATTTAATAAAAAATGTACTGGTGTCAAACATGATACGAATCATTTTTGTGCCCGCAATTTACACTGCCAAACAACAGGTCCAAGTGTTGTTTTTTTGTTTTCATAGGGAGTTATCAACCAAATCCACAGACTTATCCACATTTTTGCGGAAAAATCAGTGGCGAAATGACTCTGAAATACGATTTCAGAAAATGAAATAATTTTTGATTTAGTAGTTAACTATTAAGCATCGAATTTTTTAGACGCATTGCTTACAGGAAACAGCTGCAGATTCAACTGATACACGCGATCACCTTTATCGTTCATGCGAGCAATCGAATTTTCTTTATGAAGGGCCTTGCGCATTTGACGCAATTTAAACTTAATCTCTTCGAATTCTTTTTCAGTCAATGACATCGTCAAAGATCCAAATTCACGCTCACTGGCCTGATCCTGATACAACGACTCCAATCCCAAATACATCAACTGCATTTGTAATTTACGAATCAAAGCCGCAGGAATTTCTTCAGGAGCCTCAGTCGGTTTTCCTTTTTGAATTTTTCCGTTCTCATCACGAACAAGTTCACCACTTGAAATCAAAGACTCTAGTGCATGATTGATTTCTGTCTCGGACGCTTTTCCGCGCAGTAAATATTTTAAATGAGGCACATCAAACGAAACATCCGATTGATCGACAAGGGCAAAAATAATCCATCCAATCCAGTTCGGAACTTTTTCAAAAACCTTCTGGTCCCATTCACCGTGCTTGAGTTTTTGTTCGACACGATATTCAGATAATTTTTTGAGTGCATAGTTTCTATCAGCAGGGTCTTCGGATTGATTGTATAGCGCGAGCAATTTAAATTCATCCGATTGAGCTTTGTTAAATCCACACGCGCGCGCAAATTTACCCACCATATCCATCGACAAATTTCTTTTACCTTCGATAATCATTTTTAAATAATTCGGCGACTTAATATCCGCTGCCGCAGAAAAGATTGCGTAGTTGTAAGGTCGCAAAGAGGTCTTTGTTTGGTCTTTCTTGAAACGATAAAAATCGGCTAAAAATAAGCGGTAATCCATATAATCTGATAAAATCGGCTGAGCCACAGAAGTTATTGAATTTGCTGATTTTTGACTTAACAAAGTTTCTGAATTTTCCATACAATCCCCCAAAAAAAAGGCCCTCTATTTTTTTCTCATAGAGGGCACAAATTCACAACCAAAATTCAAAGCTCATCAAAGTAAATCTTCGCACCCTGTCAGCTTTAAACAAAAGCTCTGAAATTAGTAACGCGATAAATGAAGTACAACAGATTCAATCGTCATGTTGCCACGTGTGTTCAGGATGATGCTATCCGCACCCTGTCCCAACACCGGACGCTGATTCAAGAAAATTGTCTGAGGCTGTGTGTAACCACCGCTGAACTGCACAGTTCCAGAACGGAAACTGTTAATCATCAATTCTGCGATCGCAACATTGTAATCAGCACGCGCGCGGATCTCGACGCTTTCGATGCGCATTCCACGGTACTGATACATATCGATGTACGAAGTTAAATCAACACGATCATTTCCATATGTCGAACGATAGATGTTGATATCAATACGATCACTTTGTGGATACGGATTTGGTTCATAACCACCGCTACCACCTTGAGTATTGATCACTTCGATTTCTAACACATCAATGATTGTCGAACCTGAAATCGTTAACTGCAGATCATTTGCAGTCACACCTAAAATCAAACGCGCTTGCGGAGCCAAAAATAATTGGTAACCTGGGTTACGCTGTTCAGCCACAATACGACCACCAGAAACTAACTGAGCGATTGTAGTTGATGGACTGTTCGGGCGAGTTTGTGCGCGCACAGAAACAACTTCCCAACCTCTGTAACTTGCATCTAATCCCGCTAACTGACGAAGTGGTAACCGCTCGTTACGTACTGTACGACCGATGTAGACTTGCTTCACTTCGCGGTAGCCATAAGACGGCTCTGATGGATATGTTGGATCACTTGGATATCCTGGATCATACGGAGGTTGATACGGAGGCTGCTGTGGTGGACGAGGGTGATGTCCGCCGCCATGACCAGGCAGTGGATTTCCATGCTGATCACAAGGACCATATGGATTTTCACAGTACTTTGGAGGATTCGGCTGATGACCGCCACCACCACCATTACCCGGCGTTAAATAAGCACTTGCGATAGATGACATTGATGCCACCAAAACAATCGACTTTAATAATTGAATTGAATTCATAAATTCCCCCTTGGTTTAAACCATTTACAAGGAGGGAAGCAAAAGACGGGCCCAAAATTTTTTCAAATTCAGGGCCACTTCGACAATAAAATGAACAAAATTATAAATTTAAAACTAAAAAGCTTTTAATGTTGCCTCAAATTTTTGCACATCAGCAACGCTCATCGTAGGTTTTTGAACCCGTGATAGTGTCAAAAAGATTTTTGAATCGGTCTTGTTTTCTGAAAAACTCAATAACAAGCGCAATTGACCTAAACCGTTATTGGCCACCAAAGTCACAGATTTCACAGCCTGACTCAGCTTTTGTGTGTACTGAGACGCAAGCACTGATAAGTCATAACTTTTAGAAATATCAGAAAGCTTCGTCACCGGCGCTGAAACTGTCGTGCCTTTTTCGCCCGATACTAAGGGAATACTTAATCCCACCATGTCTTGATCTTGAGTCATTAATAAGGCGCCCATACCGGCTTTACCATTCACAACTTCAAACGAAGACACTTGCACGAAATCCATTTTTTCATTCGTTGCAGCACCTGAAATTTTATTTTGAATATATGTTTTCCATAACTCAAAATTAGAATTCATCATGCCGTTTGTATTTGTGTAAATGCCAAAATGATTATCCGCGTATGAGTTTCTGAAGATAATTCTAGTGTAAGCACCTGATAATTTAATTTTCACATACGCATTTTCACAACCACCATCAAGGTCAGTACATTTTAAAAATCCACCTTGAAACTCAAGATCCCCACCCGCTGAAGAGGCTAATGACAGATTCATTTTATCACCCTCATCAGTCGCCTTCATTTTGTAAGTCACAAGTTTTCCGAACTCATCCATATTTAAATCAACAAAAACTTCGCCTGTTGTAGATACACGGCGAATTTTCGCAGACACAACTGCGGCCGCTAAATTCTGATTCATTTTTTGCTGTTCAGCGTTTACTTTTTTTCCGTAGGCTCTGAATTCAGCCATCAAGCCATCTGATCCTGCACTTGTGTAATTCATGGTTTGTGACTTGCCACCAGTTTTAACTGCTTCGGCTTCGTCAAATTGCAAATCAACAGCAGAACTTTCTTTCGTACTAACGGCTAATGGTGGACGAAGAACACTTGAATTGTTTGTTTGAGTTTCTGCATCAGAGTTTCCATCGATCACTGGAGAACCATTTGCATTACCGACAGGAGCTGCTGTTCCAGTGCGATCCGCAGGTCGACCCGTTGGAGCTGCTGGTAGTGGCGCATTCACAGGACTATTTAAACCCGTGTCTGCCGTTGGAACTGGTGCCCCGTTTTGTTCAGGAGCTGATGTCGTCGTTTCCGTCTGCTTTGTTACAGTCTCATCGGCTTTTTTTGTATCTTTACTTTTTCCACATGAAGAAAAAGTCATAAGACCTAAAACAGCTGTACAGATCAAAATGGGCTTCATCATAGTCTACTCCTCGAAAAACGTTCTATTTGGTTCATCAAGAACTAAAGCAATGCCGATACCAGACAGAAGCTCCGTCAAATTGCATATGAATGACTTGAGGCAATTTTTTGAAACTTTTCTTGAAAATTTTGCTCGGTTGCATTCAAGTTAGCTGCATGAACCAAAAGTTTTCAAAGCCAGAATCTAATGTTAACGCTACAGATTTTTACCGTCTCGAACCCCATCTGATTTTAGACTGCGTTGAAAAACACGGCTTCATTCCAACGGGTGAAATTCAACAATTAAATTCCTATGAAAATCGAGTTTTCGATATTCAATTAGAGCCCGTTAATAACCAGAAACAAAATTTAATAGCTAAATTTTATCGCCCGGGCCGTTGGAGCCTTGAAACGCTCTTGGATGAACACAATTTTGAAATCGAACTCAAAAACGAATCTTTGCAAGTGGCTGCACCGTATATTTTAAAAAATAAATCCACGGTCGATTCTGTGAATGGAATTTATTATACTTTTTTTGAAAAAATTCGTGGTCGCTTGATTCAAGAATTTTTACCCAATGATTTTTTAAAAATGGGGCGCTGGATGGCACAGCTCCATAACATCGGCGAAGCCAAATGGGCCGAACACCGTACAACACTGGGTCCATCAGCAGATCACAAATGGGATTTATTAGACCAAATGTATGATGCTGTGGCTGTCGAAGTTCGAGGAAAATATTTTGATGCGGCTGAAAAAATATTTAATGCCCTCGATCAAAAATTAAATGATCACCCGTTCATCCGCATTCACGGCGATTTACATCGCGGAAATATTCTGGAATCCCCTGAAGGTTTTGTCGTGGTCGACTTCGATGATTTCGTCAACGGCCCTGCAATTCAAGATGTTTGGATGATGATGCCCGATCAAAATTTTAAAGACAGTCTTGAATTTAATAATCTTGTGAAAGGTTACGAAGATCTTCGTCATTTTCCGTTTGATCAAGTGGATTTGATTCCGCTGCTTCGCGGATACCGAATGATTTCTTATGCGGGGTGGATTTTAAATCGGTGGAGTGATCCGAGTTTTCCGAAATTATTTCCTGATTTTGGAAATTACACGTATTGGGTCGAAGAGACTGAAGCCTTAACGAAAATCGCCCATCAGATTTGATGAGCGATTTGTTTTTATAATTTATTTTAAAAAAACTAGTGCGATAAGGCCTGAGTCATGATGGCTTCTGCAGGAGTCACTTCTGCTGATTGCGCCTGCGCAGCTGGTTTTTTAGCGGTCAAATTCAACTCAGTGATTTCAGATTTTCGAAAATCCGATTTTGTGTCTTTAGTCGTTGCTGCAGTGCCATCGCCAGATGCTTTTGTTGCAACCACAGGCTCGGGTTTAGCTGCTGCTGATTCTTTCGTTTCAACAGCTAAGTGTTTTCCGAAGGCTTTTATCAGTAATTTCACATCCACTTTGTCTTTTGATAAATGAGAGCAACCGATATTCACAAATTCACCCGATGCTTCACTTTCTTTTTCAGTCGAAACTGACATCGCAAGACCAACAGCATTAATGATGACATCAGAGGCTTGTGATTTTTCACTTTCAATAATTTCTAAAAGACTTAAAAATACTTTTTCTTTTTCACTTACTGGAGTAGATGTGCCAGTAAATGAACATACCACTTTTTTATCTTGGTATGCTTTTTTTAATTCGTCTTGGTTTGTTTTAATTTCTCCATCAACGATATACATTTTAAAATCTAAGTTTTCAGGCTTAAGCATAGCTTTCATTTCTTTCGAAATCAGAAGTTTAGATTTTTTGAAGTCTTCGATCAGTTTCTGCTCTGCTTGTTTTTTTGCGATAGCCATTTGATCGTGGGCTAATTTCAAATACGGTGTTTTTGTGCCGTCTTCTTTAAACAAGAGGTCTGCAATAATTAAACATTGGCTAGGTGCCTTAGGCAAATTGGCTTTATTCGGCAAAGCACAGTCTTTTAATTTTTCTTTGTCAAAAGCTGTTCCTAACACATCACAAGCTGCTAAAACTTTTTCAAAGTCCACTTTTAATTTTTCAGGGCTCGCAGCAGTTTTATTTTTTTCATGTAATTGTTTAACGCGATTATATTCTGTATTCACCGGAGCATAAGATTTTAAAATTTCCGCAGAACATTGTTTTGTATTTTTAGGCTCTTCTTTTTGCGCAACAGTTGGATCTCCGCTTGCTGCTGTGGCTGTCTTTTTACTTGGATCTGGTTTTCCCGCGATTGTTTTCGATTTCACACCGTCACGACCGCCACCTTTATTACAGTTGACCATCAAAAATGAACTCGCAATTAAAGTTGATACTAATAAGTGCGACGAGAATTTCAAGCTTGGTTTCGTTTTCACAAAGGTCTCCTTTAAATAAATGTTTCCAAACCTAATCATTTCAAATCCTAGTCCAGTCTCAGCTTGAGACACTTCTTCTGTTAAAATCGCTCACGTTCGTTATAAAAAAAGTACGCCACTTTGCTAAATACAAAATCTCAAAATGAAACAGAATCGATTGTTTATATTTTTGACAGCTAACAAAAAACAAAAGCCCTAAATTGTTCATTCTGCCTCTAGATGTACCGATATCAATCTGTGAGATTCACTCTGATTTTTATTTTTTTTATGCTCTTCAACATTTCAACATACGCTGTTGATTGTGATTCGTGCGAGCCTTTAGCCGAAGTCGGCATCACCAACAAAGGTCTTGAAAAACTGATCCAAGTTTCAATGGCTGAAAATTTAAAAAGATTTAATGAAACTGTAAAAAATCGAGCCGGCTTTAAAAATCTGGTTCTTGATAAAAGTAATTGCCTCACTCAGACAATTTCACAGGCATGGAACAACAGAAAAAAAGAAGGCAACTGTTATGGCCTTCCTGAACTTAAAGACGATTTCACTTTAGGCGGTTCAACTCCGCTGAGGCCCTACCGCGCAGATGTGGACCAATTTCGTTTGAACCACATCAATCTTGCTTTAGCGGGGCCTGTGAAATGTGAAAATTTTAAATGTGATTTTGACGTTCAAATCAAAGACCTGATGGTCGATGGCAGATTCCAACTGAACTACACCGACAAACCCGAAGGCTTTGTCCCTCCGACAGCGTTCAGCATTTCAACAACCGAGCAAGCCAATATGAAATTCTCAGGTCAAATTATAGTTGATCCAAAAACGGGTCAATTGAATGACTTGGTTTTTCTGAATGAACAAAAATCCAAAGTTCAGTTTGCCGCTGGCAGTCTGAACCTAGATATGGATCTCAGAAAACCTTTTCCATCAAAAGACGTCGAACAGAAAATGCGTGCAAATGCTTTCAGGCGCTTCATCGATCTAAAAAAAGTAAAGTCCGCCGAATTTATTCAACAACAATACGAATCAGCCATCAGCACCATGGAATTTCAGTACCGAGTCAAAAACAGCAATCTGAAATTGTCACTCAAAGAAGAAGTGGCTCAAGCCAAAGTCGCAGTTCAAGATCTGATTATTGCCAAATATGGATCTCAGGAAAAATTCAAACAGTCTCTACAAAACATCAATTGGCCAGATCCTCAGGACGACGCGGCTATCAATTCATTTTTAGCAAATACCCCCGCTGAAGTTTCATTCTTCCCGAGCATCAGCGAAAATATGCACCACATTGATCTTGCGGCACAAGGAGAGAACGCAGGCTTCACGAACTATCAAGCCTATGTGATGACGCTTTTATCTGTGAAGATGACAAATATGGCAGGCTCTGATCCATTTATGGTTGAAAATATCATTGAGCCCCTATTGCAAAAAGAAATTGTTCCCACTGTTCAAGCTGAAGTGAACGCTGAACTTCGAAAATTAAAACAATACTGGGATCAAATCGCTAAAGTTCCCACGCTGAACACTCAAGACCTAGAAAAAATTTATGTTTTACAAAAAAAATTGATCGATTCAAAAAGTGAAACTGAAAAAGAACAAATCCGCCGTGAAATTATTGAGCTTACCAAAAAAACTCAAGACAACTGGTTACCCATAGATACCCAAGTTCTCGTTGATCAAAACACTCGACAAGGACAATTGTTAAAATCTCAAATTTTCAAATCTTCGCCCAACTGTTCTGATTATCCTAAAAAATTTTCCGACGATTCAGATACAGATTTCGATCTGCGCACTGAAATCGGTCCGAACACTTTACAAACTTATTTCAATGAACTGGCCGCAAATAAAAAATTAAATCTGTGTATTGATTCCAAAGATGAAAAAACTTGTCAGGGTGGAATTAAAGTGAATTTTAAAACCCCACCTAAAGTCAGCTGCGAAAACGGAGAACTGTCTTTAGAGGTTGATGCCGATGTTGCAAAAAGTATTTTTAATGTGGGTGTCGCTGGAAAACTGAAAGCCAAAATAAAAAACTGTGGCGGTGATCCCTGTATGGAGTTTACCGATTCCCATGGACGACTCAAGAATGCCGTCCTGAATACTTTTTTCGGAAGCTTTCTACAAAGGGGACTTTCGAGTGCACTAAATCAAAGCAGCAATGTTCCGGTGAATATTCCGTTTGTGAAGCTCGATAAGCTACAAACATCTCCTAAAGACTGCAAAACCAAGCTCGATTGGGAAATTCGTCCGTAATTCGACTAACTCTAGGCGTTAATCACTGCACCTTGAGCGTGAGTATAATACACCAACATGTGGCTGGGTCCCATACGCTAGACTGGTCAGTGAATCCCGCTAGGTCCGGAAGGAAGCAACGGTGTCTGCTCGGCTAGGCGATATGGGGTGCTCAGCTCTTTTTTTGATTTTAAAAATTATTAACTTAAAATCATATTTTTGAGGGCCCCCATACGCATGTCATATCAAGTTTTAGCACGAAAATATCGGTCTCAGTCTTTCGATCAATTGATCGGACAGAACCATATATCGCAAACGTTGCTGAACGCTTTAAAAAATAATCGATTACCCCATGCTTTATTATTCACGGGACTTCGCGGAACTGGAAAAACCTCTTCCGCCCGAATCCTTGCAAAAAGCATCCGCTGCACAAACGCCAAAGATTTTGTTCCTTGTAACACATGTGACAACTGCGTCGCCATCACTGCTGGAAATTCTGTTGATGTGATCGAAATCGATGGAGCTTCAAATAACGGCGTAGATGCCATTCGTGATCTTCGCGAAAGCGTCATGTTCATGCCTTCCAGTGGCCAATACAAAATTATTATTATCGATGAAGTTCACATGCTGTCGACAAGTGCGTTCAATGCTCTCTTAAAAACCTTGGAAGAGCCACCGGCACATGTGATTTTTATGATGGCGACGACCGAGGCCCATAAAATCCCACAAACAATTTTATCACGATGTCAGCGTTTTGATTTCAGACGGATCTCTGTCAAACAATTAACAGAGCACTTAAAACATATTTGTCAGCTCGAGAACATCAAGGCCGATGAAAAAGCCCTTTGGCAAATTGCTCAACAAGGCGATGGCTCTGCACGTGACAGCATTACTTTACTTGATCAAGTGATTAATTTTTCCAAAGGTGAGCTTTCAGAAAAAACAGTCACTGAAATTTTAGGCCTGACAGATCGTTCTTTGATTTTTGAAGTTTTTGAAAATCTGGTTCACCGAAAACCAGAAAAAATTGTCGATAGTCTTGAAAAACTTGCGTCTGTTGCAACAAATCCGTCTTTGTTTTTAGAAGAAATTATTCGTTTGCTTCGTCATGCTCTGTTGATGAAATCAAACACGAACAACACAGCTCTTTCGATTGATTTACCGACTGAGGAAATTGAAACTCTTAAAAATCTGACTCAAAACCTATCAGATGCTGATCTGCATATGCTTTTTGATATGTGCTTAAAATCAATGTCTGACTTATCAAGATCCCATGATCCTATTTTGGTGATGGAAATGGCACTTTTACGCATGGCCCAAGCACCTCTGATTTATGATATTCAAAAGTTGCTTAAAAATGAAGGTGGGTCACCGCCCCACCCAAAGCCTAAAGAGGAGTTTGTTTCTAGACAAACAATAACTCCTCTTCAAAAAGCCTCAACTCCGAATCCAGCCCCCCCGTTAAATCCAACTCCTCAACCTGTCGTTGCCGAAGCTCCGCCAACTCCACGTGCTCCCTCAGTTCCCAGCACTGAAAATCTTGTCGAGTTTGTGCAATTCGTAAAAAAAGCAGAGCCTTTTTTAGGAGCTAAGCTGGATAATATCGCTATTGCCGGCGTGAAAGAACAAAGAGTCCATTTTGAAGTGAAAGAATCGTTTGGTTTCTTAGCTGACCAACTTATGCAATCTGATACGTCAAAAAAGTTGCAGGGTTTTATTGATTCATTCTATGGGGTAGGATACGCTTTTCAGGTACTAAAAACAAAATCTGCAAAGATTTCTTCGGCAGCCGCTTCCGTTTCACAGAATTCAAATGGAAATGTAACAGCGCCAGCTCCGGCAGCAAAATCACACGAACCTAAAACGGCTCATGCGATTAGCGCGCAAAAAGAAATCGATGCTGAAAACAAGCTGATGGATTCTTGGATGAAAGATTCGCGAATTCAAAAAGCTCAAAGTGTTTTTAATGCAAAATTAAAAGTAATATCTAAAAATTAGTTGAACAGGAGACAGTATGAAGGGTTTCGGCGGCGGCGGAATGGCCAATTTGATGAAGCAAGCCAATCAAATGCAAGCAAAAATGAAAAAAGCTCAAGAAGACATGGCAGCACGTGAATTTTCAGGAACATCTGGCGGCGGCGCCGTGACTGCAAAAGTGAACGGCGATAACAAAGTTTTAGCTTTAACTATTAATCCTGAAGTCATGAAATCTGGCGATGTTGAAATGCTCCAAGACCTTGTGACTTCTGCTGTGAATGACGCTTTAAAAACAGCGAAAGACGAATCTGCAAAAGAGATGTCTAAAATCACTGGCGGAATGAACATCCCAGGTTTTTAATGTTACAAATACCAGCGCTCGAAAAGCTCGTTCATGAATTAAGTCGTCTCCCAGGGATCGGTCCTAAGACCGCTCAACGGCTAGCGTACTATATTTTGAAATCAAAGGACTCTTACCCAGAAAAATTATCTGAAAGTCTTTTGCGCGTTCAATCTGAAGTTCATTCGTGCCCCGAGTGCTTTAATTACACGGACCGTGTGCTTTGCAAATTTTGCGAAGACCCACACCGCAATTCAGAAATTCTTTGTTTGGTCGAAGAGCCTTCTGATATTTCGCGGATTGAATCTTCGGGCGCTTACCGAGGGCGATATCATGTTCTTCACGGAGTTATTTCTCCGCTTGAAGGCATTACCGCTAAAGATTTAAAAATTAATGAACTGATGGCGCGTATCGAAGCCAGCCATGATGAAAATAATGAAAAACCTATCCGAGAAATTATTTTCGCATTTGATGCCGATCTTGAAGGCGATACAACGTCTTTGTATTTGGCTAAATCTTTACAAGGCAAAAATCTAAAGATCTCGCGCATCGCTCACGGAATTCCAATGGGTTCTGATATTGATTTCATCGACGACCGCACCATGGGCCGCGCGATGGAGAATAGAGTAGAGCTTTAAGATGTCTTTATTTAATTACAACGCCAAAGAAATTCACTGCAAAATCGTTTACTACGGTCCATCACTGGGTGGTAAGACAACGAACATCCAATGGATGTATCAAAGTCTTGCGGCAGATCAAAAATCAAAACTCAGTGTTTTAAATACTGAAGTCGAACGCACAATGCTTTTTGATTTTTTACCTTTGGACGTGGGTGATATTCGCGGCTTTAAAACTCGTTTTCACTTGTACAGTGTGCCTGGACAAATCGTTTACGATGCAACTCGAAAACTAATCCTGCAAGGCATCGACGGCGTTATCTTTGTCGCTGACTCTCAAGCGGATCGTATGGATGAAAATTTACAAGCTCTTGAAAATTTAGAAAAAAATCTTTATCAACAAGGCTACAACATCAAAGACATTCCTTTGGTGATTCAATACAACAAGCGTGATCTGCCGAATGCATTACCCGTTTCTGAATTGCGAAGACAATTAAATCGTTTGAATTCAACTGAAATCGAAGCCTGTGCTTTCGAAGGCAAAGGCGTTCTTGAAAGCTTTAAATCTGTTTCTAAGTCTATTATTCAAGTTTTAAAAGGCGCCGCTGTCAGCTAAACACGCGGCTTAATATACGCCATTGGTGGTTCTATGTTTGATATCGTTTCCGAAATTAAAAAACTAAAAAAAGAAAAAGATGTTTCTATTTTGGCGCACTACTACGAAGACGGCGCAATTCAAGATATTGCAGACTACGTCGGTGATAGTTTTTATCTGTCAAAGATGGGTCAGCAAACACCTTCAAAAAATATTTTGTTGGCGGGCGTTGTCTTTATGGCTGAAAGCGTGAAGATTTTAAATCCGACAAAGACTGTTTTAGTTCCGGATCTCGAAGCCAGCTGCTCGCTTGTTAAAGGGGCTCCTTATCAAAAATATTTAGAGTGGCGTTTAGCTCACCCTGATGCGATTTGTGTAACTTATATTAATTCAAGCGCTGAAGTGAAATCGATTTCGGATGCGATTATCACTTCAAGTAATGCGGCTGAAATCGTTTCTGCAATTCCCAAAGATCGCCGCATTTTATTTGGCCCCGATCAACATTTAGGTCGTTGGTTATCAAAAAAATTAAATCGTGAATTTATTTTGTGGCCTGGGGCTTGCGAAGTGCACGTCCTATTCAATGCCAAAAGACTTTTCCAGCTGATTTCAGAACATCCCGATGCCGTTGTCATTGCTCATCCAGAGTGTGACGACAGCGTTTTACAATATGCTTCAGTCATTGGCTCGACTTCGCGCTTACTTGAAGAGGTCACAAACAACAAAACAACGAAAAAATTTATCGTGGCCACAGAAACTGGAATTTTTCATCAAATGAAAAAGAACAGACCCGATGCTGAATTGATCCAAGCCCCTGTCGTGGATGAAGGCTGTGCTTGCAATGACTGTCCTTATATGAAAATGAACTCACTGCAAAAGATTCATCAGGCACTTTTGACATTTAAACCCGAAGTGACTTTAGATGAAAACTTACGCGTGAAAGCATTTACATCATTAGATCGCATGATGAAAATCACAAGTGGTCAGACTGTTCAGTGGCCTGAAAAATTTGTCGCTCCAACATAGTATGAGTTTCACAACAGAACGTCTGAATCAAATTCGATCACAGATCCACATAGATCTGCTTGATTTGAATTTAGATTCGCGATTCTGTTCAAATCAGACTGACCATAGACAGTTAATTCGCGACGATATTTTAAAAAATTTCCAAACCCAATTAAATCCCCAAGAAATTTCTTCAATCCAAGATCTGGATTCATTCCCAAAAACAGAAAAAATATTCTTTAGCATTTCACACAATCAAGATTTTGGCGGATATTCAGTGGCTTCCGTCAAACATGGATTTGATCTTGAGTTAAAATCAAGAATTTCAACATCAATCATTCAACGTGTGTCGACAGAGAATGAAGTCTCGATCGCGCCTGATCTGAAATTTATTTGGTGCGCGAAAGAAGCCGCGTTTAAGGCGCTCAGCGCCTTTGTCACAACAGTTTCTGATTTTGAAGTGGTGAATTGGCAATCTCAAAACGAGACAGGACTTTGGACCTATCGGATCACCTCAAAAAAAACTTTAGTACAAACGCACAATATCGGTTTTGTTTTTCAAGATAGTACACAAATATATTCAATTTATTTTCTTTAAAGCCCTTTAATAATATTTAAATCATCCGGCCCTTAACTTTGGTCTAGTTCTACCCGACAAAATGAATAACAGAAATATTAAGGGAGGACATATGTCCACGAGCGCACGAAAAAAATTTAGATCATCTCCACGCAAAGACATTGCTCAACTTTCACTCGATTCATTTTCATCTTTGGAAAGTTTAGAAAAACTAGCTAGTCACGGCGAAGTCATCGAGGCATCAACCTCTGGAATTTTAATTCACTTTAAACGCGAAGATTTCATCAAGAAAGAACTACGCTCAAATCTAAGTATCGATTCTTTGATTGGATCAAAAGTGTTTTTTAATATCCATGAAATGGATTTAGAAATTTCGGGTACTGTTGCAAGAACCCAGTTCCTCGGTAAAAAGGGTTTCTATGTGGCTGTTGATTACAGCTCGGATGCTCCAGAGTACTGGCGCGAATGTTTGATGGATCTACTTCCATCATAAAATCACGCGCCTGATTGAAAGCTTCTGTCGAATTAAAGCGAATGAAAAGGCGGTAACCCCGCCTCGCTAATCAGAACGATCGAATAATGCGTTGGCAAAAACCATGAGATCGCTTCTGCTACCCCTGCATGCTCAGCCACTGGTGGGTTTCCAATCGATTCCAACGACACACAAAAATCATAATTTGTACCGTCCGTAGAAATCATCAAAACCTTTGGATTTAAAACCGCTTGGTCACGAAAAAACTCTTTTAAAACTTTACGGACATGTAATGGTAAATAGGCTTCGGTCGGAGGACCTGAAGTGATTTTTTTATTTTGGTAATCCACTTCAGAATTCTCGGCTACTTTTTGCGCTAGATTGGGTTGAATGAAATATCCTGTTTGGCGAAAATTCCAAATCATCCCGTAAGAAAAAACATAATCAGGATAAGGTTGTCGTTTTGGATTGACGACTAAACCGATTCCTTTTTCTGCCAGCCACTGAAATAATTTTTGAGTCGATTCGATTTCATAATTCGCTGCTTCTGCACCATCTGCAGGGCTGAGTGTTTCGCAGATGATATAAGGCCAACCATCAGGACCTTGTTGTGGATCTTGAGATAGCAAACGAACTTGCTGTTCAGAGAAGGCTTTAAAGAACTTTTCGTCCCATGAAAAATCTCGGTTTTGTTCAGGTGTTTTTAATAATTCAGAAATATTCATGGTGTTCTTATATGACTTTTAAATTTATTTAACAACATTCTGT
>JBPOIE010000142.1:0-12975 GCA_052034855.1 Bdellovibrionota bacterium | reverse complement strand
AATCCAAGTGTGTTACTTCTTGAATTTCATTCAGCTGAACACGGATTTCTTGAAAAGGCTTTCTGTCTTGAAGCTCTGCTTGATACACTTTTTGACCATCTTCAGATTTTAACCAAGATAAAAATTTTTGTTCGCGATCTATAATTAATTTGGGATCCACATACCAAACGCCACCTGATTGAAATACTTCAGGTAAAGCATTTCTAAGATATAAAATATAACTCACCATTTGTGCATCTGTTTTAATTTCTGGCGGAAATTGTCTTAAATCGGTAGCTGCAAAACCGATCGAGGATACAACGATTACAAAATATAGAAAAATGAAATTTAGAATACTCTTGATCTTAAGATTCATATGCGCCTCACTTTGATACAAATTAAAATTGTGTATTCAAAGTCTCTACTTGCAATTTTTTTTCCTACAGAATTGAGCTTATTGATTCTTAGTCATCAAAATTTGAGGTCCAAAAACAGAATGACAAAAATGGTCAATATCAGACCATTTTATTATCAGCAGAAGATTCTGATTTCTTACTCTGAGTCAAAAATAAATAGATAAAAAGTCCACCGAGGGCTAAAACAAAAAACAAGACAATACCCAAGGCCACTGTCGCAAATGTAAAAAAATGACCGTCATCCATATTCGGAGTCTCTCACCCTGCTCTCAAAAGGTCAAAATTTCAGGTATTCACTGAGATATTCTGCTAGTTCAGCCCTGAATTTAAGCACCTTGATAGAGCTTTTGCCTCTAGGCTCGCCTCTCTACCCCAAAGACCAAAAAATTCACTGACTTATTTGCACCCTCGAAAAAAAAATGCTACACCGTAAGGCTTACGTTTTTATTTAAATAGCACTTAAAAAGACAACCTTAAACGGAAATAGAAAAGGAACATTTATGTCAAAAGAATGGAACATAGAGAAAGTTCGAAATATTGGTATTTCGGCTCATATCGATTCGGGTAAAACAACTTTATCTGAGCGTATTTTATTTTATGGTGGTCGTATCCACGAAATTCATGAAGTAAAAGGTAAAGATGGCGTCGGCGCGACAATGGATTCGATGGATCTTGAAAAAGAAAAAGGAATCACAATCCAATCTGCTGCAACTCAGGTTCAGTGGAAAGATTATACAATTAACTTAATCGATACTCCGGGGCACGTTGACTTCACAGTTGAAGTTGAGCGTTCACTTCGCGTTCTTGATGGCGCAGTCTTAGTTCTTTGCGGTGTTTCTGGTGTTCAATCACAGTCAATCACTGTTGATCGTCAGATGAAACGTTACAACGTACCTCGTTTGGCTTTCGTTAATAAATTAGATCGCCAAGGTGCAAATCCTTTCCGCGTTAAAGACGCTTTAGTTGAAAAATTACGTCTTAATGCTTTTATGGCGAATATTCCAATCGGTCTTGAAGATAAACACATTGGTATCGTTGATTTGATCACAATGAAAGCTTATCAAAATGAAGGTCCAGACGGCGAAACTATTAAAGAAATTCCTGTTCCTGCAGACATGATGGAACAAGCCAAAGCTGAACGCCAAACATTAATTGGTAAGTTGGCTGACGTTGATTCTGTGATCGAAGAAAAATTCTTGATGGAAGAAGAGCCAACTGTTGAAGAAATGCGCGCAGCTATGCGTAAAGGCGTTATCGGATTAAAATTGGTTCCTGTATTCTGTGGATCTGCATATAAAAATAAAAACGTTCAACATTTGTTAGATGCAGTAAATATGTATTTACCAAACCCAACTGAAAAAGTTGAGAACGCACTTGATTTAAATAACAACGAAGAAAAGTTTCCGTTAAAAACTGATAATAATTTACCTCTTGTTATGTTGGCGTTTAAATTACAAGAAACTCAATTCGGTCAACTAACGTACATGCGTATTTACCAAGGGACTGTTAAAAAAGGTGATTTCATTATCAACCAAACTTCAAAGAAATCTTTGAAAGTTCCTCGTTTAGTTCGTATGCACTCGGCGAAGATGGAAGATATCGAAGTTGCTTACGCAGGTGATATCGTTGCAGTTTTCGGCGTGGATTGTGCGTCTGGAGACACTTTCTGTGATGATAAAATTGAAGCGTCTATGCAATCAATGCATATCGCTGACTCTGTGATCAGCTTGGCGATCGCTCCTAAATCTAAAGAAGGTTCAAACAACTTTACAAAAGCTTTACAAAAGTTCCGTAAAGAAGATCCAACTTTCCGCGTTCACCGTGATGATGAATCAAATGAAACTATCATTTCTGGAATGGGCGAGCTTCACTTAGAAATTTACGTTGAACGTATGAAGCGTGAATTCAACTGTGAAGTTGTTGTGGGTCAACCGCAAGTGGCTTACCGTGAAACAATCATGCAATCTGCTGACTATGATTATACTCATAAAAAGCAAACAGGTGGTTCGGGTCAGTTCGCGAAAATTGCTGGAAGCATTCACATGTTGCCTCCACAAGAAGATGGCAAAACTTTCAAGTTTGAAAACAAAGTTGTTGGTGGTCGTATTCCTAAGGAATTCATCCCTGCTGTTGAAGAAGGTTTCGCTGAACAATGTGTTAAGGGACCTTTGATTGGTTTCCCAATTGTTGGCGTTGAAGTTCACTTATCTGACGGCGCATACCATGATGTCGATTCATCGTATATGGCCTTCAAAATTGCAGCGATGGCAGCAATGCGTGAAGTTTACCAAAAAGCAAAACCAACTGTTCTTGAGCCGATCATGAAGCTTGAGACAACTGTACCTGAAGAATATCAAGGTCCAGCAACTGGTCAGATCAATCAACGTCGTGGTGTTATCACTGGAACAACTTCAATCGAAGGTAATGCAACGATCGAAGCCGAAGTTCCATTAACAGAGATGTTTGGTTACTCGACGGATTTACGTTCAGCAACAAAAGGTAAAGGCGAATTCTCTATGGAATTCTTAAAGTACCAACAAGCTCCACGTAACGTTCAAGATGATCTTGCGAAGAAGTACGCTGCAAAACGTGCCGCTGAACAAAAGTAATCTTAGATTTGAATAAATCGAAAAAAAGGCTGGTTCAAAAAACCAGCCTTTTTTTTTGAATTAATTTTTCAGAGATTAAAATTGATAACCAACACCAAGACCAATTTTTTGCTCTTGTGTACGAATCAACTGCGTGTTTTGAATTCGACTGTGATAAAAAAATTCAGATACAATTTGTTCTGTACCTCTTGGCCACATCGAAAATAATTTTATTTCGTAGCCTTGTCCACTGTCAGCGCTCGAGTTACCTGCTGCAGCTGATTGATATAATGACAATGTCAGATCAAATCCTAATTTTATTTTCTTAATTTCTGCCAATAGAATTGAAAAACCCGCACTTAAAAAAGGAACCATTGGTTTATTAATTTCGTATCCGGTCAGTAATGAATTTGGTGCGTAAAACAGTTTATCCTGAAATCCAAGAACACCTTTGATATAAACGTTTTCGTACATCAAATATCGTCCCATTGTATTCAAACCAATCGCCATGACTTTTGAGTTATCGATTGGAATTGAGTTTGTTTCTTCCATCATGGAAATACTTTCTACATTTAAACCCACCGAAAAATCATATTCTTTTTTCAACCAATTGAAATACTGAATTGAAAATGCCATGTTAATTTCTGAGACTAACGTTCCTTTGGTGTTATTTGAAATTTGAAAGCCATCGAATCGACTATTGGAGAACTGAACCGATGTATGGAACTTATTAGGTTTCGGCCATTTAACAACTTCAAGCTCTGCTTTTTTTGCTTCTGCCGTATTTGCATTTTTATATTTAGGTTTTTGATCAGGGCGCAATGGATTCGCATAAATAATTTGCGACAAAAGACTCAGCAATATAAAAATGATTCCATTTTTAATAATACGCAAGAAGTGATCCATAAAAATGTGGTTCAGCTTTTTGATTAAACTTATCTTTCGATGACATGTCCGTTACACCGAATTCAATAGTGCTGTTTTTAAGATCGTAAGCTATTGCAATTTTTCCATCAAAATAACTGTCATAGGTATCTGATCTCTGATTCGTGTAGCCAAGTTTATATGAAAAATCAAATGTCTTAGCAATTGGAATAATATGAGCGAACGAAAAATATTCTGCTGGTGTGTGCGTCGCCTCGAAATTATCTTTTGTCGATACTCCAACATAAAAACGTTCTAAGAAATAATAATTTAAACCAAATTCAACGCCATTTCGCTCACCGTTAGAGTAAAATTGATCCTTGTGAATAAATAAAGTGACGTCATGTTGCTCTGCAAATTTCAACTGAATTTCCATGACTAATTTTAACCACAATGTCGAATCCGGCAAATTGAGACTTGCGCCCCAAGCTCCTAATCTGAATTGCGAACCGAAATTGTACAAAAAACTCGATATAAAACTGGGTTGAGTATCGCTGTAACTCAAACCCCGATAAGCAAAGTGTGTTAGAATTTCCGATGAACCACTCAAACCAAAATCAGGTGTACATTGTTTATTACCGTAAGACGTACCTGATGATGACTCACGACATTTAACTCTTGCCGTTTTATAATCTGTTTGAGCCATTGTCATTAGCGAGAAAAATAAAATACCGCTAACCACAAAAAAACGAAATATATTCATACGTTATAACTTTAACAATGATTTTAAAACTATTGAACTGTTCTCGGGCAGCGAACAGTCATTCAAAACGAAAGTCTAGGCCCTATGGCAATGCACCAATTGGAGTTAACGTGTTGGTTGCGGTGCCAGTTCCAAACTGCATACCAGTGGTAAACAAAGTTGAAGTTAATCCTAAAAATGCTCCGTAAATATTATCACCCACACATTTTGTGAGACCCAAGTTCGTGCGTGCGCAAAGCGTATTATAACCAGAATAGAAATTCGTATAAGTAGTTCCGACGTCCACAATGGAAACAGTTGAGCTTTGCCCCACACCATCTTGGGTGGCAGAAGCAGCAAGCCCCGCAGATCGATCACCAGCACAATGTAAAGCTCCTGCTAAAGTTAATCCACAAGTCAGACCTGATCCATTTAAACCAACGGCTGTATAATTTGTTCCGGCATTAAACAGAACAGGTAATTGACGATCTATGGTAGTTCCATCACCTAATTGATAGCTCGAGTTTTGTCCCCAACATTTTAATTCGTTTCCGGTCGTAATCCCACACGTGTGGCCAATGCTAGCGACAACTGATTTATATTGAACACCTGAATCAACCACAGTTGGAATGGCCGTATTCGATGTACCACCGACTCCGACTTGTCCGTAGTTATTATAACCCCAACATTTTAAATCATCCGCAGAAGTAATCGCACACATTGTATAATGCGAAGCTTGAGCTAATGCTTTATATGATGTTCCAGAGTTCACAACGACCGGTGCATTTCTTTGCGTTGTCGTATTATCGCCGACACTGTTATTTGTATTCAATCCCCAACATTTTAAAACTCCCGTAGAAGTTATTCCACATGTGAACGAAGTTCCTGCTGAAACATCAATGTAATTTGTCGCAGCATCCACCGCCACCGGCAGAGCTCGATTTGTCGTTGTATTATCACCAACACTTCCATTGGTATTAAATCCCCAACAATAAAGTTTCTGATCAGAACGAATTCCACAGGTGTGTTTATATCCTTTAGAAACTTTTGTGAATGTCGAGCCCGTTGAAATTAATACCTGTTGAGGTGATAAGACAACTTCCTGAACAGAAGCATCACCAATGTAATCAGAACTAGTTCTTCCAAAACCCCACATCCATAAGGAACCGTCAGATTTTAATCCTGAACTCATGAATTGACCATTAAGACTCAAAGATGAAAATTGATCTAAATTTGTAACCGCACTAAAACTATGCAGTTGCGAAGTAATTCCATCAGCCATCAGACCCATATGCCTTTCACCAGAACATTTCATCACATTTAATGAGTTCAATGCACACATTCTATAATCATTAACAATAACTTGTGAGAAAACTTCTCCTGTATGTATCGTTTGCGGAGAGTTGTAAGTTGTGTTGACTGAAAGTCCGATATTGTAATTTCGATCAATACCCCAACATCTCAGAACTCCTGCTGTCGTTACTCCGCAGGTCGCATCAAGACCATTTGAAACAGCACTGTAGCTTGTTCCACTATTCACAATTGTCGGTGACAATCTTGTTAAACTTGCACTATTTCCGATTTGGCCACTCGTCCCCAGACCCCAGCATTTTAAAACACCTGTTGTTGTGATTGCACACATTGTATAGCTTAACGAATTTGTTAGATATGAATAAGTCGTTCCACCATCAATAACTGTTGGTGCGGTCACATTCGTTGTTGTCCCATTACCTACAGTTCCATTCGCATTATATCCCCAACATTTTAAAACACCAGCCGTCGTAATAGCACATGTACTGTGAATTCCGCGGACGACTTGTGAATAATTCGTACCTCCATCAACGACTACAGGTGATAATCGATTCGTCGTTGAGCCATCTCCAACTTGGTAATAAGGATTGTAACCCCAACATTTTAAAACACCGGTCGTAGTTATTCCACATGCACCATGATAACCATTTGAAACTTTAGAGTAATTTGTTCCACCATCAATAGTCACAGGCGATGATCGATGCGTTGTTGTTCCATCGCCAACACCACCATATGTATTATAACCCCAACATTTTAAAATACCACCCGTTGTAATCGCACAATTCGAGTAGGAGTAAGATCCAGCAGATCCTGTTCCGATTGTCTGATAGTTTGTCGCTGAATCGACTGCTGTGAAAGTTGTTCGATAATTTAAATCACCAACTCCGAGCATTCCGAAGGCGTTACTTCCAGTACAAAATAATTTACTCAATTGATTTATAGCGCATGTTGAAAAAGCTGTTTGACCAATTTGAGTTGGATAATTCGTATTATCACTGGCATTGATCGTCAATACCGCTGCAGAAACGGCCCCCAAATATTGCGTTCTCGTCGACGGCTCAGAGACATTGACAATCACACTTTCTGAATTCTCAGGCGTGGCATCATTTGTGACCGTGATTGTCCCGGTTGTTGTAGTTGCACCAGCAAGAATTGTCATAGAGGGACCGAGTGTTGTTGTGTAATCACTCGTAACCGTAGCCGTACCTGTAATTGCTATTGGAAAAGTTAAATCAATCAATGGTGCTTGTGTTAAAGTTAACGTCGCCGTAATTGCACCAGCAGTTTCATCCACATGATTCGAAGAATAAGCTAAAGAATACGAATAAGTTCGCGCATCGACTAAAATTCCAGTAGTAACACCAGGAGTAAAAGTAACTGTCGCTGCGAGTAAGCTTGTTGAATCTATAATGGTCGCACCCGTTAAGTCTATCGCTGACGTTGTGTATGCGATTCCATTTCCATCATAATCATCAGTGACTGAAATATTTGTTGGCGTGTATCTAAATAGTAATGCTGATGTTCCACTTCCTGAAACATACGTCGCAAATCTTGCGGCAGCACCGACGGTTAATGCCAAGCGAGGAGTCCCTGTCACATTGACGTTGCCTTCAAAGTTAACAGTAAAATCCATATTCTGATCTTGGACGTAAACTCCATCTGAAGGCAAAGTGATGGATGTGATATCTAATATCGATGTCACAGTCAGCGTAAAAGTGGTGTTCGTCGTGTTTGTTCCATCGGTCACTCCAAGAGTAATTGTAACAGGCCCACCATTTTGATTCGCTGCTGGAGTTACAACAACCGTACAATTCGGCGCTGTTCCCGCGGTTACAATATTTACAACAGGTACGATTGTGGTATTCGAAGATCCTTTGGTGATTCCTGTTGTACAATTCAAAGTGCTGTCAATATCACTGATCGAGAAAGCCAAAGCACTTGTCGCTGTATCTTCGTTCACTGTTTGATTTGCAATGGTCGTGACAGTAGGAGCATCATCCACAGGATTAACTGTTAAATTAAATGTTCGAGTTGCAGACAGAGTTCCATCGGTAACAACAACCGTGATCACGACAGGTCCACCACTCTGATTTAATACCGATTGTGCTGTTAACGTACAATTTGGAGCAGTTCCACCAACAATCAATCCTGCGTTAGCAACTATTGCAGGAGTTCCCGAAGTCGCAGTTACGCTTCCAGCACATGTTAAAACATTATCGACATCTGATATCGTAAAAGAAATCGGCGCACTCACCAAATCTTCATCGACAGTTTGTGCGGCTATTGCACTTATGACTGGTGTATCGTTTGCGGCGTTCACAGTTAAAACAAATGACTCTGTATCCTGCAAACTTGGCGCTCCGTTATCGTTGGCCGTAATTGCTATTGTCGTTGTCCCCGTCGCTTCTGCAACTGGAACAATCGTGGCTGTACAATTTGGCACTGTTCCGCCAAAGACAATCGAACTTCCTACAACGACCGATGCACTTGACGAAGTTGCTGATAAATGGACAGCAGAACAAGTCACCACACTGTCAACATCACTCAAGTTAAAATTAAGTACAAGCGTTCCATCCTCAGCAACCGATTGAGCCGAGATCGGAGCAATCGCCGGCGCATCATTCACAGGATTTATCGTCATGCTTGCAAGTGCCGTATTCGATGTTCCACCAATATCAGTGACTGTATAATTAAATGTTGCAAGACCACTATAATCAGTCGTACCACGCACCTCAACGGTACAAATTCCTGCAGCACATGCACACGGAGTAGTTAATGTTAAATTCGTTAAAGCTGATGTTGAACAACTCGAAGGATTATTTCCTTCAACGTCAGTGTAGGAAAGTGTAATTATACTGTTGGCATCTTCACTGAAACTAGCAGGAGAAATTGTATTTGCGACTGGCGGTGAATTAAAAGGAGTACCAACACCCTCGGATGCAGCATCTTGTGTTGAAGTCGCATTCGTTGCCGTAACCATGATATAATAAGTCGTTCCATTCGCTAAACCATTCAATTGAAATGGACTTGTTGCATTCGTTGAAGCTGTCGTTGGATAGCTACTTGGAGAAAACCCATACTTGACTGTATATGCCGTTGCTCCAGCAACACTCGGCCAAGTAATTGTTAAACGACTATTTGACTGAACAACACTCGTGATTGAGAAAGGATTTTCAATCGCTCGACAACTGACTTCACTTGTCGCTGCAGAGGAGCCCCCACCATTTGCCGCTCTTAATGAATAATAATAAGTTGTACCAGCAACCATCGTATTATCTAAACAAGAGGTTGTCCCAGAAATACCAGAACATGCTGCTACTGCGGTTCCACTTGAATCCGACGTACCTGGAGTTGTTGATCTTTTAATGGTGTAAGTAATGGTAGGAGTACCACCTGAGGCTAACCAATTGAAGAGACACGTCGTACCTGTAGAACCTGTCGAAGTAAATCCTAATGGTAATGTTGGCGGGCTCGGCGTTGTAACGCTCATTTCGGCAGCGGCCGTGACAGTTGAACTTGAAGAACTTGCGATGGTAGTAAAATAATAAGTTGTATTTGCACTGAGACCCGTCACGGCGCACGTTTGACCTGGAATCGCCGAACAACCAACGGCTCCAAGTGCTGCCCCTCCAGGAACAAGCGAGTATCGAGTTGTATATGAAGTCGCTCCCGCGATTGCAGGATAAACGACATCAACAGTTGTTGACGAAGTTGCAGCGGCACTTGTCAGTGTAAATGTATCCGAAACAGGATCACAAGTTATATCCGGCGAATCTGGTGAACTACCAGCCCCGTTACTTGCCGCAACAGAAAAATTATAACTGACTCCTGCAGTTAATCCGGAAATTGTACAAGAAGTTCCTGTGATCAGTGTACAACTTCCGATTGGAGTTCCTGAAGTTGCAGCCGAGGCAGGTGCAAACGCCTGTTTAACAGAATAAACGATAGGAGGAATTCCTGTTGAGGCCGTCCAACTCAAATTACAAGTTGTACCCACCGAACCATTTAATGTTAATGCAGTAGGTACATCTGGTAAATCACTAGGTATCGCCGAGAGCTCGTTTAAAGATTCCGTCTCACCAATGTAGTTTGTCGCAAAAACTTTAACGTAATAAGTTGTCCCATTTGTTAATCCTGAGATTGTAAAAGGACTTGTTGCACTCGTTGATGCTGTCGTTGAATAAACACCAGTCGCTGTTCCATAGCGCACAGTGTATGTGATTGGACCAACACCTGTTGTATTTGGCCATGTAATAAATAACTGCGCGTCACCTGAAGTCAATGTTGTTAATAAAAATGGATCCGGCAACGTATTCGGCATAGCTTGTAAAACATTGGACTCTGCAGAACCCGCAATGTTAGAAGCTGAAACTTTAAAATCATAATTCACACCGTTTGTAAGTGCTGTGATTATCGCCGGAGAAGCCGTCACTGACGGAGCCTGAATCCAAATACTTGAAGCCGAAGTTTTATAAAAAATTTCATACGATGCTGCGTTTAATACAGCAGGGAAATTGATTGTTGCTTGCTGCACACCAGGATCTACAGATGTTAATGCAAAAGCTAACGGGGCCTCAATCAAATGTCCGGCATCAATTTTTGAAGATTTTCCAGCAAGAACATTTTTGGTACAGGATGACAAGTTTCCGATGATGAAAATCAGAAAACAGAAATGAATTAAGTATTTTAGACATTTACTGAGCGTACGTACCACAGCTTCATTTTAATCCATTCTTAACAAGTTCACCAAACAACCGGACTCAATTATCAAAAAAATACACCTTTGTCTGTCTGACTTAAGCCTGCTGCCCTAAAGGCAAGTACATCCACCTTTGTTTGGCCGCCGCTTTGCTTTATTCTCATTCCAAGACAATGGTTTGAATCATCCTACGAACTACTTGCTGTAGGTTTGATTTAAAACAAAAACCGGGGGGTTTAAGTGTCAACAAACGATACAGGGTTTATAAAAATTTTATTCCTCATTTTAATTCTTGGAGTTTCTCAACAATTCAGTGGTTGCGCTGAGTACAAATCACAGTTTTACAAAGCAGAACTTGATTTGACTCATCAGAATGAAATTCTGAATGGTTCCGAAGTCCTCGACAACGACACTTTATCAAAAAAAGTTTTGTACCTAGCAACAGGAGCGAAGTTACTCGCAACTCCGACAGGCGGCTATTCAGCCAGTCAAACAGGACAATGTACTGCTTCAGCAATATCGACACAATTTATTTTAACAGCTGCTCATTGTCTCAAAGGGCTCACGGTGGCCGAAGATCAGACTCCTGATTCTGTTTATATCATACTTTCAAATAAACCTTGGAAATCGAAATTTAATCCAAAGCTTTGGTATGCTGCCGAAAAAATTTATGTCCATCCAAAATATAAAAAAACAGAATCAGGTGGATCGCCTGACGATATTGCTTTGATCAAGCTCAAAAAACCTCTGCCTCAGGATTATGTCACAGAGCTTGCTCGTCTGAGCGATTTAAATTCATCAATGGTTATGACGTTAGCGGGTTATGGCATGCGTTCGAATTTAAAAAACCTTTCAGAAGCTGAAACAAAAAAAAATCTCGGCGAGCTGTTTCAAGTTACTAAAGTGATTTCTTCTTACGATATAAATCAATTGACGATTCAAATCGATCAACATGATCAAAAAGGGATCTGCAGTGGTGATTCCGGTGGTCCAGGGCTCATCTACAATCCAGATCTTGAAAAATATATGACCATTGGGGTTGTTTCGGGAAATCGTTGGTTTACGGACGACAAAGAAATCTTTGATCCAGAAAATAAATTAGACTGCTTTGGTTTTGCTGTTTATACTAACGTGATGAATCCAATCTATTATGACTGGATTCAAAAAATAATTATATCAGCAAAATAGGAGTCTCCTCATGTTCACTGAAATCTTATCGTGTTTGGCAATATTCACTGGCGATATAGATTACGGATCTCCCAAAACAATCGCTGACATCACGTTAGCACAAGATACTCAAAGAACAGACGTTTTTTACGTGGCCACACAGCAAGACTCTTTTCGTTGCACTTCTTCGATCCCATTAAATCAAAATATCAAAATCTACTTTCCAAAACCAATCCAAGGCTTGCCACAAAAAATTCAGTACACTGAAACTCCCACACCTCGGATTGAAGAGTCTCAAAAGAAAAAAGTAAAAGTTTACAAACCATCTGCAAAAACACTTTTTAAACACGAAAAAATCAATCAATTTTCTACTCCCGCTTACTCAGAATTAGAAGGCACAGCAACTTGCGAGACAATCAATAAAGATTCCGAGGAAGAAATCAAGTCATTCGAAACTGCGCTATTAAAAACAACGACACTCGAAATCAAAGATTCTTTAGCTGATTGGTCTGAGTACATGGATTCCGAAGACTACGGATATGATAAAACCTCAAAGGAACGTGAAAAATCAAAAAAACTTTATACCGAAAAGCTCAAAAAGAACCTTATCCAATGCCAAAAGTCCCCAGACCTTGATCTAGCAGCGCGATCTGTGATCGAAAAACTTGATTTGTATCTTGCTCCTACTGGACCTAGCTCGACAAAAGTTTTAGACCAAAAGACATCGGTTAAAAAAACTTCCGTGCCAGTAAACAAGTAAAATGATAGTTTAAAGTCTCATGTTTCTAATCATTACATCGTTCATCTTAGTTATTCTCATATCGTTCATTTGCTCACTGTGTGAAGCTGTTTTACTCTCACTCTCACCTGCTTTTGTTGCTGTCGAAGCGGAAGAAAAGCCAAAGTCGGGACACCTCCTTAAAAACATCACTGAGCACGCAGATCGTTCACTTTCAGCGATTTTAACTTTAAATACGATATCTCATACCTTAGGTTCTGCTTGGATAGCATATCTTGTTCACGAAGAGTTCGGCGAATACTGGGTGACATTTTTTTCAATTTTTCTGACCTTCATGATTCTTATATTTTCAGAAATTTTACCTAAAACGATCGGTAAAAATAATTCTAAATCGTTGGCTTTGTTTACGGCTTACACAGTACAAATGATGATTGTTGGTTTATACCCGTTTGTTAAAATTTCAGAGTTTG
>JBPOIE010000074.1:0-4492 GCA_052034855.1 Bdellovibrionota bacterium | reverse complement strand
CATTACTTATAAAACTGGAAACATATTTAACTCATCAGCACAGGTTATTACAAACACTGTTAATTGTGTTGGTGTTATGGGGAAAGGCCTTGCACTAGCTTATAAAAAGCAGTTCCCTGAAATGTTTGAAGACTATAAAGCTCGTTGCTCTGAGAATATGGTAAAGCCTGGAGTTCCATATCTTTGGGAAAATGATTCAGTTCAAATTCTTAACTTCCCAACTAAAAGACATTGGAAGCAAAACTCATTATTAAATGATATCGAAATGGGACTTAAGTACCTATCTGAGAATTATAGAGACATGGGAATTTCTTCTCTTGCTCTTCCACCTATGGGATGTGGACTTGGAGGGCTTAATTGGGCCGATGTTAAAAATTTAATAAATAAGTATCTAGGGCCACTAGAAGATTTAGATGTCTATGTTTATGAAAGTACTGAATCTAAATCAGAAACTCCTGATAAAGATAATCAAGCGTGGCAGAATAAGCAATCTAATGATGGGCTAGTCGCTCAGCAATCACTTCTCTAATTACTTCCTTTACAGATTCTCTTAAGAAAATTTAAATCGAAAAAGCCTCAGATATAGACAGCCGAGAGACCGTACCGGGCTTTCTGGATATATATATATCTGTTTTTTTCATAATTTCTGATGAGAAGGCTCTCAGAGGCATTTCCGGTGATCAAGCCTCGACAGACAATTTTTTTTCCCTTAAAATGAGGGCGTACAAGAGGATTCCAGAGGACAAAAGATATGAACAAAAAATTTCAGCAATTAGAAATGATTTCTAAAGTTAAAGAACTCTCTCAGGCGGATTTAAACATTTCGGCCAACATGATGTATGGCTCCTTTACCAAGGGAGAAGGCGACCAGTTTTCAGATATCGAATTTTATATATTTTTGAACGATGACAAGAAATTTGACAGTCTGAATTGGGTTAAACAGATCTGTCCCGTGTTAATGTTCTTTAAAAACGAGTATGGAACAGAAGTCGCAATTTTTGACAATCTTATCCGAGGAGAATTCCATTTTCTTCCCAAATCTGAAATTAATATAATTAAATCTTGGGAAGGATTAGTTTCTTTTGAACATGAAGATGAAATGATTCTTGTGGATAAGGAGGGGTTGCTTTCTGGGATATTCACCAAGATCGCAACAAAAATTCCCGAAAGAAGGACTGAGGCTAATATTCAATGGTTGTCTCAATCATTGTTGAACTCTCTGTTATTGACCGGCAATCTTTTAAAAAGAGGAGAACTTGCCCACGCTCATAACAGTTTCAACTCTTTGCAAAAATATATTCTTTGGCTTTTCAGACTCAGAGAAGATTCCACCCGCCACTGGGAAAGTCCAACAAAAAGTTTGGAACAATCAATCTCTCCCGATGCTTATAAAGAATACAAATCAATAGCTCCAGAACTGGAAGAGCGTTCTTTGCTAGCCGCCTACATGCAGGCCATAAATATCTCAAAAAAGTTATTCATTGATTTAAATGTTGAAGAATCCTTAAACAATGTTTTGGAATCAATAGATAGAAGAGAAACTTCAAAGTCGTCCTAAGCCAAAAGGCATGATGTAAATACATTTGCGCAACAGGAGGACTGAAGATCAACCTTTTCTAGAATTTAAGCCGATCGGCTTAAGTCGCTAAAGCTCAAACCAAGATTAAGCGGCTTCAGCTAATCCCAATAGGCTTCAAAACACTAGTATTGTTCACAAGCAACGAGTCGAAATGTAAAAATAAAAGAAGCGGCCATTTTAAAAGATGGCCGCTTCTAATTTTATTCAGCAAGCTCTAAATGTAAATCCGGAATGTTCAGATCAAAAACTTGACCTAGATGAACGTCGCTGGCTGGCAGTTTTTCGACAACTGTAGGGTTATCTAAAACAACATTGATTTCATTTTTCTTGGCTTCAGCTTTCATGGCCCTCATTTCTGCGCCAACTGCACCTGTTGAGCATTTTGCAATTTTTGCTATATCTCTAAATGTCATCCCACTAGCCCTTAACTTGCGAATCAAATCACTATCGCGAGTTTTCAGTCTACCTATACGAATTCCTTTTGCCTTGGCGTTTGCAAGACCATTTCTGACCCTTTCCGCAATTAAATCTCTTTCTAGCTGGGCCACAGCCCCCAAGATTGTGAAGACGGCTGACCCTAAAGGTGTATTTGTATCAATGGATTCAGTTATTGAAACAAAGCCTACATTGATTTTTTTAAATTCTTCAAGTGCCCTAAGTAAGTGAGTTACAGATCGAGCATATCGACTGAAAGAATAAACAATTACCTTTCCAATAAAGCCATCACGAACATCTTTCATCATCCGATCTAATGCTGGTCGAGATTGTTTTACACCTGACTGGTTCTCGTCTTCATAAATTACATAATCAGTGATGTTATTTCTTGTGCAATAATCTCGCAATGCTCGAACCTGGGCTTCAAGCCCAGTTGCTTGATTGCCTGTACTGACTCTGCAATACAAGGCTACTTTTTTTGACATACTTGCTCCTTTTGAATTTTTAGAACAAAAGGTCGCGCAGAAAATCATTTTCACGAATTTAGAATTTTGATCTCATTTTTAGATCGAATAAAATATAAGATCATCGAAACTACACAAATAGATAAATTTAACGGATTCAAAATAACCAAACCTATCTCCGAAACTGCATACCCCAAATACATCGGATGTTTGATGTAGCGATAGATGCCAGTGCGAACAAGGCCACGGTTAGCTGGCGAGATACCAATTGAAGTCCCGAGTTCAACCGTGGCAAGGACAACGATTAAAAAACCAGCAATGGCCAATAGATCGGAAGCTAAGAATAGGGCCTTTGATGAAACTGTGGAACCGAAATACAAAAGTGGCATCGCTGAAGAAGCATAAGCTAAAATTGTTAAAGTTCTAGAGCCCTTTGAATGAGCAGGCTTCCTTCTGAAAAAGAAATACCCAGCGGCAAAATCCCTCAAGACCAAAAGCAAGAAAAAGATGAGTTGAGTTTGTTGCCAGCGATAAAACGCCACAATCCCAAACCCAACCATCATCGCTGATCCGAAATATTTGCCGCTATCCTTAGTCACTTTAGATTCCTGGCTCGCCACGACTGCGAAGAGATAGGAACTCTGGTTGCTTGATTACTTTAATTAATGCGTCCTCCGCACCAATAGCTTGCAAGTAACGAAGTGCCTGACGTGCAATAGCTTCATTAAGCTGCTCTTGGTTCGTAATCTGATGAAACTCTTCACTGAGTGCTGTATAGGCAAACGGAATAGTGTCACCTGTAGCTGTAACTTCTTTTCTTAGTTCGATTAGCTTAGACATTCTGTACTCTTCAACTTCTACAGAAAAGAACCCAGTCTCATCTGCATAAGCTCTGATCGTTTGAACAGTAGCACTGATCGCTAAAACCAACGCTAGTATCTGTATTGTCTTCTTCATAAAATCCCCCTTATCCTTGCAATAATTTTGTTTCAATTACCTTAGCAACCATCACTGGTTGATCTATCATTACGAAATGGCTTGCGTCTTCGATTTGATTAAAATCGAATTTTCCCAAATGAGAATCTTTTTCTAAAATACTGGCTGGCAATAACTTATCATCTGTACCAGCTATAAAAACTTTTTTACTTCCAATCTGTGCTAACGACGAAAGTATCGTTTCTTTATCAAGAACATCAGAGCGATTATCCTTAAAGTATCTTGCAGAAACTTTATCGTTTTGAAGAATGCCTTTACCTTTCGGAGTCTTAAAATAAAGCTCTCCATACTCAGAAAGCCATTTTGAAAAAGACGCGTCATCTTGATTTTTAGACCATTCAATTTCAGCCTCAGAAAGAGCAGATGTCTTATTAAGATTGTAATTATCGTTAGCTGCTGACAGTGCTTCCTTGGTAAATGGCGTAGAAATGCAAACAAGACCAGAAACAACTTCGCGAATAAATAATTCCGCAGCTAAAAAACCACCGAAGGAATGGCCAAGGGAAAACTTTTCTCCTGATTCATTAACAACGACATCAGCTAGAGCAGAAGCTATTTCCACGAAAGATTTTTTACCTGTATAATCAGAACCGTTTGTTCCTTGAATATCAACATACACAAGTTCAAAACTTCGTTTTAAAAGATCAAGGTCTCGAAGGGTATTTGAACTTAAGCCGGGCCCACCTGAGATAATAAAAAGCTTTGGTGCATTTTGTTTTTCTGATTGTACTCTTGTTAATTTAATCATGTGAGTACCTCAAAGCGATTTCTAAAGGCTTGAGCACTTAGCGTTTTATTCAGTTTAAACTCTTTTATCCACCGATATAGTGTTGCCTCACTTATACCAAGACTAACAGCAGCTTTCCTTTTATTACCATTAAACTCATTCAGAGTTTTGATGACTTTTTATTTGCGCGGATTTGATTCAACAACCTCTGCTCTTGTGACTGTTACCTCGTGAGGGGATCGGCCATACCCAATTGCTTCAGCAACAACAGTTTTATCAATTGACGTTTTT
>JBPOIE010000133.1:0-6793 GCA_052034855.1 Bdellovibrionota bacterium | reverse complement strand
GATCGTGAACGGTGTTCGTTTTAAAAAAGGCCTCTTAGCCAGCCATGCTTTGTTTCCAATCAAAGCTGGTACAGCTGTTGTTGATGAATTTAAAATCAAAGGGAAAGTCAGATTGCCAACCCAGTTTGGGTGGGGGCAGCTGCAAGAGTACACACGAGCATCACGTCGAACACCGATTAAGGTTTTACCACTGCCAATTGAAGGAAAGCCTCAAAGTTTTTCAGGTGCAGTAGGACAATTTCAGATTCAAACTCAAGTTGAAGGGATGCAATTTCCAGCGAACCAGCCTTTTACCTTAAAGGTTCGATTTGAAGGTTCGGGAAATGCAAAACTGATTGAGTTGCCTCCAATTGAATGGCCTGCAGGTCTTGAAGTTTACGATACAAAAAGCGAATCTAAATTTTTTAAGAACGGGCAGAGCTATAAAGAGTTTGAAATTTTGTTGGTTCCTAAAAATACGGGTGAATTAAAAATTCCACAAATTACGTTTTCTTATTTTGATCCTGAACAAAAAAAATATATTACCAAAAGTACTGAAAGTTTGGATTTGAAAATTACCGAAGGTTTGGCTGAAAATAAAAATACACAAACAGGTCAAGTCTCGTCCGAGTCTACAAAGGTCGTTGAAAAAATAACTCCAGTGCTAGAGTTCCCAGGTTCTTTTTCTTGGATGGAAAACCGCTTGAAAATTTTATTTTCTTTCTTGGGATTTATTGTTGTGCTTATTCTGAGTCTCTATTTAAAGGATAGTTTCCAAATTCAACAACTGCCTCAATTCAAAAAAATTGTCGATCATAAGTTAGCACAAATTGAAAAATCCTTGTCCCGAAATGAAGACAGAAAAGTTGGTGCTGAAGTTGTCGATTTGATTTATCTGCTTCTGGCTCAATTGGCTCAAGAGAAAAAGGCAGTTACAGAATGGAATCAAATGATTGCCAAGGTTCCTCAGAATTATCGTGATCAGTATGAAGCTCAACTGTCGCAAAATTTTGAATATTTTCAAATGGTGGGATTTGCTCCAGATGAAGTAAAAGCTCTAGCCATAGCAAAAGCATCTGTGAAGGACTCAGTTTCTGAACTTAAAAAATTAACTTCAAAAATAATTGCAGATTTGCCTAAAACTTAATTCAATTACGACCAAGGTCTGGTTGATAACCAGACCTTGTCCGAGTATGCTATCCGTCTAATGAAAAAAAATATCTATCTCCTCGCGTCCCTGAGCCTATTTTTATTTTCTTGTGTCCATACTCAGACAACAACGGATGTCTCGACAACTCCAACTCAATATACTGAAGATGGTGACCTGCAAAAATTTCGTGTTGAGGATACAAACTCGAGTGTACCTGCTCAAGCAGCACAAACGGAAGAGTTGCAAACAATTCCGATTGAGATTAACGAAAATGTCGAAAAATGGATTAAATACTTTCAAGGGCGGGGGCGACCTCACATGGAACGTTATTTAGCACGTTCAACTCGGTATGAAGCTTTGATGAAAAAAGTTTTACGGGATAACAAGCTTCCAGAAGATTTATTTTATATTGCTTTGATTGAGTCTGGATTCTCTTCAAGTGCAAGATCAACAGCCTCTGCCGTTGGATACTGGCAGTTTATTCGTGGAACTGGACGCCGGTATAAATTAGATATCAATAAAATGGTCGATGAACGACGTGATCCGGTTTTAGCAACTCAAGCGGCGGCAGAGTATTTTAAAGATCTGTATCAAATTTTTGACTCTTGGTATTTATCAATGGCGGCTTACAATGTCGGAGAAGGTCGCGTTCTGAAAGTTGTTAAAAAATACAAGACGCGTGATTTTTGGGAACTTTCAAGAAATAAACGCGCATTACCGGCAGAGACTGATAACTACGTTCCTAAATATATTGCGGCAAAGTTGATTGCGAAGAATCCTGACAAGTATGGATTTGAAGGCATCGATTATATGACTCCCATCGAATTTGACCATGTGACATTTGATCAGCCCGTGAATTTACGGTTGATGGCTGAAAAAATGAATATCAATTACGAAGATTTCAAAGATTTGAATCCGAAATATAAGGGGGAAGTGGCTCCTTTAGAAGAAGGAAAATTAAATCTCAGAATTCCACCAGGAACTTTACAAGCCAGTCTTGAAGCAGCGAATGCAAGTATTGCATCGATTGTCGATTTTGTTCCAGATCAAAATGAGTTTGAAAATCATAAAGTGAAGCGTGGAGAAACATTATCGACAATTGCGCGAAAATACAGAACAAATATAGCTTACTTACGTGAGATCAACGAACTCACTCGCAAAAAGACTTTAAGAGTCGGACAAAGATTATTGGTTCCTGACCGAGGTCCTACTGCAAAGTCAAAACAAGCACAGAACGATACAAATCAAACTGTCGGAAAAGGTGGATTTTACATTGTTCAGCCTGGCGATTCATTAGCCTCTATCGCAGGCAAATATAAAGTGAGCGTGATCGATTTAAAGAAAACGAATAAATTATCTCGTAAATCCAAACTGAGAACAGGTCGTCGTTTGGCGATCCCTGAGGCAACTGAAGTTAAAAATTAGTTGAGAAAAAGAAAAAACCCCAGCTAATCGTCTATGATAGGCTGAGGTCTAAGGGGAATGAAACCAATCCATGAATAAAATTTTAGAAATTTGTCCTTCCATTGCAGTCTTCACCGCAGGTCGTAATACCTTTGGCAGCTGGCTAGCAAATCGGAGCTCAGTCGAAACTGAGCACCTATTAGCCCCTAAAGCTTTGCGTCACTATGTTTCCATAGTTTTGCCTTGAGACAAAAGAAGGATACAGAATATATCTGTATCTTTGCAACCGCTAGTGACCTCCTATTAGGTAAAAGTTAAAGCGATCAACTTCTTGAGTAGTAAAATATCTTATTCCCGCGTCTTCACTTTGGTGATTTGTCGTTATGACTAAAAACTCTTCTCATCAAACGTCCTCCCTATTGATACGACCGCTTAGATCGTCATCATTCTTTTGTGAGATCAGAATAACAGACTCTTCAATTGAATTTCCAATTTATTTATTCTATTCTCAAAAAAATATATTTTCCGTTTTAGAAGGATACACATGGTCTCATTTAATGCCGTAACGAAACAACAAGGTTCAAAAATTCTGTATTCAAATGGGTCATTTCAAATTAATCCCGGTGAAAAAATTGGGCTTGTCGGACCCAACGGAGCCGGCAAAACGACAGTTTTCAGGCTTTTGATGGGTGAGGAGTCCGTGGATGCAGGCTCTGTCAGTCGTCCGGATAAGCTTCGTATCGGTTATTTTTCGCAAAACATCGAAGACATGAAAGGCCGTACTGTGTTGGCTGAGGTGATGTCTGCAGGGAATTTAGATAAACTCACAAGCGAAATTAAACGCCTCGAAGAAAAATTATCTGACCCTGATCTCACAGAAGACGACATGATGACGACAGTTGAGAAATACGGAGAACTGCAATCTGAATTTGAAAGTGTCGGCGGGTATGATTTAGAATCTCGTGCGAAAGAAATTTTGGGTGGACTTGGTTTTTCAAATGAAGACATGCTCATGGACGTCGGCCAATTTTCTGGCGGATGGAAAATGCGTGTATCACTTTCGAAAATTTTATTATTAGTCCCAGATGTTTTGTTAATGGATGAGCCGACGAATCACTTGGATGTGGAATCGATCGTATGGCTTGAAAGTTGGCTCCAAGGTTTCAAGGGATCAGTATTAATGACGTCCCATGATCGTGATTTTTTAAATCGCTTGGTGACTAAAATTATTGAAATCGCAAATCGCACAATTACGACATACGGTGGAAATTACGATTTCTATGAAAAAGAGCGCGACATCCGCAAAGAGCAATTGATAGCGCAAGCAAAACGTCAGGACGATATGCTCGCGAAAGAAGAAGAATTTATTGCTCGCTTTGCAGCGCGAGCTTCGCATGCGGCCCAAGTTCAATCGCGTGTAAAGAAAATTGAAAAAATTGATCGTATTGAAATTCCCGTCGAAGAACGTGCGATGGATTTTGTTTGGCCTGTGCCTCCGCGCGGTGGCGATGAAGTCGTTAAAACTTCAAATCTTTCAAAAACATATTCTCTTAAAGACGGACGCGAAAAAAATGTATTTTCAAATGCAACAGCCCTGGTCAAACGCGGTGATCGCGTAGCGATTGTCGGAGTGAACGGTGCGGGAAAATCGACATTTTTAAAAATTGTGACAGGTCAAACAGATCTGACATCAGGTGTTTGCCAAGTGGGTCCGAGTATTGTAACGGGTTATTTTTCGCAAAATTCGATGGATGTATTAGATCCTAAAAAAACAATTCTGCAAGAGGTCGAATCTAGAGTTCCGAACTCATCATTGGGAACGATTCGTAGTTTATTAGGTGCTTTTTTATTTTCGGGTGAAGAAGTCGAAAAGAAAATTTCTGTTTTGTCGGGTGGTGAAAAATCACGTGTGCTTTTAGCATGTATTTTATCTCATCCCGTAAACTTATTAGTTCTGGATGAACCGACGAATCACTTAGATATTCGTTCACGCGAAGTTCTTTTAAAAGCGATCAAGGATTTTCCAGGAACCGTGATGATGGTTTCCCATGATCGCTTTTTCCTACGTGAAATCACAACTCGCGTTTTTGAAATCGATAAAAATCAATTGAACACGTACGATATGAAATACAATGAGTATCTAGAGAAGAAAGCCAAAGCACTTTAAGAATAATTTAATTATTCAGTGGGTTGTGTTTGATTCGTTGAGCTCTCATCGCAATTCATATTTTCAATGAGAGTATCGTCTGACCTCTGTAAAATAAATGTTGTTTGATTAAACTTTTCGCACAATTTATTTTTTAAAAAGAGTAATCCTGATTGTGTCGGAAATCGAACGTAACAACTGCTTTGGTCTATCGGTGACCAAGAGGCATCCGCGACCTGCGAGTAAGCCCATGCTTTTTCGGCTGAACGGCAAGCCCAAGGACCTTCAATGATGAGTTTGTAGTGAGGTATTTGAAAACTTCGACTTGAAAACATTTTAAATCCAATAGGGCTTGGCAGTATTATAAAGGAACCTAGAAATAGGATGAGCATTATAATTGGCAATAAAAAAAGTCTCCAGTCTCTCAAATTGTTCCAATTTAGGCTTAAATGACTTTTCGTATTTGGATTTTTTAAGAAATAATAAACATGTATAAAAATAAAGAAGGAGATGAAAACAAATGTCATTAAAGCTGTGATCGACAATACTTCAGCTCGGCTCATCGAAATCAACGTAAATAAGGCCCAAAAATAAGGTGAGCGAAGTGCATTACTGAAAGAACTTCGCTGTAAAAAATCGTTGAATCCGTCATTAATAGACATCAACACTGGCAGTAATAAGATGTAAACGAAGAGCACGGGAGGATGAAAATAGCTGAGTACGAGTAAAAACAATCCGACGACATGAGTGAATATGAGAGGTCTAATGAAAATTCCCAAGGTGATAAGTAATTCAATAGCAATTGATAAATGAGGAAGTCTAAGTAAGTACTCAGGTAATTGCTGTGGTAAAAAAATTGGAAACCTATTTTCGAAATAAACCACAAAAGAACCACCTGAGGTAAATTCTCGACCAGATAGGTATGCTGGATTAATTTTTTGTAAGGCTGCAAATAAAAATAGTGTTGATATAAAAAATTGATTAGCTCATTTTCGATTATGAGTTTTGGGATCCCAATAAAGTATTTGTAGTAATAGAGTAAGAATTGCAACATTTCGGAATGCATAAGAGCTGGAGTAACAAAATATTGTTATAATTATTTGGCTGAGAAAAGATGTAATAATAAAAAAATTAAAGTATTTTTTGTCAAAAAATGACAAAATTATCAGTGTCGTCGAAAGTAAGGGCAGAATGAATTGCACCATAAATTCTGGATAAAAATTAATTAATGGAATATTTTGCGACGACCGGATCCACAAAAAACTTAAATATAAAGAAATTCCGATGATTAAAGCTTCAAAAACAGAGAATGGCTGTGCTGTTTGAACTGGTTTCGTCATTTTTCTCCTATTCTGCGGATCTGCTAAGTAAGAGCGGTTTAATAATTTTTTGATTGAATCGGCGATTACATTGGGACCGAGAGCTGGAAAAGTTTAATCTTAAATCAATTCTCTCAGTTTGCGAGCAATTTCTTTGATCGCAAGGGCCTCTTTGCTCTCCGAGTAGCTTTCCATGATCGGAATTCCAGATTCAGAGCCTAATGATACATTCGTATTAAAAGGTACTTCAGAAAGCTTGAGTAAATTTTTAGTTTTTAAATAAGAATCAATTTCGCCTTTAGGAAACAATTGAATTTTCTCACCTGAGTCAGAAAGCATATAGGACATATTTTCCACAACGCCGGCAATTTTAACACCAGTGCGTTCAAACATATCGATCGCCTTTTTTGCATCAATCAATGAAATATTTTGAGGAGTTGTTACAATCACTGCGCCAGCCACGGGAACTTTTTGAACCAAAGATAATTGAACGTCGCCCGTTCCAGGGGGAAGATCGATCACAAGATAATCCAATTCACCCCATTGAACATCGCGAAAGAATTGATCCATGGCTTTGAATAGCATAGGGCCCCGCCAGACAACAGCCGCTGATTCCTCGACCAGAAATCCGATACTCATCATTTTGATTCCATAACGAGTCAGAGGCTCAATTTGATTTCCAGCAGTGATCGAAGGTTTTTGGTTCAAAGCTCCCATCATACGAGGAATTGAAGGTCCGTAGATGTCGGCGTCCAATAAACCTACGTTGCCATATTCTTTGAGGGCGAGCGCAAG
>JBPOIE010000037.1:0-4612 GCA_052034855.1 Bdellovibrionota bacterium | reverse complement strand
TTAAATAATAAATTCCGAGTCTCCTCGAAAGAATGCGCGAGAACGTGGCCTCTTTCGAAGTTTCCCCCACACATTTGCGCAATATAAAAAAGCGCTCAGGTGCGTGAAATTTATAGTACCAAATGTTTTGTAGATATGCAAACAAATTAGATGAGTAATCTAACGTTTTCCAAGCCAAACTTTCTCGAGTAATCCAGAATCAATAATCTTGCGAGGATTTTCATTAGCAACCACTTGTCCTCTGTCTAAAACATATGCGCGATCCACTATTTCTAAAACTGATTGTAGGTTGTGTTCAACAATTAAAATGGCGGTTTTGCGCTTCTGATTAATTTCTTTGATTTTGGCGAACACCTCTTTGACCAATTTAGGAGAGAGGCCGAGTGAAGGTTCGTCTAGTAGTAACACCTTGGGGTCGGTAATGAGTCCGCGTGCGATTGCAACCATTTGCTGTTGCCCGCCCGAGAGATTTTTAGCTGGCTGATTCAGTTTCTTGCGCAGGTCAGGAAAAAGATCCAGAACGTCGCGAATTCTTTCTTTCAAAACGCGGGAGTTATTAATAGAGAAGCCACCCATTTCCAAATTCTCCATAACAGTGAGGCTCTTGAAAATCTGTCTGCCCTGAGGGACAAAAGAGATGCCGAGCTCTACAACCTCGAATGATTTCGGAACAATTTCCTCTTCGTGCCAAAATATTTTTCCGGATGCGATGGGTGCCAGTCCGAACAAAGCCTTGAGAATCGTTGATTTTCCGGCGCCGTTTGGCCCCATGAGCGCAACAATTTCGCCTTCATCTAAATTTATTGAAGCTCCATCGAGAGCGCGCACTCCGCCATAGTTGACGTGTATGTTTTCGATCTTGAGAAGTGTTTCTTTTTTCACAGAAACAATTTTAACATTAATTTGGGCTGGAAGTATATTTTTTGCAGGTGACTACTCCCCTAAATATGCTTCCACCACATTCTTTTGTGACAGAACCTGCTCTGGATTGCCCTGTGCCAACAACTCACCAGCGTCGAGAACAACAACATGATCACAAAGCTCGCGAATAATTTGCATATTGTGTTCCACGAGAATAATAGTTTTGCCGGCCTGTCGCATTTCACGAATGATGTCGGAAACTTTCTTTATCATCTCTGGGAAGAGACCCGCGTATGGCTCATCGAGGAAAACAATTTCGGCATCCATCACCAAGACGCGTCCGATTTCCAACAATTTTCGCTGGCCGTAGGATAGATTAGCGGCGAGCTCGTCACGTTTAGACTTCAAATCAAGTTTCTCGAGAATGTCGAGCGCACGATCTTCATAAAGTTTTTTCTTCCCTTCAAATAGTGCACCGAGCGCGTTGCGATGCGTCGTGACTACGAGCAAATTGTCGAGTACCGACATCTGTTCGAATAGTCGCACATTCTGAAATGTTCTGGTGATTTTGTAATCAAACATATCCTGTGGGCGAATTTTATCGGTTTGAAAGCTATCTGAAATGACAATCGCACCTTTATCCTTGGGCGTAATTCCTGTCACCAAATTAATCAAGGTCGATTTGCCGGAACCATTCGGACCGACGAGCCCCGTGACTTTACCCTCCTCGATTTCCAAATCAACACCATTAACGGCACTGACGCCGCCGAAATTTTTATAGAAGTTTTTAAGCTTGAGTTTGACCATGGGGATATTATAGCAAAAACCACTCGACCGTGAGTGGTTTTTGCTAAGCATATCTATATCAAATCCTTACAGCTCAACAAACTCTTCACCAACAACTTTATACAATGTGTTATTTCTCAATTTTATCTCTTGATACTGATCGATATTTAACTCTCCAAGACTTGAGCTAATATTCTTAATTTTGGCAAGATTATTGTTTAAACACTGAACATAATTTTCAATATTACAACCATTCTGATTTTCCGCAATCAATTTTATCATCTCATAACCGATTAACGCGAAATCATTAGGGTATCTATTGAATTTTTCAAAGTACTTCTTAGAAAAAGATTCCTGTGGATAAATTGAAGAGGAAGAAAAAATAATCAATTCTTTTTGCTTATCTGACAATTTTTTTGAAACATCCTTGTTAACCGAATAAGATGTAGTGTATATCTTAGGGCTCAGATTTAAATTCACTAGCTGATCCATAAAACCGTTGAAGTAATTACTTTTAATTTCAACAAAAATACAATCCGGACTATACTGTTTAATTTTAGTGATTAGATCTCTAAATTCTGCTCTGTCAGTTGGAAATACTTCGGAATAGACAACTTTATTTTGGCCAATAGCATCAGAAAAACCCTTAACCTTATCAAGACCTGCATCAGTTTGTTCCGTTAGAACAGCCACACTCGTACAAATATTTTTAGCATGCTTGCCGGCCTCGGATCCATTTGAAATCATCTCCGCACCCACGGCAAAAAAGTTTTTACCAAAATCTCCTATCGGAGCCCTGTCTGAAGTGGCGGTAGTAGAAAAAATAGTTACATTATCTTTGTCTTTAAAAAATGAGGCGATCGAAAGACTTGCCCCACGGAAGGCTGACAAAATAACCCTGCTTCCGCTATTCTGTAATTGTACAGCAGCATTTAGGCTATCTGTGGGTGCTGCCTTACCGTCTTGAAAAGATAGGTCTACATCAAACTCTTCTGAAGCAAACTCCATACCCCTTCTAAAATCTTCTCCGACAAATGATGCGGGGCCAGACAATGGTAGTACAACTCCCACACTAGGATAATTAATTTTATCCTTCTGCAACAAAACTACCAAAATCACCACGGATATTATTGCGACGATTACTAAATTTTTCTTGTTTTTCATATTGTTTTATTATATAGAGATTTTGTAATTAATCCATTTGTGGCCGAATTTATTGCACACCAACTTATCACAGATTCTCAGATGATATTTTTTTAAAAGTAGTTCAAAATTTGTGAAATCAGAATCTGGTTTTGCTGTATTTTTACTTTGTAAATTCGTATGAGGGATTAGTAAATAGCCCTCATTTTTCAAATATTTATGCAGATTCTTAAACAAATTCTTATGTAATCTCATCTTATGATCATATAAGGAAATATCTATACTGTCTCTTTTTAAATTAAAGTCCACAATTGGCAAATTTGCAATTATCAAATCATATTTTTTATCTTTGATATTAGAAAAAATATCACTTTTAAAAACAGCTACCTTATCCGATAAATTATTTATGGCAACATTGTGCTTCGCACAGTCTAAAGCCTGATCAGTGATGTCTATTGCATCAACCTTTTTAGCTCCCATTCTGGCCGCAAATATCGCCTCAATTCCTGTACCTGTACCGATATCAAGAACTTCTTTCCCTGATAAATCATCAAGGCTTGAGTGCACAATTTCGGAACTTAATGTTACGTCAGAATCTGGCGGGAAGACTCCCGGAAATACATCGACAACGACACCCATCTTTTCAAAATAAATCCTATATGCTCCCTCACCACTTTTTGAGTTTATATACTTATGAAGTCTCTGTGTAAATGCTGGATTAATCTTTCTTGAAAACATAATAGTACGTTACGCGATAAAATAATTCTTGGACACATTACAGTGTTACCAATATGATGTATTATAGCAAAATTATTTATCAATCTTGTTCAATGTATCAGCAATATATTTATTGTGATCAATTTTCTTTCCACTCATCTTTACATACTCGAACATATCATTTAAAAAACCCGCCATGTTTTTATTTGAAATCTCTATGGCAACCTCCTCCTTCCAGTTAATAATTAGAATGTTACTTTTAAACATCCAAATTTCACTGTCGAAATTGAAAACTTCGTCAGGAAACATAGTGTAATCTGCCATTCTTCCCTCCAAGCTTTTTATGGCATCCAAATTGCTCTTTGGATCAGTCAAAACCTCTTTCTGATATGAGTAGTATGCACTCTCATTAAGCATTCCGTCCAAAATAATTTTGTTATCAACAATAGCCTTGTTAAATTGAACTAACTGTTCAGGTGAAATTTTCTTTATCAGCTCGGACCATGATCGATGATGCTGTATTGCTTTAATCCTACAATTTTTGTTTGTTGCAGCAATCCTCTGATACGCTGGTAAGATTTCTCTGACTCCGACATGGATAATGAATTCATTTTCATGTGAAGTTTTGACCCTAACTCCCTTCAGGTTTTCATTATTTAACAAAAAAACATCTTTTGCGTTTTGAATTTTATCTGCGAGAGCATCAGCAGACAAAGCACGATAATTTGTCCTCTTGCCAGTTCTACTTTCTTCGACCAAACCACGATCGACTAGTCGGTTAAGTGAATATTTGGTCCCTGTTCTAGATATTTTTGTATCGCGAGAGATAGATTGAATATTCTTGTCAGTATCTAAATACTCCAAGATGGTTTTTTCTGTACCATTCAAACCGAGAATTGCGAGCAGATTTTCGTTCAATTTCATAAGAAAAGTATATCAAATAACTATTTTTTAGTCAATTTAATAATCAAATAGCGCTTAATTTACAACGCACAAATGATATCTTCCGTTTAATAACACGAAAGTTGTTTATGTCAACATCGAATAGTATAATTACAGTGTTGATTAATAGAAATAAAATAAATTATGAATAAAACATTAAAAA
>JBPOIE010000015.1:0-1735 GCA_052034855.1 Bdellovibrionota bacterium | reverse complement strand
TAAACAGAATCAGCGGTGCCGCGATCGTCTTGTAACATAACGGTTGAGGTGTGGAACTCATCCAAAAGCCCCTAGGACCGGCCGGGGGATAATCGAATAAAGATAGAAAAAGCCTTTTATTTGTCTTCGTATAGACGGCCCTGGGGTCAAGTAAAAATTTATTCCTTGGATCATTTTGAGAGTTTGGATCGGACCATGAACTAACATCCTCGTATTCGCGTGCTGGATAACGCATTAAGATTTGTTCGTTGATATGGGGTAACCACAACCTAGCCTCAGACACTTTAATCTAAAGACAACACACGTGGGCTTCCCAAATTCTGTCTTATCCTCTCATCGGATCCAAAATTTCTCAGACCTCCAAATAATAAATAGTAAATTCAACTGTTCATTTCTTTATGCAACTTTATTTAATGATTCCCACACAAAACCCACCATTTCACGAGCGCACGCGACTTTAACTTTATTCGTGTGTTTTCCGGCTAACAAAAGTCTGCTTCCTTTTTTTGTTAATCGACTCATGCACCTGTCGGCAATCTGAATCAGTTCGGGATCAATTTCTTTACGTCGTTGTTTCAAATCTTTTCCAATGGATTTTGCTCGGAATATTCTTTGATTCGATTCAATAAATGCAGTTCGTAAATATCTGTTTCCATGTTTTGTAATTCCAAATCGATGGTGGTTTCCGCCGGATGAGTATTCTCTAATATCCATTCCCATCCATGAAACGAGCTGACGGGGATGTTTAAATCTTTTAATGTTACCGATCTCAGTGATCATCATCAGCGCAAAAATATTTTTAATTCCTTTATAGCAAACTAATGCGTCCACTTGTTTTTTGTATTTTTCTGTTGCCGCTAAATCATCAATGGCTTTGTCATATTCAGCTCGACTGTGGCTAAGCCATTTCATTTGTTGGATCAGTAAAGTGAGATTGGCTTTAAAACTTCCAGTAGCTTCATCACATTTTCTTTCGAGCCAACAAAGATGATTTTTTGTCCAATGTGACTGGCTGCTTGTTTCAGATTTGTAATGAAGATTATTTCTTCGTAGCAGTGATTGGATATGAGTTCGTACTTCAGTCAATTGATGCAAAATAAATTGTCTTGATCGCATCAGATCGCGATCCTTTTCCATTTCAGTTTCTGGAGGTGTTACGATTGTTAATAGTCCTGAGGCATAGAACTGAGCAAGCTTTGCGGCATCAAGACGATCTGTTTTAATTTGATTACTGTGAACTCTTGGAATACTACTCGGTGCTATGACTTCGCAGAAGTAGCCTAGAGCTACTAAATCGCGTTGCAACGTAAAACCAATATAAGTGGCTTCGTAGCAAATCTTAAAATCAAAGTCTTGGAATTTTGTCTTCAATTTTAGCAGTTGGTTTTCTAATCCTTTAGTATTGGGTCGACATTTAAATTCAATCACTTCTCCGGTGGATGCGATAAGCGCTGCTCCATGGAAATTTTGATCATCGACATCAAGTCCAACATGTATTATTTTTTCGTTCATAGGCGGCTCCTCGTTAGTTTGTTTTGGAAGTTCTTTTGAACTCCAAATGGAGGTGCCAATCAAATGCTAATGCAACTTGTTGGCAGCCCTCGGTAAAAGGGAGGGCCGTCTATATCTTCTAGCCTCACAGTTTCAGAAGTCGGCGTGACATTAGTTAAAAAATAGTCATACTATTTGTATGACTATTCCATTCCTCAAAGAACAGTTCCTAAAAATCTTACAG
>JBPOIE010000089.1:0-24540 GCA_052034855.1 Bdellovibrionota bacterium | reverse complement strand
ATTCACAAGGGCTATTGCTTTCGGTCCTCCTACACTGACTGCTTTTAAAGCTCCTTTCCTGAGTGTGTCGCCAACACTTAAACTTACGCCATCACAAAGCTGTGAAGCTATAAACGGCGAAAATAACAATGCGACAGCGATAATCAAATTTAAAGTGATGATCGTTAATTGCTCCCCCCCTGAAGAATCGTAGATAACTGCAAACGGAATGACTTTTAAAAAAGCTGAAAGTATTGACCAAATAATCGGCCAACTGGCGACTTGAAACATATTTTTGAATAAGTTTTTTGTAATTCCAGATGCTGACTCAAACAAAGTCCCTAAAATTAAAAACGGCGCAAGAACTACAAATAAAAGCCAGTAAAAATGTTGAAACGCCAACAAAAAGTATCTTGCAATCATCAGGATTAAAAAACTGACCATCGTAAATGCGGCAATGACTATATCATTTTTCATATTCAAAATATTTACCAAATTTAAAGAATATGAATCTGCTTTTTTAGCTGCTGCTTCAAAAACCATATCAATCCCTGACATATCATCAATACTCTTTGCGATCTCAACACCGATAATCTGAGAAAATTCTGCAATCATCGGAAACGAGACCAGTAATAGCGCCACAATCAATAATCGCTTAAGCCTAACAAGCACAGCCCCCGATATTCCTAAATCACTGGAATATCCTATTGCACAGCTGACCAAAAAAAGTGGTAATAGCATCTGCCAGCTTAACTGACTTGTATGATCGTAAAGCTGTTTTGCCACGGGTAACAATTTGTCATACTGCTCAAGTCCTGAAAGTGATGCCGTCATCTGGCACTTCCAAATCTAAAAACTAAATCTGAAAATTTATTTTTCTTACACATGAGTGACCCAGATAACGTATTATAGGATTTTCCGTTATTGACGATGTAGCGAGTTTCGCTTTCATGCCCCTCAGCCAGTATTTGAGTTAATAAACTTACCATATGACTTTGAAGAACTTGTGATTGGGCTTGTTGCGTGATCATTGTACCCATTCCAGAGGCTGTTAATTTCTGTGCTACCGCTGGAGATGAATTTAGTCCCTTATTTTCAAGCTCTTTTCCTGACTGAAAAGTCGATTTTGTTTCAATGTTCACACGCGAAACTAAATTCATGGCTCTGGATAACTCGGCCTCGATCAGATCTGATTTTTCGGAATGATATTCTTTCGGCAGAGTATGATAAATTAACTGAATTCGTCTTAAAGCCTCATTCGGATCTTTCCACGCTGACCACTGATCCGGTTGCACGACATCGCTGATTGTTTTTATACGAATAATTCGGTCATTAATTCCTCGTAGCTCATCATCCATCAATTTTGATTGTCGTTGAAGCTCATACATTGTGTACAGAGTGTTTGTTACAATCTGAGCTAGCAATGGTAAGTCCCCACCCCAAAGATCAGCGCGAGCTTTCGAGAAATTAAACACGATCATAGATACAATTAAAATTTTCTTCATGCTGTGACCTCCTCTTTAAAATTTGATATGTTCTCGGTATTCGCTAACTCGTAAAACTCTTTTGTCGGATAGAGCCTAAAAACTTGGCTCATTGTTGGCGATAATGCAAAAAATTCAGAATACTCTGGTTTTTTTGAAGTGACTGACAACGCCCTGACAATATCTGTATCTGGTAAATCGAAAGTATTTTTTAAATACTCAGCCGCAGCTCCGTTTTGCAGAAAAACTTTCGTAAAACTGTTTGTAAAAATCATTTTTGCAAAAGCCTCATCACCGTAATCTGCTAGGTTTTGTGTGATCGACACAATTCCCGCACGATACTTTCTGAGTGTTCGATACATTTCTTCTAAAAATGACTTGCTCTGAGCAAAAAATCGCCAAACTTCATCAAATACAATCAAAGTTTTTGGATACGCACCTTTCACAAGGTCTCGCCACAATAATTCACTCAAAAGTAAAATCGTTGTTCGTTGCAGAATTGGATTTGACTCAAGTTCTTTAAAATCAAAAGCCGAAACTTGTGCTTTAATTAAATCAACCAGATCAGGACGTGGCTTAATTTTATCTATGTCTAAGTGCGGTTTTAACCAATGAGCAATGTCATGATAGAATCGTTCTGATCTGATTTGTGCATTTTTCACCAATTGATTTAAGTTCAAAATCTGTCCCTCAAAATCCCTGAGTAAATCCTCAATCGCCACACTGTGGGAATGAGTGATATGACTGCCGCTGCCGCAAAGTGTTTCGATAAAAGTTCTATAAAATCCGCTGGCGGTGACCGGATGATTTTTAATAAAGCTTGATAAAAGTGATAAGGCCTCGTCTTGCGTCAATAATAAACTTTGTCCACCGTGATTCTTTATGATTTTTCGATATGATCCTCCAACGTCAAAAATACATAAGCGGCTTTTGGGTTCATCCTTCATCTGACTTGATAAAATCGCGTTCATCAAAAAACTCTTACCGCTGCCTGAGGCACCGCAGATAAAAGAATTATAATTAATATTTTCTTTTGAAAAAATATTCAGATGCGATTTTTCCAAACACCTAGACCTTAATTCTAAACTTGAGGCATCATTGAGCCGTGAGTAATCAAGTAACAGCGGTAAAACTTCAGATAAATTCCCAGACAAGATCGGTAGTTTTCTTATCCCCAGGATTTTGTTACATGGAAAATGGCTTTGATAAATCGGCAAAGTCCCCACTCCCTCCCGAAATAGTCCAGCATTACCAATCCCTGACGTGACTCTTTCAAAATCATAGGCAGCGTTTGCCGTTTTATTTGCGTCACCGAACAAAATCACTGCCACTGAGATTTCAAAAAGCGTCTCCTTTCCCACTAAAATTCGCTCAAGTGTTTCTTCGCTTGAATGAAGCACGCTGTTACTTTCAATGTTTTTAACCTCTAGTGATGATGAGATCGAAAGTGCATGACTAACCCGACGTTTGGTTTCAAGTTGTTTTTTGATTTTTGAACGATCTGGCACAGCTAGTTTCACTGACAGAATAAATTCCTCAGTGTACTCAAATAAATCCTGAAAACATCCTTTCCAAGTCAGTTGCGGAAGCTCTGTTAAAGACAATGCTCTGATCGCCTGATCATTCACCTTTAAAAAGTCTTTTTCCCAAACGACATCTGGCAGATTTTCCGTAAAAATGGATTCACCTAAATAGGCTGACATAAGATTTTTCCAATCTGTGTGCGTTAGTTCACTGGGTTTAAATTTCAGTTCTTCAAGCAGTGCCTTTAAATGTGAATAGCTCTCGGTCTTTTGTACTTTTTCAAAGAAATATAATTTTGTTTCATAGCCAGTTGAAAGATCAGAATCCTTCAGACGTTGACGGACGAAAATAATTTGTCCGTCAAAGAAATTGGGCAGTCTTCCGAGTAATTCTGATAATTTTGCAAAAAAGTTATCGGATAAGCTTCCTTGAAAGTCTTCCTCTAAAAGTCCTGTTGACAGTGGGCTTGATAAGTAACATTTAAAAAGGCTTCCGTCAGTGTGCGATACAACGCCATCTTTCACAAATTCAGAACTCAGAAGTCTTTTTGTTAAAGATATTTTTTTCATTTTCTCTCCTTTCTTTATGACCTAAGTACAAATGCGGTTGTAATACAAATTTTGCTAACAGCTCAAGGTGTCCGTCTTTTTGACCATGTGAAATAAATCTCAATACCAGTAATGCCGAGATTCCGAAGATCCACGATAAAATCAGAGGTAAGCCTAAAATATTCAGTAATACATTTGATCCGGCTAGAATTGTAAATGATCCCACAATATGACTGACTTCAAATCCCCAGAACTTCGATCTCATCATGTTGCTCGTTGGACAATTTTTCATTACTGCACCACTCTTGAGATCAGATCCACAATACTCTGTGCTCCGAACAAAATAACAGAACCAATGACTGCGTATTGCAAATGCTGTTTACTGTTTGGATTTCCAGTAAAAAAACTAAATGCCGCAAACCCTAGTCCCATGACTGCAAACGTCGGTAAAATCGAACCAATCAGCACAGTCTTTAATCCCATCAAGGAGGACTCGACCGACGCATTCGCTATTGAATGAAATACTAAAGGTAGAATAAGTATGAATGATTTTTTTAATTGCATGACTGCACCTCTATTTTTTGCTTTTTTAAAGAAGCCGTTTTTTTAAAACGGTGCTTCTTCATTATTTTTATTTTTTGCTTCAAACTCTTTGTCTTTGAGTTGGATGACATATCTTTGATTCGGTAGCATGAACATTTCAAAGCTCAAGCTTTCGCCGGATTGTGAAAGCCAAGCCCTACCAATTTTATTCCACGCAGTTTTCTTTTCTTCTTTCCCGTTATTTTTTGCCATATACTCTTTAGCCACGATCACATCAAAAAATTTAGCACTCATCATCAACCCCCATTAATATTGTTAAAAGTTCCTCATTTATTGTTTCATTGACTTCGATATTCCCAAGCGTCCACTGATAATATTCATAACAATCTAAATTCATAAGGCGTCCTCGTAATCCAGATCACTGTCTTGATCTTCTTCAATTTCATCGTCATCAAGTCGCTTGTATTTTTTAAACTTCAGTTTTGATTCATCGTCGTCATCGTCGATTATATTTAAATGTTTCATTCGATTCGTATCTGGTGAAAAATTACATTCCCAGCAGTATGAATGAGTTCTTAAGTGTTCTAATGAAAGACAGCCGCATCTTGGACATTTTCCGTAACCACTCATATTTTTATTCCTTTCGTAGATTTTGTTTTTTATTTTTCCATTTCTCGCCAGTCTCGAAGCTTCCTTCGACGTTCTAGATTTCTAATTTGTCTGGATTCGATATATAACCATTGATTAAAATCCAAATCAGATTTTGGTTTTGAAAGAATTTGAAATGCCTTTGATAGCGCTTCAAAAAACCTTTCTTTCGTTTTTTGTTTTTGCTGATTCATAACTGCCCCCTTTTTTATGAAAGCGTTCATCGCTCTCGTTTGTCTTAAATTGCAAAGTTTGGTGCGACAAAACTGGCAGTAGCGAAAACAGGCTTAAGTGTTTGATCTAAAAAAGAATTTGAAAAATATGGATTTTTTAGCTGACGAATCAGACTGGCGGGTTTCCGCCAGGTGTTTTCGATGAACTCGATTATACGCAGAGCTGGAGCTTAAAAGGGGGTGGCGGACTTCCGCCATGGTGGATTTGATTTGAGATCGAATATAACGGGGCTATAAGTTAAAGGATGCAAATTGTAGAAGTCTAAGAATAATATTATGAAGGTTTAAATATGATAATCACAATGCAAGCTGCAGTTGAAAGATTTAATAGCATTTTAAAGAAATCTTGATATATATACAAAATCTAGATATAATCTATATGTACATGTTTTACGTGTGTACAGAATGTGTAGTTTTGAGATGATTCAATTTGAATGGGATGATAACAAAAACAAATCAAACCGAAAAAAACACGGTGTCTGGTTTGAAGAAGCAACTCAAGTATTCGACGACACGAATGCATTGATGTATTTCGATAAAAACCATTCTGAATCAGAAGATCGGTTTATTATGCTAGGTCGCAGCACGACTAATTTACTTGTAGTCATTTACTGCGAACGACACAAATCTAAAGTTCGAATAATATCGGCTCGAAAGGCCACTCAAAAAGAGGTGAAACAGTATGAAAAAGGAATATGATTTTTCAAAAATGAAAGCTAAGAAAAACCCATATGCTTCTAAAAAGAAGGCCGTAGGCATTAATTTAAGTTCTGATGTCATTGATTACTTCAAAGACCTATCTGAAAACTGTGGACTTCCTTATCAAACACTCATCGACCTATATCTTCGTGACTGTGTTAAGTCTAAGCGCAAGATCAAGCTTGATTGGGTTGCTTAAGCTCTAAGTATCAGGGGTGTCTGTGGGTGAAATCTATACATCTGAATATGATTCAATTATTAAAATAGCTCTTAACGGAGGAAATAAAAATGGCCAAAGCAAAGATATCAAAAAAGCAAAAAATATCCTCTCTATATAAATTGAAAAAGCATAATACTGATTCAAAGCTTTTGCTCAATAAAAAGCTCATCGTTGAAGTGCTCATTGAATCCCTTTTGAAAAATGATATCCAAACATTTCGTGATGTCTTGATTTCACACATTAGGATCTCTTTTAAGCAAACTTGCAGCTTAATTTAATACAGCCAAGTGAACATCAGCGATCTGCCCTTTTGACAACAAGTATATGCCGGACTCTTCACATTTTGATTGAATTTCTGCATCATCAAAATGACCTGTTACAAGGCATTTCACGGATGCACTAGGAATCGACTTTAACAAATCAAGACCTGTCGTAGTCTCTCCGAGATCGTAATCGAATAAGAAAATCGCATTCTGCAATTCAAAATCGTAATTTTGAATTTTCAGACACAGTTCGTTCTTATTCTTAAGATAAAAAATGCTATTTTTAATACCCGACTCGTTAAATCTAAACTTCCACAAGTCCAAGTTAAGCTGTTGATCGTCTAAAACAAAAATATCACTCTCCGTATTTATTTTTAGTCTCGGTAAATACCACGACTTCCGACTTTGTACTGGCAATTTGATTTGAACTGAAGTTCCAAAGCCAACCGACGAAGTCATGTTTATTGATCCATTCCATTTTTCAACAAAGTCTTTAGCATGACTTAATCCCACGCCTGACCCATTTTTTTTGTTATAAGAAAAATTCTTCTCAAAGACCATTGGCAACACTTCGGGATCAATCCCCTCACCGTTGTCGGACACAATAATTTCAATTGAATCAATTTTATCTGCGAGATTAATAATTATTTTTCCAGAGCCTGCGATAGCCTCTACCGAGTTATTCACCAAATTTGCAAGAATAGATCTTAACTCAAAAGGGATGTGATTCACATTTGCTGACGCCAGCGCCTCATCCATTTTAAAATGTAGTTTTATATCGTTTGGTAAAGTTAGATTTATTTCGTTTCGACTTTGGCGTAGCGTTTCGTAAATTGAAGAATTATTTTCAACCGAGCACATGGAACTTTTGTCATCCAATTTTGAAATTAAATCTTGAATTTGATCTATCGTATTTTGCAAAAGGATTTTGTCTTCATTTGCAGCTGTCGGTAATCGACTAGGAATCCGCATCAATGCCGCAAGTGGTGTTCGTAAGTTATGACGAATTTCATGGGCTAGTTCCAATTTCGTCGCTTTTTTCTCTAGTTCAATCTCTTGCAAATATTTTTCTTTTAACCGCTTTTTCAAGTATGACAGCTGTGGAACAGATACCAAAATAAGTAATAACCAAAGCCCGATTGCGTAGGGTACTAATTTAAATCGATTGAATTCAAAAGTGATTGTGTCTATTGAAGTGCGGTCAATACCAGAAGAAACAAAAATCGTTACTCGGTCCGTGATAAGACTCAGAAAAGGATTTTTATTTTCAAAGGTGTCTGCTATAGCCGGAATAACAAATGACTTTTCTAAGCTGGTTGACTGATAGCGAATAACATCAAAATTTGCTAAATGCGCTTGTTGTAAAATATGAACGATCTCTCGCTGATCGCCGATTGTAAACAACCGCGACAATAACTTTGTGTTATCGTCTGCAACCTGACTTAAATGCACATTGTTGATGATGACAGACAATCCACAAAAAATAACCAGAGCCAAAACTGAAAGGACTTTCTGCTTATGCTCAAACTTTTTAATTTTAGAATCTGGTGTTATTTGTATCATGAGAACACCTCTTTTTTTTCTAGAACATAACGAGTTAAACAAAGCTTTATACCTGACAACAGTGGCAATGATTGCCAGTCAACAAGAACAATTTTTAAATTTGGCTCAGAAAATTGAAATTCGAATATATGTTCTTGCTCAAACAATATCGAATTCAGGTTTTCTGTAAACCCATCTTCGATATGCCAAGGTACAGAATGTTGATTGTCATTTGATTTTTGGTCAAGCCAAGCATAGTTTGGCAAAGCCTCTAAAAATGATTTATCAATAGCAAATTCAATATTTCGATTTAAAGAAAATCCGAAAGCAATTTTTGAGAAATCGAGTGATCTGATTCGACAGACCAATCCAAACATACCGTTTGCCGTGTTCATAATATAATGTTCAACTGCTAAATTATTTTTTTCTTCAAATTTTTGGATTGAAACGTCTTTTAAGAATTTATTTTTTAAATTAAATAGGGGCACCTTTTTTATTAAATGTTGATCTAAATAATATCTTTCTAAAAGTTCATTTTGCGCATGCGCTTTTGTATCAATAACTGCTGACACAGAGAATCCAACCGAACTAAACCCTAACTTTATACAAATGAATCTTTCAATGACTTCTGAAACAGATTTTTCTAAAGCGATTTCGCGATAAGTATCAACACCCCGACCTTCAAAAATTTGACCATCAATTTGAATTGTTGTCGCAAAATCGAAAACGTCGAGTCCATAAGATTTTGGCCAATTTAATTCTTTAAACTGGGCACAAAACTTTTCTCGATGCCTATAAAGCCAATGGGCTAGTGGTGTTTGATGCGCCATAATTGATTATTTGCATAAAGATCTGATAACTCGATCTTCCAAGGTTTTCTGACAATAGCGGCATAGGGTGAAGCCACGATTGGGACTACCCACGCTTCCGACAAGGCTTTGTAATGCAATTCTTTCAGTTTTTTAATTCGGGTAGGTTTATCGTCAATAGCCATATAATCTGCGAGCCACTCAGCTCGATCACTTTTTGCTTGTCCTAGTAGACCTGCGTTTAGTGAGTATGAAATCAAACCAATGTCTTCCATAAAGCCCGTATCTGTTGAAGCAATAAAAGCATCTGGCATGTCGTCGAACTTTAAATTTTTCTTAAAGTCAGGCGGTACTGTTTCGACATAACAATCAGCTTGCGGTAAAACTTTGTTTAACAGCATGGACCATTCTTCGGCTTTACCTCTTTTGATGAAGCCCAATTTAAATTTTGTTTTTGGCGCCGTCAGATCTTGGTTTTTGGACTGATTAAAGCGGTTCATTTGGTCGTCAGTAAGCCCACCTTCGCTTAAATGCGGAAAGAATTCTGAGCTTTGCTCAAAACCACTTCCGGTATCAATTAAATCTGTGAAAACTTGTTTTACTTTTTCTCCGATATACCTACGTTCACCTAAAGTAAGATGTTTGTAGCCCTTTTCGGTAAAAACTAACACTCGATTTCGGATTTTCATCGTCACATGCACATCAAAATCAGATTGAGCATTTGCAAATTGAATGATCTTTTCGGCTTTTGCGGCATCAATAGTTGTTAAATGGTCCACTTCGTTTTTTAAAAGCGCGTTAAGGCTGTTCACTGTGCTTGATGAATCAATCGGAACTAACGTAATTTTTTGCGCAATATTCTTTGCCGCAAAATAATGATGGGGATTTATTTCAAGTTCAATATGTCCATGCTCATCATCTTTGGTCACGCTATACACGCCACTGGTTTCTGCGTAATTGGTAATTTTAAGTGTTACTGGATCAACACTTGATTTTGGAATAATTGCGAAATCAATGGCTGCAAGCATCGGAAGTAAAAATGATTTTCGCCCTTTTGCGTTTAAATACACTGAGTTTCCGTCTTGCCGAATGCCGTGACATTCATCTTCGACTGATTTTATATCGACATCAGGACAAACGATGTCTTTAAAGTTACCATGCGTATTGCCGGATAATACCAAAAGTCGTTTCAACGAAAAAACGACATCACTTGCTGTAATCGGAATACCTGATCTGGTTTTTAAATTATCACGAATCGTAAGCTTCAATTCGTCCCCGACCCAATTGATTTCCTCAGCGACACCAGCTTCGATCTCCCCATTTTTTGTGATCTCGACGAGCGGAGAAAATACATTTTCTAAAAAGATGTACTCATAACCTAAACTGATATTTGTCGGCTCATACTCTGACGACTTTTTTGTTACAGGAAACGCAACTCTTAAGTTTTGATTTTCATTATGCTTATTCATTGAAAAACTTCCCCCGATGACCAGACATACAAACAACACAATAGTCATTCGTTTTTTATTCATAGAATTTTTCACTACTTCGGATCAACACAAATCGTCATTGGCTGAACTGTTCCATTTTGTATTAATGACTCTGATTCTAAGATTGATAATATGTCTTGGTCAAACTGAACGCATTGATCAAATGGATTTTCGATTGTCTTTGTTGCCACCAAAATCCCAATCGCTCGTTCGATTTGAATTTTCTGTAAAGGTGTCAATTTTTCGACATTCTTTTTATCTGCAAGAACTTTTGTACTAATTCCGAATATTCCTAACACGATCATTATTGTTTTTCTCATACTGTAATCCCCTCGAATTCGTTTTGGTTAAATTCAATCCCGTATTTCTTCATTTTTTCTCGAACTGTGCTTCGACTAATATTTAAAATTCGTGATACTCCCGAAATTGAGCCACTTTCCGTTAACGCCTTTGAAATCAGATTTTTCTCGTCTTGCATTTTAATTGTTTGAACAACTTCAAGACTATTTGCATTTGGCTTTGCTTGTATCTTTTGCTTTTTATCAATCGGACTGTCGTCAATAATTTTGTCCTCAGACAATTGATACAAGACATGAATAAAGTGTTCTAATTCTCTGACATTTCCAGTCCATTCTAATTTCTTGAGTTTTTCGGTTGTATTTTCCAGCAATACTTTTTTATCAGATTTATCTTTATTTAATAAATCCACAAAAAGTTGAGCTAAAACAGGAATGTCTTCTTTGCGATTTCTGAGCGGCTGAATATTGACCGAAAACACATTCAATCTAAAAAACAAATCTTCTCTGAAGAGTTTCTCAGTCATTAAATGTTCAAGTGGTGCATTTGTTGCCGTAATAAGTCTGAAATCAATTTTTTTAGATTCGTTCGAACCAACCGGGGTAACTGCTTTTTCTTGCAGAACGCGAAGAATCGTTGCTTGCAAATGCTTTGGCAATTCTCCGATCTCGTCTAGAAAAATTGTTCCACTGTGTGCCGCTTCAAAATATCCTTTACGATCCTTGATGGCTCCTGTGTAAGAGCCTTTTTCATGACCAAACAACTCACTTTCGATCAGGTTCGGCGCAATCGCAGCACAGTTGACGGCAATAAATGGTTGGTTTTTTCGATTCGATAAATTGTGAATAGCTTTTGCTATTTTTTCTTTACCTGTTCCGTGTTCACCACGAATTAAGACAGTTTCATCAGTTGGTGCAATTTTATGAATGAGCTTTGCGAGCTGAGCCATTGATTCGGAAACTCCAACCATACCAATAGTTTCAATCAGTTTTTGATTTTCACTGTGCGAAGAAATTTTCATTGGCTTTATTTTTAATTCAACTTCTTTACAGGCTCTATGCAATAACCCTAAAAGCTTGGCTTCGCTGATTGTTTTTTCAATAAAAAATGCAGCTCCTGATTCAAGTGATTTATTATGTGCTAATACTGAATCATCGCCAGAAAAAGCAAAAATTTGTAATTTTGAATCTGCATCCTTAAGACCACGAATGGTCTCTAGACCACTCGTTTCAGGCATGTGGTAATCGACCAAGGCCACTGAAAATAAAATGATCTGCTGACGTACTAATGCGATGGCCTCATCACCATTAGATAAGGCCCGAACGCAGAATCCTTCAGCCTTTAGAAATAAGGACATTGAATCTCTAAATGATTTGTCGTCATCTATTAATAAAATGTTGTGCTTCATTTGGCCCCCGACTGTTGTTTATCAACAACTATGCCGATTAAATAAGCGCATCTTATTTACTTAAATCAATTTTAAGAGATTTGAACTGTTGGATGATATTTAATATTGTAATATTTATAGCGTGATCTGAAAAAAATAGAGTACTTACTCAAATTCAAAAGCTTTCGTTATCATGAGTAATCGTTCATCCCAATGACTTGGACGAAGGTCTCACATCAATCCTTATGGCTGCACGACTATCATTTTGTGTTGTGTCTCATTTTTAGACGAGATGAAACACTTTAGAAACTCATCGAATGTGTCGATATGTATGACATGAAATCGAATCGGATTTACTATTTTATTCTAATTATAATAAGTTCATTTATTTTTTCAGGATGCAGTCCATTCGGAAATTCGTCTTTGATTGAATCAATCAGTACAACTGTAAGTTCTATTTTTGAAAATAAACCTACGCCCGCGCAAATATCGACCTCTGGCGGACAAATCGTTTCTAATCTTGCGGGCTATCGAATGAATGTGGGCCTTGCAAATTCATCCTCGAGAGCTAAAACGACCTGTAACGGTCAAGGTTATTGTATGGAGCTTGCGATATCCCGGTGAAACTAAATAGCCTTTTTCTTTTTTTAACGATCTTTACAACAACATCTTTGATGTCATCATATTCTTATTCGCAAAACGGAGTCCCCAAATCGTTCAACGTTCAAGGGACTATATATCAACCCACAAGCAATAATCCATTCGTTGGCTTAGCAAATATTAGATTCCAAATTTTAAACCAAGCTGCAACATGTGTGATGTATCAAGAGACTGTGACTGGTGTTGATACCACAAACACCAACGGTGCATTTTCAGTGGATCTGGGCACAACGGCAACGCGGATTAATAATATCGATTCAACAACATCACTGGGAATAAATCTTTTTAAAAACAACGTCACTCATGCAAGCATCACAGGTTGCGCAGGAACAATTACAATTGGTGCGAATGAAAAAAGAAAATTAAGAATTGGTTTTGATGTGGGATCAGGTTTTTCAGATATGACTCCAGATATTGAAATACTATCAGCACCCTATGCGATGATTGCAGAAACTTTAGATGGACATTCTGCCAGTGAATTTATTATGGCCAATACAACATCTGGTCTGCAAGTTTCGCAAACAAATCTTGAAACTCTTTTAAATAATTTAACAAAATTTAATACTTTAAATAATTTTGCAACAACGGGCGATATCACTGGCAACGCTGCCACAGCAACGACCGCAAGTTCAGTTTCTAACGGAGCTATCACGGCCACAAAATTAGCGCAAATGGGCGCAACAAACGGTCAAGTGATGAAATGGAATGGCAGTTCTTGGGCTGCAAGTAATGACAATTCGGGAGTCGCAACAATTACATCCAGTGATATCACAACGGCCATGGGATACACTCCTGTGGGTCCCGCAGGAACAATCGCGAATGCCACAAGTGCAGTGAACGCAACAAACGCGACTACGGCAACCACAGCAACAAATTTCTCAGGAAGTTTAAGCGGTGATGTTTCGGGAACTCAATCGCTTACAGTTGTAAATAGTGTTGGAGGAAGAACTTCTGCGCAAGTGGCAACAAGCGTGAATGATACAATAAATGCAACCAACACAAACACAATAAATACAATTGTTAAGCGTGATGCCTCGGGAAATATCGCGGTCTCAAATTTAAGTGCGACAAATGTATCATCAACAAACAATTCGATTCAAAATTTCTATTTATTCGATAGCACGAACACAAATCGAATTTTATTTAAAGCTCCAAGCGCTGGGATTACGAATTACACTTTAACATTACCGCCGACGGCTGGAACCAATGGCCAAGTGCTATCGACAAACGCCAGTGGTGATTTAAGTTGGATCGCTGCCAGCACAGGAAACGTGACCAGCGTCGCAGGACGCACGGGAGTTGTAACATTGTCTTCCGCAGATATCACAGGTCTTGGAAATAGCGCTGGACTTAACGTGGGATCAGCATCAGGAAACGTGGCTGCGGGTGATGATGCAAGATTTGCGGATACACGGATTCCAACGAATGATTCAGTCACTTCAGCGAAAATTTTAGATGGAACAATTGCTTCGGCGGATATTTCAGCAGGTGCAATTACTTTTGATAAAATAAATAATTCATCAGCGATAGCAGGCCAAGTCATTAAATGGAATGGATTAGCTTGGGTTGCTTCAAGTGATGATACAGGTGCTGGTGGTACAGTCACGTCAGTGACTGCCGCTGGAACAATTTTTAATCCAATCACTATTGGTGGATCAGGTACTGCTCCTACAATTGACTTAGCTAAAGCAACTGGATCTGTGAATGGATATTTATCTTCAGCCGACTGGACAACGTTTAGCGCAAAACAAGCCGCTTTAGGATATACACCGTTAAATCCAACAAATAATTTAAGTGATCTATCAAATGCAGGAACAGCTCTTACAAATTTAGGATTAGGTACAGGTCAGTCGCCGACATTCACGGGATTAACACTGAGTGGAATTATGGGAAACACATTGCTTCGTGCTAATGGATCGGGAGTCTTAGCGAATGCAACAAGTGCAGATATCACTGGGTTATTAGGATTTACTCCAACAAACTCTGCAACGGCAGTGATAAGCGTGGCAGGTCGCACTGGCATTGTGACGTTGTCATCAAGTGATATCACAGGTCTTGCTTTTGGAACTGCAGCAGGAACCTATGCCCAAGGAAATGATTCAAGATTTACTGATACAAGAACACCTACAGATGGTTCAGTTACTGCAGCGAAATTAGAATCAGCAAGTAATGGTCAATTATATATTGGTAATGGAACAGGATTTACAAAATCAACTTTAACTGGAACAGCAGATCAAGTTGTTGTGACGAATGGTTCTGGTACAATCACATTAAGCACGCCACAAAGTATCGCAACAACAAGTTCTCCATCTTTTACAGGATTAACTCTCAGTGGAATCACTGGAAATACATTACTCAGAGCCAATGGTTCGGGAGTTTTAGCAAATGCAACTTCAGCGGATATTACTGGATTGTTAGGATTTACTCCAACAAACCCAGCCAGTGCTGTCACCAGCGTCGCAGGACGGACTGGTGTTGTAACGTTGTCATCGAGTGATATTACAGGTCTTGGAAACAGCGCAGGGCTTAACACAGGAACTGCAACAGGTACAGTTGCGGCAGGCGATGATCTAAGATTTACAGATACAAGAACTCCAACAGACAATACAGTTACAAGCGCAAAAATCGTGGATGGAACAATCACATCAGCTGATATATCAGCTGGTGCAATTACTTTTGATAAAATCAATTCATCTGGTGCAGCCGGTGGCCAAGTCATTAAATGGAGCGGCAGTGCGTGGGTCGCGTCCAATGATTCCTCAAGTGGTGGCACAGTAATAAGCGTCACAAGTGCAACGACCGATATTACAATTTCAAATCCAACGACAACTCCGCAACTGACCTTAAACGCAGCAACCAGCGGCGCCGATAAAATTTTGCGTCTTGATGGTTCTGGAAAAATTGATGCCTCAACAATTCCAACAAATCTATTAACAACAGCATCCACACTAAGTGGTGACGTCAGCGGAACAAACTCAACAACAAGTGTGGACCGGATTAAAGGCATCAATTTAAATTTTACAAGTTTAGCATCAGGTAATTTTTTAAATTACGATGGGACTAATTGGATCAACAAAAACATCAGCATCAGTGATTTAAAAACCAGTATGGGTGCTCAACAATTTGCAAATAGTTGTGCAACAAATCAAACGCTGACATGGTCTGCTGTAACCGATGCCTTTAGTTGTTCAAATATCGCGATTTCTATTTCACAAATTTCGGGGCTGGCAAATTCAGCCAGTGTGGATACGACAAATGCGAGTAATATTTTGAGTGGAACCTTAGATGCTGCCCGCTTACCAACATCTGTGACAGATGGACTGTGGACTGCGAATGCAAGTGGTGATGTTTCGAGGGCTACAGGGAACGTCGGAGTTGGAACGGCAACTCCAGTTTCACCGCTAGAAGTTTTAGGTGCGACTACGTGGCATGCAGGTTGGAAATATGGCATCACATCAACGGCTACTCAATATCCAACAGTGCGACTTCGTTCTACGTCGTCTGATAAAGTTAGTTCTATTGGTAATAATAATGACGGTAGTATACATTTTATGGTGAATGGAAGTGATTCTAATTCAGGTACTGAATCTATGATTTTAAATCCGACTGGTAATTTGGGTCTTGGAGTGAATGCTTCAGCCTTGTTGCATATTAAAGCGGGAACGACCTCGTTGGCTCCGTTAAAATTAACATCAGGTACAAATTTAACTTCGCCCGAAAATGGGGCTATAGAATATGATGGTACTAATTTATATTACACAGACTCAGTACCCACGCGAAGAACCTTGGCTACGACGACGTCTGTGGCAACAAATTATGTATCTAAGTCTGGTAGTACAATGACGGGTCAATTAATTCTGCCAACCGATGGCTTGGTTGTGGGTACCAGTCAGATGGTTGTAAGTGGTGATAATGTTGGGATAGGAACTTCAAGTCCGAACTATAATTTGGACATCTTAGGTAATGGAGCAAATGTATTCGCAAATATTACCAATACTAATACATCAGGTAACACCACATACGTCGTTAATAATGCAGATGGGAACTGGGCGGAGCTTCAAATATTTGGGTCTGCTGTTGGCGGATCTTATGCCGGAATTCCACAAAATAATATGGCTAGAGTTGTTGCCAATACTGATAACTTTGTCTTTGGAACAAATGGAGCTAAGCCTGTTGAATTTGTTACGAATGCGTCTGAAAGAATGAGAATTGATTCCAATGGCAACGTCGGGATCGGTACTTCAACACCAGTTGGGCCACTCGAGGTCGCGAGTGCAGCCACGTGGAATTCTGGTTGGACTTACGGGATTACATCAACATCAACTCAGTATCCAACGGTCCGACTTCGCTCAACGAATTCTGGTAAAGTGATTGCAATCGGTAATAATAATGATGGCAGTATGCATTTTATGGTGAACGGAACTGATGGGGCATCTGGAATTGAACCTATGATTTTATTTCCCACGGGCAATTTGGGTCTTGGAGTCAATGCATCGGCTTTGTTACATATCAAAGCCGGAACAGTTGCCGCGGGCACCTCTCCTTTAAAACTAACTGCAGGCACAAATTTAACGACTCCAGAAGACGGAGCCATCGAATTTGATGGTACTGATCTTTATTTTACAAGTGGTGGAACGCGAAGAACGATCGCCAACTCTTCTGGAGGAGCTCTTGGTGGAAACGTTTCTGCAATTAATAATTCAGGTGGAAGTATTACAATGACACCTTCAGCAGGAAATAGTGCTATCGTCAATCAAACAACTACTTCAACAAATTCAACATCAGGAGCACTGATTGTTAATGGTGGCGCAGGTATTGCCGAAAATTTAAATGTCGGCGGAAATATTGTGGGCTCTGGCTCAATCACAGCTCAGACTTCGATGCTATCGCCATTGATTTACGGCACCAGTGCTTCGAGTGGTGATATGACTTTAGATTCAACTTCTCACGGAACTAAAGGAAATATTATTTTAGCTCCGAATGGTGGGAAAGTTGGGATTGGGACAACAACTCCTGGATTCACTCTAGATGTAAACGGTTCAATTGCAGCTGTTGGTGCGCTTCAGGCTCACTCAGATCAACGATTAAAAAAGAATATAGTCAACGTCGACGACCCGCTTAATAAAATTTTAGCCATCAACGGAGTATACTTTGATTGGCGTAAAGATGAGTATCCTAAAATTAAATTTGAAGGTGGAAGACAAATGGGCGTCATCGCCCAAGAAGTTGAAAAAGTTTTTCCTGAAGCTGTCGAGATTAACAAAGATGGAATTCGCTCAGTCGCTTATACGATGCTGATTGCCCCGCTCATAGAAGCCGTTAAAACGCTCTATAGCGATCTTTCAGGGGTTAAGTCAGCTCAAGACAACCAAGCTCGGAAAATAGCGTCTGTTGAGGCTTCTAAGGCTGATAAAACCGAAACGGAATTGCTCAAAATAAGGGCAAATCAGTTTGAAGCTAAATCAAACCAACTAGAATCTGAAAATGCACAATTAAAAGCGTGGGTTTGTTCAAAAGACCCATCTGCTGTGTTCTGTCGAAAATAGATTTCATTGATAGTAGGGGCTAGTATTTAAGTATATAAGTATATTTTAAAAACAGTTACTAAGAGGAATAATGTCAGATCGAAAAATTATTACAATTATCACCGATGCCCTTGGAGACCGAGTTATCATAGGTTCGCAAGAATTTGAACATGCTATCGAAGGGCATTTTCAAGTTTTCCCACAGGAAATAATTTTAGCACTGCTTGAGAAAATCTTAAAAGATCCCACTGAAATTTATAGAGATGATCGAAAAAAAGAAAAAATTTATAATTTTTTTTATAAATTTGAAAAAGGTCCCAAATTTATTGTTGTAGTCATTAAAGTTACTCCAGATGGTGCCTTTTTTACAAGCATGTACCCAACAGGGTCTAAAGGTCCGCGAAACTCTCATAAAAAACATAAAAGGATAAAATTATGAAACTAAAAAAACCAAAAATATTTTTTAATCCAATTGCGGGAAGTAGTATTTTATCAATCACTTGGTACTCTGGGCCACTCGGTGATGCCGTTGAAGCTAATAACGAAATTGGCGTTGGTTTTTTTGGTCATAACGGAGATCTTTTAAGTGTGCAGTTTGATGATGTTGAGGCTGAAAAAGATCATCAAGTTCTTGAGTTTGATCATTATAAAATTGAAGTAAAAGTTAATAAAGGTAAAGTTTCATTCAATCTGATAGAGACAAATAAATTAAAAAGAGCTGTTGGTGATCACTTACGAAGTTGATCAACCAACCCCCGTCTTGCAAACTTCTGAATCGGAATTTTTTCTTTACGAGCCTGTTTTTTATTTCCTCAAGCAGTGTGAAAGTATTGCTCAATCAGCTGTCGAGTTTCAGTACGAAAAAAAACAGCGTGTTTATGAAAAAAATATTCAAATACTAGAAGACCGAACCAGCTTAATCATCTGACGTGCCTTTTACGGTGACTTTTTTTAGACCTCTGTATGTGGATTTATAAATGGTTTTCATTTTAATGAACTTGTCCGTAGGCTCTTTATTTGTAACTTTTACATCAAGCCTGTCGCAGTAATCATGACCCACAAGTTCGGAAAATTTTGATGACACTTCAATGTTTAATTCCTCAGAACATAAAAGCCGAATCGCGACTTCGTATAATGGAATTAATTTTTTCTTTTTATTCTTTTCCCAGTTAAATAAAGCCCCATAACTAAGACCTAATTTTTGCGCTAATTTATTATAAGACAATCTGGTAGCTGATCGCAAAAGGCTTAATTCTTGCCCTCGAAGTGGAATTTGGCTTTGAATAATTTGATGCGCAACAAGCTTTGTAATTCTGTCTTCTGACAAATTAGGTTCGCCACCATTTTTTGTTTTTTTCATCGGAACCCCTTGCAAATAGACATAATCCAGCCCTTGCCAACCTTTGAGGTTTTCAATCCAGTTTCTTTTGAGCTCTTTCGACATACAGTTCCCCTATTTTAAATCGATATTATTTTAAATGACATTTTAAATAACGCCCTCTCTGAAGAGTGTCATGTCAAAATGGTCACCACGAATTAGGATTTTTTTCTTATTTTCACAAAAAACGGCCTTTTATTCGTTTTTTTGGTGACCAAATCGAGTGTTTTTCGATCGGTTTTTAGTGTTTTTAGACCAAAAACAAGATCTTTCAAAAGTTTTGGTTACTACTTTGCTGAGTTTTATTTTTGCTATTAAAATTTAATCCATGAACTCCTCACCCGTAAGTTCTATCGAAATTACCTGTGCATGTTGTGAAACAAAAATAATTATTTGCAGCTCCTGCTGGCGCAACCAACGTTATTGCTCTAGCCAATGTTCAAGAATTTTTCGAATTTCTAAACAACGCCAATATCAGAAAAAATATCGGCAAACTTCTAAGGGAACATTAACTCAAAATAAAGCAAATAGACGGTACCGGTTAAAAACCAAAAATATCGTTAGTGAGCAATCTACTAAAGCCCAGAAAGAAATGAGATTAAATCTTTGTGTAAGAAATAAAGAATGTCAACTTTGCTCTAAATTAATAAACACAAAAGGTACTTGGAGTTCAACAGAAAATAAATATTTTTCTTTTCGAAATAATAAAATAAAAAAGGAACAAAACTATGGATCGTGAAAAACTCACAAAACAAATTAAAAAATTTGAAGAGTATATGATGGTCGACAAAGGGCTAAGCGAAGTGACTGTCGAAGGATACTGCAGGTGTATAAGCATTGCCTTGCGACGCATGAGAAAATTTGCCCCAGATTATGAAAATATTAAAGAATATATTTTATGGATGTATAAAGAAAAATACAGTTATTCGCATGTTGTAAATTCAAGTCTGGCTATCGAACATTATACCACTTTTAAAGGGGCACCTGTTAAATTAGGTAGGCCAAAAAAACCACGCAGGCTTTTGAAAGATACTTTGTCTGAAGCTGAAGTTTCAAGAGTTTTATGTTCTGCAAAAAATGTTCGCGAAAAAGCCCTTGTCGGTTTGTTGGCATTTTCAGGGCTTCGTAATTCAGAAGTTTGCAATTTGCGAGTCAGTGATGTGGATCTGGGTAATAATACATTGCGCGTTCAAGGTGGTAAAAACTTTAAAGACAGATATGTGAATATTTCCGGCGACTGTACAAAACTATTAATTGAATACTTAAAAACATTTCCGAGAGAAAATGAAACGCACCCGTTATTTACAACCTTAGTTAAGAATAATGTTTTAAATCCGAGAGACATTCGAAAGCATTTGCGAAATCTGGCCCAGCGGGCACAAATTCAACGCCGAGTTTACCCCCACCTGCTTCGTCATAGCCTAGCCATAAATTTATTGGGCCGCGGAGCAAGTCTGATGACTATTAAAGACCAACTTGGACATGTTTATTATGAAACCACTTTGATTTATTTACGCTCGATGCCACAACGGACTAAATCAGAATATGAATTTTTTGCTCCGGCTTATATGTAGTATGTGAAAAATATGCAAAACATAACTTCAAATTATAAATCAGACAAATCGCTCTATGATAGTAGAAAGTGGATTGATCGAGTTCGCGGAGCACCTACAAAAAAACGAATGTGGAAAAAACGCCTGAGTCAGCCATTTCCTGAACTTGATGCGCTAATTTTAGAACCACATCCACCCGCTTGGGTCGCTGGCTCAAAACCACGAAAAAAGAAACGAGGACGAAAGTTTTAAAAATAATTTTTTTGCTGACAATTCATCATAAATTGACAGCTTTGACCCACATCAATTCCACCGATGTGTACAGTTCGACTGCCCCAGTCTTTGGTGTACACCCACAATTTCACCAAATCAGACCCGCCATGACGCGCATCAATCCCACCAAAGCGGACCGAGGATTTGATGATGAAATTAATTTTTGCTGATTATTTATTGAAATCGCTTAGCTTCGTTTGGAAAAACTGTAATTGGCTTCCAATTTATTTTTAGAACTTTTGATCGAGCTTGATCCAGCTTTCGAACACACTGACGATCACGACAATTATTTATGTCTGTGAGTTTTAAACCTGTCTGTAAAAGAGTGGCTGCAAGAATGAGTTTGAGTAACAAGTTATACATATAAAAGTATCCTTCACTTTGTGTTTGAAAGTTCCTTTAAATCTGGATTTGCGTGTAGCCAACTTGTAGCCAAGATGTATCCAAAACACGAAATGTCTCAACATTTCGCCTAAGATTTGCTCACAGACTGCATTCATTAATTCGGTGGTTAAGTGTTTAATTTGATTTGGGTAAAAAAAAAGCCGCTTTGTGATTAAAGCAGCTTTATAAAATTTTGGTCGGGGCGATAGGATTCGAACCTACGACCCTCTGGTCCCAAACCAGATGCGCTACCAGACTGCGCTACGCCCCGACTGCATGGAAGAATAGATCTCCAGAGCCAGTCCGTCAAGAAATACAATAAAAATCGTTATAGTTAATATTTTAAGCAATTCTTTTGATTTTATCGAGCTTTTCTTTCATTACAGCATTCTCTTTTCTCAATGTGTTCGCTTGCTGATTTAGCTCAATATATTTTTTCTTCAATGCCTCAAAATCAAGAGTTCCAAGACTCGCACTACTCACTGCTTGCGGGGCCGCTTCAGCAGGAACTCCACCAACAGCGGATACTATTCCTTCCATCAATTGAGACTCAAAGTTTTCAGGAATAGCAAGAGAAGCATCAATTTTATCATACTTCAAAGCACCAGTTATAAATAAATTTCTACTCTCAGAAACAACCTTCATCACACATGATGCAATTTGATTTGCATCAGGATTCATTTCTTTGTACTGGGTTTCGACCTTTCGTCGTTCTTGTAAAGATAACTTCTCACAAAAAGCACTAAACTTATCTGCCGGTAAAGACTTTAGCGCAGTCACAAACGCAAGCGGATTCACATTTGCTACTATTTCTAAAAGGGCTTCTGATCTCCAAGATAAAATCTTATCAAATGATAACATTTTTTGATTGATCGCTTCGTGCCAAGTTGGTGTTTCTTCTTTAATAATATTCATGAACTGCTCTTGCTTTTTAGGGCCGCATGTTTCTATGACTTGTAAAAGTTGAACAAAACCACCTGATTTTTTATATCTGTCTACCATTGCCATGGTCATGTTATCGGAGACCATTATTTCAAACTAAAGCCTTTTTAAAAATTTTATAGCTGTTTAAATCGCAACAATTCTACATAATTTAAAGTATAAATCGCTTTAACTAGGTCCTAGTAGGCTGTAATGACTCGACATTTGTAAGTCACTGTAACAGGTATACCTTCTGACCCAGCTTGAAACAGTATTTTATCGCCTTGCCATTGATAAGGAACACTCTGGCTTGGATTACTTGTACGAACAACAACTGGGGCAACTTGTGGGGTACACTTTAAGGGTAATAAACGCGCTGACTGAGAAATTTTAGCCGCAATATTATTAAAATACTGTGTGTAATCAGAATTACAAATACTCAAGATCTGTCCGCGAGGTGAAGGATTCCCATCAACATCCGTGGATGCAGATGCAGATAGTGCCGCGTACTCTAAACCTAAGTTCGCACCTATTACAAAATTGTTATTAGAATCTTTGATTGGATTTCCTGCGTTGTCTTTAAAATCCATCTGTTGTTGGCTTGCACATGAATTGTCTTTTGTAATTATAGAGTTAAATTCCCAATATTTTCCTGGGTAAGTTGAATTCATCATTGATGTAAAATTTGAAGCTCTATCTTTTGCCTCCAGAGCATACTGTGAACCATACGTTGAATCATTATATAAACCGCTTCGAACATCTTCGTTAGAAACTAAAATAACATTCAAGTGAGCGTCACCTCTCAAGATACGAGATGTATTATTTAAAATAGCATCATGAGCTGTATACAAACCACGCTCATCATTTGAAGCACAATAATTATTGTAGTTTTGTGCATAATAAGAAGTCTGATTAAATCCTGAACCATAAGTGTAATATGCTGATTTTATAAAGTTTTCGCAGGCAATCGTCTCTGGGCGAGCGATAGCAGCATTAAATAGCCCGACACGTCCAGAGTCACCTTTTGTTAAAATCTTTGAGCCATTGCCAAATGTGATTAAAGGATTTTTTTGAGCCGCTAACAAATCTGTTGTTGTCATAGAAATTTGATAATCAATCTCTTTTGAATCAAGATTTTCTATAAAGCCACCAAATTTTGCCGCTAGCTTTGTCTGAATGACAGACATCGAAGCTGAATTGTCATTTACAAATAAAATATCAACTTTACCTGAGCCAACCTTGAATGACTGTGTAATATTTGTTTCACCATTGATGACTACGCAAGTTGTAGTTGTTGAATCACATACTGAGGTCGGAGAATTTTCAGGACTAAATTTTGTCGGTGAGCAAGCTATCACAGCACCTAATATAGATGCTATCGTAAATTGCATACTATAAACGTTAAAAAACTTTGATCTGTCCATAAAACACCTCAATCAAACACCATCAATTGTAGTGCCCAAATAAAGTGTTCTAAAAACTAACAGAATAGCTATTAAGTGTATTGAGTGTACATATTTTTGACAACAAGACAAAAAAAAACCCACCTGAGGTTAATCAAGTGGGTAATATAAATAGGAGCTGGCATCGCGCTACTCTCTCACACGATCACTCGTGCAATACCATCGCCGCAAGAGAGCTTAACTTCTGAGTTCGGAATGGGATCAGGTGTGGCCTCTCTGCTAAAGACACCAGCAAATTGTTTTAATTGATTTTTAGCGGTCAGTTAGAATCGAAATGTGTCGCAATATAGAAACTATATTTTGACTAGAAAAATTTATTTTAAAAAAGCCTCACGACCTATTAGTACATATAAGCTGAATACATTACTGTATGTACACTTTATGCCTATCAACCTCGTAGTCTCCGAGGAGTCTTTAGGGGGCCGAAGCCCCAGAGAAATCTAATCTTACAGTTGGCTTCCCGCTTAGATGCTTTCAGCGGTTATCCATTCCGAACATAGCTACCCTGCATTGCTCTTGGCAGAACAACAGGAACACCAGAGGTTCGTCCATCCCGGTCCTCTCGTACTAAGGACAGGTCTGCTCAAATTTCTTACGCCCACAGAAGATAAGGACCAAACTGTCTCACGACGTTCTGAACCCAGCTCGCGTACCACTTTAATTGGCGAACAGCCAAACCCTTGGGACCTGCTCCAGCCCCAGGATGTGATGAGCCGA
>JBPOIE010000017.1:0-32005 GCA_052034855.1 Bdellovibrionota bacterium | reverse complement strand
CCATTTTTCGTCTTAGGGCGAAATTTGCGAGTGTACACTAGCTAAGTACATGACGTTTTTAAAATGGGTAGGTGCCCGAGTGGCTAAAGGGGGCAGACTGTAAATCTGCTAGCTTCGGTTTACGAAGGTTCGAATCCTTCCCTGTCCACCAACTTTTCTCTTCTTTAATCTTTGGATTGGGATGTTAAAAGTAGTCTATATAGACACACAGTCGCGAAAGTTTGAGCGGGGGTAGCTCAATTGGCTAGAGTATCTGCCTTCCAAGCAGAGGGTTGCGGGTTCGAGACCCGTTCCCCGCTCCAATGTTACCCTAGAGTAGACGGTCAATTAATGAAAATTAATAAGCCCGTGTAGCTCAGTGGTAGAGCACACCCTTGGTAAGGGTGAGGTCGTCGGTTCGGCTCCGATCACGGGCTCCAAAAAAACGAACGAAGTTTTTCTTGGTTTTTTTGGTAAAGTAGATCAATGTTCTAGATTAAACATTATTTAAGAGTTACTTTTTAAGTAAATTAAATTAACAAATCTCTGCAGGAGGACAAAATGTCTAAAGAGAAATTTAACAGATCGAAACCACATTGTAACATCGGTACAATTGGTCACGTTGACCACGGTAAAACAACTTTAACAGCAGCAATCACTACGTCTCTTGCTACTCTAGGTAAAGCGCAAGCTATGGCTTACGATCAGATCGATAAGTCTCCTGAAGAAAAAGCTCGTGGTATTACTATTTCTACAACTCACGTTGAGTATGAAACTGACGCTCGTCACTACGCTCACGTTGATTGCCCAGGACATGCCGATTACGTAAAAAATATGATCACTGGTGCCGCTCAAATGGATGGCGCTATCTTGGTTGTTTCTGCTGCTGACGGCCCTATGCCACAAACTCGTGAACATATCCTTCTTGCTCGTCAAGTTGGTGTTCCAGCACTCGTTGTTTTCATGAACAAGTGTGACATGGTTGACGATAAAGAATTACTTGAGCTTGTTGAAATGGAAATTCGTGAATTATTATCTAAATACGAATTCCCAGGTGACACTATTCCAATCATCAAAGGTTCTGCAAAACTTGGTTTAGAAGGTGATACTTCTGAAATGGGTCGTCCTTCGATCATGGCTTTAATGAAAGCTTGTGATGAGTTCATCCCACAACCGGCTCGCGCAGTTGATAAAACATTCTTAATGCCTGTGGAAGACGTTTTCTCGATCTCTGGTCGTGGAACTGTTGTTACTGGTCGTGTTGAGCGTGGAATCGTTAAAGTGAATGACGAGATCGAAATCATCGGTATCCGTCCAACTCAAAAAACAACTGTTACTGGTATCGAAATGTTCCGTAAGTTGTTAGATGAAGGTCAAGCTGGCGATAACTGTGGTGTTTTATTACGTGGTACTAAAAAAGAAGACGTTGAACGTGGTCAAGTATTAGCTAAGCCAGGTTCAGTTAAGCCGCATAAGAAATTCAAAGGTGAGGCTTACATCCTTACTAAAGAAGAGGGTGGACGTCATACTCCATTCTTTACAAACTACCGTCCAAAGTTTTACTTCCGTACAACTGAAGTGACAGGTGTTGTTACTCTTAAGGCTGGAACTGAAATGGTTATGCCTGGTGACAAGATCGAGATCAATGTTGAGTTAATCACTCCAATCGCGATGGAACAATCTTTACGTTTTGCTATCCGTGAGGGTGGTCGTACAGTTGGTGCCGGCGTCGTTGTTGAAATCATCGAATAATTGCTTTTAAATTAAGCAATTATTTTTGATTTAGCTAAATAATCAAAAATCAAGCCAAAAATGAAAAAGGGGCAACTTAATTGTTGTCCCTTTTGCTATTTTAGGGTTATATTTTGCGTCTTGTGTTTAAGTTGAAATTGAACGGTATAGGACAGTAGCTCCAGCGGTAGAGCGAGCGACTCCAAATCGCTAGGTCGTGGGTTCGAATCCCTCCTGTCCTGCCAATTTATTTTTGATTTAAATTCAAATATTTTTTTGAAATAAAATTATTTAAAAAAAATAAATTTTTTTTAAATACAAATTAAAAAGGACAACATGAACGCTATCAACTCGAATTTAAATTCAAACTCAAATTCAAAGATTGTCACTCTGTGTGTTGTGGCATTTTCAATTTTAATTGGCTTTACTCTTTCAACATTGTTGAAGGCGTTGTCAGGAGCATTTGGTCTCATTGCACAAGCGATGAATTACGATTGGTTCAAACATGGTTTACCAGTTGTTGTAGCTCTTGCATTATTCGCCTCTCTTCAATTTAATTCAAAATTTTTGGTGTGGGCTGATGAAGTCATTGCGGAAATTAAAAAAGTTGTTTGGCCACCATTCAAAGACACTCGTGGAATGACAATTGTCGTTATCGTGATGGTGTTTATTTCTTCGATTATTATTAGTGTGTTCGATTTGTTTTCTAGTTTTGTTCTTAACCAACTTATTAAATAAAGGACTGCGATTATGGTAAATAATTCTGAAGATAATCAAAATGGGTCCTCATCTGAAACACCAGCTGCGCCAACTATGGCGAAAAAATGGTATATCGTTAACGTTCAGTCAGGAACTGAGAACTCTGCAAAAGCTGCTATCGAAGAACGTATTCGTATGCACAAGATGGAACAATATTTTGGTGAGGTTTTAATTCCAGCCGAAAATGTTGTGGAGTTAGTTAAAGGTCAAAAAACAACAAAGTCTCGTAAGTTTTTTCCAGGATATATTTTTATTAATATGTTTCTGAATGATCAGTCTTGGCATTTAGTTAAAAACACTTCTAAGGTCAGTGGCTTTGTCGGCGGAGCTAAAACTCGTCCGCCTGAGGTTCCTGAAGCTGAAGTCTTTCGAGTGACGCAGCAAATGTCTGGTTTATCTGAAAAACCAAGAACTAAAATTAATTTTTCTATCGGCGAGCAAGTGACTGTGACTGATGGTCCGTTCAACAACTTCAATGGAACTGTTGAAGATATTAATGAAGAAAAAGCAAAGGTGAAAGTGTTGGTCAGTATCTTTGGTCGACCAACGCCTGTTGAATTGGACTTTGTCCAAGTTTCAAAAAGTTCTTAATTTTATTAAATTGATTTCCGTAGATCATAGGGGTCTGTGGAAGTTTTAAAACCCGTGTTCATTAAAAATGAACACATGCAAAAGTGGGATCACATATGGCAAAAAAAGTTACAGGCATGATCAAATTGCAAATACCGGCAGGGAAAGCTAATCCAGCTCCACCCGTTGGACCGGCACTTGGACAGCATGGGGTAAACATTATGGATTTCTGTAAGCAGTTCAATGCTCGCACGCAAAAAGATGGAGACTCCATCGTGCCGATCATTATTACTGTTTATCAAGATCGTTCGTTTACTTTCATCACTAAGACGCCACCGGTATCTTCGTTGATCAAGAAGGCATTAAAATTAGAATCAGGTTCTAAAATGCCACAAAAAGATAAAGTCGGAAAAATTAAATCTGACCAAATTAAAACAATCGCAACGACAAAGTTGCCTGACCTTAACTGTGTTAAAGTAGAATCTGCAATGTCTCAAGTTGCTGGTACTGCTAAAAGCATGGGTATAGAAGTTCAGGAGTAGGTGGTAGTATGTCAGGAAAAAAATTTAAAGTAGCAGCTGCTAAAGTTGATACAAACAAAAAATATTCTTTTCAAGATGGTTTAAAATTAGTGACTGAGACGGCTCCTGCTAAATTTGATGAGTCTGTCGATGTGTCTGTTCGCTTAGGTATTGATCCTAAACAATCAGATCAACAAGTTCGTGGAGCAATTGCTTTACCTCATGGTTTAGGAAAAACAGTACGTGTTGTTGTTTTTGCTAAAGGTCCTAAGGAAAACGATGCAAAAGCTGCTGGTGCAGATTTTGTTGGCGCAGAAGACCTCGTTGAGAAAATCAACGGTGGTTGGTTGGAATTTGATAAGTGTATTGCGACACCAGACATGATGGCGACAGTATCAAAAGTTGCGAAGGTTCTAGGACCTCGTGGTTTGATGCCGAATCCAAAAGTTGGAACAGTGACTATGAACGTTGCTGAAGCTGTTACTGCAGAAAAAAAAGGTAAACTTGATTTTCGCGTTGATAAAGCTGGAATCGTTCATGCGTCTATCGGTCGTAAATCAATGGGGCCTGCAAAGTTAAAAGATAACTTTGATGCTTTCATTAATGCGATTGTAAAAGCAAAGCCCGCGACTTCAAAAGGGATCTATATCAGATCTATTTTTGCAGCTTCGACAATGGGTCCAAGTGTTCGCCTTGATGGAAATGAGGCGATGGCTGGGTCTGAACAGGCTTAGTCAGGATTGCGGTAGAGAATATCTGCCGCAAATTTAATTATGTAATTATTAAGTAAGATTTTTTTATAAAAATCTTTACGCGTCAGTGACAGTTGGAGTTCCACAAGTTTTGGAACTTAATTTTTTGAACTTAAGTAAGTTTAAATATCCAACCGAGACGGGCTTATCAAAAAGTTTTGAGATTTAACCCAATCAAAAAAACTTCAGAAATAAATCCGACCTGATGCACTTAAAATCAAACGAAGGGAGGTTCTTCAATGCTTCGATCACAAAAAGATACAGACGTCAAAGCGATCTCTGACAAAATGGCGATAGCTAAAGGAGCCTTCATCGTAGACTTTAAGGGCATGAAAGTGGAACAGGTTACGAATCTTCGTAAAAAGTTACACGCTGCTGAGTCTGAGATGAAGGTTGTGCGAAATACTTTAGCGCTCCGTGCGTTCAAAGGTCACCCCGCTGCTGAAAAAGCGTTTACAAATATGACTGGTACAAATGCAATCGTTTTTGCATTTAACGAAGTTGTAGGCGTAGCGAAAGCTTTAGCAGACTTTGGGAAAGACGTTGAAGCTCTTAAGATCAAATCCGGAATGATGGATGGCGAGGCTCTTGATGATAAAAAAATCAAGTTCTTGGCAACATTACCAGGAAAAGATCAATTACGTGCTCAGTTCCTAAGATTATTATTGGAACCAAGTACGCAATTAGCACGAGTTATGAACGAATACGCAATTAAAAACGGTGCTGGTGAAGCGACTGCAACTGATGCAGCTGCCACAGCTCCACAAGCTTAATATTTTTGGAGGATTAAAATGGCTATGACAAATGATCAATTAGTTACTGAATTATCTGGTAAAACAGTTTTGGAAATCGCTGAGTTAGTAAAGTTATGGGAAGAGAAGTGGGGCGTTTCTGCTGCTGCTCCTGTTGCTGTAGCTGGCGCTGCTACAGGTCCTGCTGCTGAAGCTCAAACTGCATTCGACGTTATCTTAGTTGATGCTGGTGCGAACAAAATTAACGTAATTAAAGAAGTACGTGCAATTACTGGTTTAGGTTTAGCTGAAGCAAAAGCTTTAGTTGAAGCTGGCGGTAAAGCAGTTAAAGAAGGCGCTTCTAAAGAAGACGCTGATAAATTCAAGAAGCAGCTTGAAGCTGCTGGCGCAAAAGTTAACGTTAAGTAATTTTTGTTTTCAGTTCAATTCAGGGGGAAGATTTTTCTTTCCCCCTGAATTTTTAGTTTTTAATTTTATATTTTAAAAGTTTTCAATTTTAGATTTTAGTTTTTTAGTTTTAATATTTAATGTGGGCCTTGAAGATTTCCCCCCGAAGCGAAACTTCGACTTAAGAAACAAGATTTTTTAAGTTCTGACTAACGAGGATATGCGATGAACACGACACCGATCACGGCATCGAATCTGCGAATTCGAAAATCATACACAAAAAACAAACAAGTTATTGAAATACCAAATTTGATTGAATTACAGAAAAAATCATATGAGGCGTTTTTACTTAAGGATGTCGATGCAGATCGACGCGGAATGGAAGGTCTTAATGGCGTTTTCAAATCTGTATTCCCAATAGCTGATTTTAACAATACATCATCTTTAGAATTTGTTGGTTACACGTTAGAGCCTTCTAAATATGACGTTGATGAGTGTCGTCAACGTGGAATGAGCTTCGCAGCTCCTGTTAAAGTTACACTTCGTTTGATCGTTTTTGATGTTGATGAAGAAACTGAAGCACGCAGTATCCGCGATGTTAAAGAACAAGAAGTTTACTTAGGTGAAATTCCTTTAATGACGGCAAATGGTTCTTTTATCATTAACGGAACTGAGCGTGTTGTTGTTTCTCAGCTTCACAGATCTCCGGGTGTTTTCTTTGACCATGATAATGGAAAAAACGCGACATCAGGTAAATTAATTTACTCGGCGCGTGTAATTCCTTACCGTGGTTCTTGGTTGGATTTTGAATTCGATCAAAAAGATGTTCTTCACGTACGTATCGATCGTCGTCGTAAATTCCCAGCAACTATTTTATTAAAAGCTCTTGGAATGAACGTTGAGCAACTTCTTGAGTATTTCTATGACCTTGATGAAATTTTCGTAAAAGGAAAATCATTATTCAGACGCTTAGACATCGAAAGAATGTCTGGTCAGCGTGCGATTGCAGATATTATCGATCCAAAAACGGGCGAAGCTCTTGTTAAAGCAGGACGTCGTATCACTCGTGCTATCGTTAAAAAAGTGAAAGATTTAAATTTAACTGAAGTTGAAGTTCAACCTCAAGACCTTGAAGGTAAAGTTTTAGCTAAACCGTTGATCGATGAATCAACTGGTGAAATCATCGCTGATGCAAATAGCGAATTATCTGTATCATTAATTAAAAAGGCCTTAACAGCAGGAATCGAAAATTTCTATTTGATTTTCTTTGATGGTTTAACTGTTGGACCATTTTTAAGAAATACTTTATTAGTTGATAAAGTAGCTAATAAAGATGAAGCCCTTATCGAAATTTATAAACGCCTTCGTCCAGGTGAGCCTGCGGTGATGGAAGCTGCTGAAGCTTATTTCAACCGTTTATTCTTTGATCCAGAAGCATATGACTTATCTGAAGTTGGTCGTATCAAGATCAATCATAAATTTGGTATTTCGATGGAAGAATGTCCACCGAGCCACCGTGTATTAACTCACAAAGATATTTTATCAACAGTCAAACATTTGATCGATCTTAAAAATGGTCGTGGTGTTGTTGATGATATCGATCACTTAGGCAATCGTCGTGTTCGTTCAGTCGGTGAATTATTAGAAAATCAATATCGGATTGGTCTTGTTCGTATGGAACGAGCGATCAAAGAAAGAATGTCACTTCAAGATCTTGAAGTGATGATGCCACACGATTTAGTGAATGCTAAACCTGTGAACGCGGTTGTTAAAGAATTTTTCGGATCATCTCAGTTATCTCAGTTTATGGATCAAACAAATCCACTTTCTGAAATCACTCACAAACGTCGTTTATCTGCTTTAGGACCCGGCGGTTTGACTCGTGATCGCGCTGGTTTCGAAGTTCGTGACGTTCATGCGACTCACTACGGTCGTATTTGTCCGATCGAAACTCCCGAGGGACCAAACATTGGTTTGATCGCTTCGTTATCGACATACGCTCGTATCAATAACTACGGTTTTATCGAAACTCCATATAAAAAAGTTGAAAACGGAAAAATTTCTTCTGAAATTCATTACATGTCAGCTCTTGAAGAGAGTGGACATTATAAAGCGCAAGCTCCGACAGATGGAAATAACTCAAACGAGTTAGCTCCTGGAAGTCACACTGTACGTCGTGATGGTGAATACGAGCTCGTTGATCGCGAAAAAGTTTCTTTGATGGATGTTTCTCCATCTCAGTTAGTTTCTATCGCGGCGTCTTTGATTCCATTCCTTGAGCATGATGATGCCAACCGTGCGTTGATGGGTTCGAACATGCAACGTCAAGCGGTTCCATTACTTCGTTCTCGTGCACCACTTGTAGGTACTGGTGTTGAGCGTTTAGTTGCTCGTGACTCAGGAACTTCAGTTGTGGCAACAAATGATGGTTTGGTTGAAGAAGTTGATGCTTCAAGAATCGTTGTTCGTCGTTTTGCAAAAGGCGGAGAACTTGGCGCAAACGTTGATATTTACAATTTAACGAAATATCAAAGAACAAATCAAAATACATGTTTCAATCAAAAGCCGATCGTTAAACGCGGTGATAAAGTTTCTAAAGGCGACATCATCGCCGATGGACCTTCTACAGAACTTGGTGAATTAGCTCTTGGACAAAACATCCGTGTCGCGTTCACTCCGTGGATGGGTTACAATTTCGAGGATTCAATCCTTATCTCTGAAAGATTGTTACAGGACGATACATATACTTCGGTTCATATCGAAGAGTATGAGTGCGTTGCTCGTGATACTAAGCTTGGTAAAGAAGAAATCACTCGTGATATCGCCAATGTTGGTGAAGAAGCTCTAAAAGATCTAGATTCTTCAGGTATTATCCGTATCGGTGCGGAAGTTCGTCCAGGTTTTATTTTAGTTGGTAAAGTGACTCCGAAAGGGGAAACTCAATTATCTCCTGAAGAAAAACTTTTACGCGCGATCTTCGGTGAAAAAGCCGGTGATGTTCGTGATACTTCATTACGCGCACCATCTGGTGTTTACGGTACAATCATTGATGCGCAAGTATACTCACGTGAAGGTTCTGATCGTGATGAGCGTTTATCTTTAATCATCGATGAAAAACGTAAAAAATTAGAAAAAGATTTAGTGATCGAACAAAACGTTATCAAGAATAACGCGATTGAAAAATTACGTGAAATCGTAGTTGGTAAAAAAACAATCGGTATTTTATTGAACGAAGATGGAACTCAAAAATTATTGAATAAAGGTCAAGACATTACAAATGCAGACCTTGAAACAATTCCTTTTGAATTATTAAGCTATATTCCTTTGGAACAAGAGCTTGAGTATCAAGTGAATAAAATCATCGATGGTTCACGCAACCAATTGGATGCTGTTAAAATGGTATTCAACGAGAAGATTGATCGTCTTAAAAAAGGTGATGAGCTTCCTCCGGGCGTCATCAAAATGGTTAAGATCTACATCGCTATTAAGCGTAAATTACAAGTCGGTGATAAATTTGCCGGACGTCACGGTAATAAGGGTGTGGTTTCTAAAGTTCTTGCTGTTGAAGATATGCCTTATTTAGCTGATGGTTCTGCTGTCGACATGGTTTTAAATCCACTGGGCGTTCCTTCTCGTATGAATATCGGTCAGATCCTTGAAGTTCACTTAGGTTGGGCTGCGCACAACTTAGGTAAACAAATCTCTGAGCATTTAGAAAAATTTAATGCTGATGCATTAAGAACTAAAATGAAAAATATTTATGACGATGCGGATATTTCTGCAAAAATTGATAAATCAGATGATGCGTCATTAAAGAAAATGGCAGTAGCATTAAAAGACGGTATTCACGTTGGAACTCCAGTATTTGATGGTGCCAGTGAAGCAGACGTTCGTGGATTATTAAAGAAAGCTGAATTAGCATCGACACAATCGATCTTGTTTGATGGACGTACTGGTGAGCCTTTCGCGAATCAGGTAACGGTTGGTATTATGTACATGTTGAAACTTCACCATCTGGTTGAAGAAAAGATTCATGCGCGTTCAATCGGACCTTACTCGTTGGTTTCTCAACAGCCTCTTGGTGGTAAAGCACAATTCGGAGGTCAGCGTCTAGGAGAGATGGAAGTTTGGGCTATTGAAGCTTACGGAGCTGCTTACTCGTTACAAGAATTCTTAACTGTGAAGTCTGATGACGTTGCGGGAAGAACTCGCATGTACGAAAGTATCGTTCGTGGTGAAAATATTCTTGAACCAGGATTACCTGAATCATTTAACGTTCTGATTAAAGAGCTTCAGTCATTAGCTCTTAACATCGAACTTGTTGAGTCAGACATATTAACTGATAGCGGTGGTGACGACATGGTTGATCCAAGTACCGAAGTCCCTGCAGCTGACGTGATTCAACATTAATAATTAGGAGTTAAAACATGAGAGATTTATTAAATTTTTTCGATAAGCCTAAAGATCCACTTTCGTTTGATGCTGTAAGAATTTCTTTGGCATCTCCTGAAATGATTCGTGATTGGTCTTTTGGTGAAGTTAAAAAGCCAGAAACAATCAACTACCGAACTTTTAAACCAGAGCGCGAAGGTTTATTTTGCGCTAAAATTTTCGGTCCAATCAAAGATTACGAATGTCTTTGTGGTAAATACAAACGTATGAAATATCGCGGAGTCATCTGCGAAAAGTGCGGCGTTGAAGTGACTCAAACTAAAGTTCGTCGTGAACGTTTAGGTCATATCGAATTAGCTTCTCCAGTAGCTCATATCTGGTTTTTACGTTCATTACCTTCACGTATTGGTAACTTGTTGAATCTTTCTTTGAAAGATGTTGAAAAAGTTCTTTATTGCGAATCTTACCTTGTTGTTGATCCAATGGAGACAACTTTAGAAGAAGGTACAGTTCTTTCTGAAGAAGCTTATCAAGCCGCTTTAAATGAATTCGGTCCTAATTTCCGCGCTGGTATGGGCGGTGAGTTTGTTCGTGAAATGTTACGAAAAATTGACCCTGAATACTTATCTCGTAAATTAAGAATTGAACTTAAAGAAACAAAATCTGAAGCAGGAACTAAAAAAATCACGAAGCGTTTAAAAGTTGTTGAAGCTTTCAAAGGTTCAACAAACAAAGCTGAGTGGATGATGCTTGAAGCACTTCCAGTATTGCCACCAGATTTACGTCCGTTGGTTCCTTTGGATGGTGGTCGTTTCGCGACTTCTGATTTGAATGATCTTTACCGTCGTGTGATCAACAGAAATAATCGTTTAAAACGCCTTCAAGAATTGAATGCTCCGGACATCATTATTCGTAACGAAAAACGTATGCTTCAAGAAGCCGTTGATGCATTACTTGATAACGGTCGTCGTGGTAAAACATTTACTGGTCCAAACAAACGTCCATTAAAATCATTAAGTGATATGTTAAAAGGTAAACACGGTCGTTTCCGTCAAAATCTTTTAGGTAAGCGTGTTGATTACTCGGGTCGTTCTGTTATTACAGTTGGTCCTACATTAAAGTTACATCAGTGTGGTCTTCCTAAAAAGATGGCTCTCGAATTATTCAAACCGTTTGTTTACAACAAGCTTGAGGAAAAAGGACTGGCTACGACAATCAAGCAAGCTAAGCGTTTGGTTGATCAAGAAACAGTTGAAGTATGGGATATCCTTGCTGAAGTTGTTAAAGAACATCCAGTGATGTTGAATCGTGCTCCAACTCTTCACAGACTTGGTATTCAAGCTTTCGAACCCGTTCTTCATGAAGGAAAAGCAATTCAATTGCATCCTTTAGTTTGTACTGCATTCAATGCCGATTTCGACGGTGACCAAATGGCGGTTCACGTTCCATTGTCAGTAGAAGCACAAGTTGAAGCTCGTGTTTTGATGATGTCGACAAATAACATTTTATCTCCGGCCAACGGTAAACCAATCATCAATCCATCACAGGACGTTGTCTTGGGATTGTATTGGATGACTCGTATCCGTCCAGGAGCAAAAGGAACAGGTAAAACTTTCGTGTCTGTTCAAGAAGCTCTTTACGCTTACGAAACTGGTGTTGTTGATATCCAAGCTGCTTGTAAAGTTAAGATCAAAGGTAAAGTTGAAGAGACTTCAGTAGGGCGATCAATTCTATCTGATGCGGTTCCTAAAGAAGTTCCATTTGCAACAATCAACACAACAATGAGTAAGAAATCAATTGCATCATTAATTGATACAACTTTCCGTGTTGCTGGTGCAAAAGCGACTTGTATTTTAGCCGATCAAATTATGCAGTTAGGTTTTAAATACTCAACAGTTGCTGGTCTTTCGATTTCTGTGGATGACATGATCATCCCTGAGTCAAAAGCAACGATGATCTCTGGTGCTGAAAAGCAAGTTGAAGAAATTCAACAGCAGTACGATGAAGGTTTGATCACAGACGGTGAGCGATACAATAAAGTTGTGGATATTTGGGCTCAAACTTCAGACAAACTTGCCAAAGAGATGATGGGTCAAATTGAAAAACAAAAATTTATCGTTGATGGTAAAGAAATTGTTGGACCTTCATTCAACCCAATTTACATCATGGCAGATTCTGGAGCCCGGGGTTCTTTCAATCAGCTACGTCAATTAGGTGCGATGCGCGGTTTGATGGCCAAGCCTTCTGGTGAGATCATCGAAACTCCGATCACGGCAAATTTCCGTGAAGGTTTGACAGTTCTTCAATACTTCATTTCAACTCACGGTGCTCGTAAAGGTCTTGCCGATACAGCTTTGAAAACAGCCAACTCTGGATACTTAACACGTCGTTTAGTCGACGTTGCACAAGACGTTGTTGTATCTGAATTAGACTGTGGAACAACAGACGGTTTAGAAATTACACCGATTTATGAAGCGGGTGAAATTATTCAAGGCATCGGCGATCGTATTTTAGGTCGTACAGTTCTAACAGATGTCGTTGATCCAAGTACAAACACTGTTGTTGTTAAACAAGGTCAAGAAATTGATGAAGCTCTTGTTATCAAAATTGAAAATGCAGGTATCGAGCGCGTTCAAATTCGTTCGGGTTTAACATGTGAAGCAACACGTGGTGTTTGTGTGAAATGTTACGGCCGTGATTTAGCTCGTGGTGCGACAGTGAACCTTGGTGAAACTGTAGGTATTATCGCAGCTCAATCTATCGGTGAGCCAGGTACACAGTTAACAATGCGTACATTCCACTTAGGTGGAGCGGCATCTCGTTCAGTTGAGCAATCAGTTCATACAACTCGTTATGATGGTACAATCAAGCTTGTAAATGTACAAAGTGTTGTCAATAAAACTGGTAAGTTAACAGTTATGAATCGTAACTGTTCTGCTTTAGTTATTGATGAAACTGGTCGTGAACGTGAAAACTTTAAATTAGCTTATGGTGCTGTTCTTAACTTTAAAGATGGCGAGAAAGTCACTAAAGGCGCGGCTGTTGCTGAATGGGATCCGTATTCAAATCCAATCATCACAGAAGTGACTGCAAAAATTCAATTCCAAGATATCGTTGAAGGTAAGACAATGACTGAGCAAGTGGATCCAGTAACTGGATTTGCTACGAAAGTTATTACTGAGTCTAAATCATCTGATACAAAACCAACTCTTTATTTAGTTGATGCTAACGGTAAGACATTAAGTTTACCTGGTCGCGATATCGCTGCTAGATACATGATTCCAGTTGGTGCTCAATTACTTGTGAATGACGGTCAAGAAGTTCACGCGGGTGAGATCATTGCAAAAATGCATCGAGAGACATCTAAAACAAAAGATATCACGGGTGGTCTACCACGTGTTGCTGAATTGTTCGAAGCTCGTAAACCTAAAGAAGCTGCAATCATTTCTGAAATCGATGGTTATATTACTTTCGGTAAAGATGTTAAAGGTAAACAACGTGTGATCGTTACGCCTGAAATTGGCGAACAGCGTGAATACTTAATTCCTAAAGGAAAACACGTTGCCGTTCGTGAAGGTGAATTTGTTCGTGCGGGTGAGGCTCTTGTTGATGGACCTACAAATCCACATGATTTATTAGCTGTTCTTGGTCCTAAAGCATTGTCAGCGTACTTAGTGAACGAAGTTCAAGAAGTTTATCGCTTACAAGGTGTGGGTATCAATGACAAGCATATCGAGATCATCGTACGTCAAATGTTACGTAAGGTTGAAATCTTAGAAGTTGGTGATACTCGCTTCTTGGGTGGTGAACAAACTGAACGCGCTAATTATGAACTTGAAAATGCTCGAGTTCTGAAAGAGGGCGGACAAGTGGCAACATGTGTTCCTCTCCTTTTGGGTATTACAAAAGTTTCATTAAGCACTGAAAGCTGGATTTCAGCGGCGTCTTTCCAAGAGACGACAAAAGTCCTTACTGAGGCTTCAATCAACTCGAAAACAGATCATTTACGTGGTTTGAAGGAAAATATTATCATGGGTCGTTTAATCCCTGCTGGAACTGGCTTAACTGCTTACAAGAAGTGGAAAGTGACAGTGACAGAAGACGAAGATATGGATGCTGTGGCATTGCCATTAGTTTAATTCAGATTTTAAGCTGATTTAGATATAAACCCCGTCTAGCGATAAGTTAGGCGGGGTTTTGTTTTTGGGCTCTAGGCCGCTTTATTCGACTTTAATTGTGAAGTTCAACCCGTAGCTAAAAATAACCCACATCCACACTTGACTCGGCCCCCGAAAAACAGTTAGTTTAACCCACTCAACACTCACTTATTGAGATAGACAGGGTTGTCACCAATTTAATCGGCAACTTTGAGTAAGATTTGATTGATTTTTTCATTCAAATTTGAAGAAAACAGAAAAAGGAGAAAACAGTGCCTACAATTAATCAGCTCATCAAAAAAGAGCGTATTGTACAAAAAAATCAAACAAAATCTCCAGCCTTAAATGGCTGTCCTCAGCGACGTGGAGTTTGTACTCGTGTTTACACGACAACTCCAAAGAAGCCGAACTCAGCGTTACGTAAAGTGGCTAAAGTTCGTTTATCAAACGGTTTTGAAGTGATCTCATACATTCCTGGTATCGGACACAATCTCCAAGAGCATAGCGTTGTTATGATTCGTGGTGGTCGTGTTAAAGATCTTCCAGGTGTTCGTTATCACATCGTTCGCGGAACACTTGATTTACAAGGTGTTAACGGACGTTTACGCAGTCGTTCTAAATACGGCGCAAAAAGACCTAAAAAATAATTAAATTAAGAGGAAAATATGTCACGTCGTAGTCGCACATTTAAAAGAGAAATTATTCCAGATCCAGTTCACAAAGATATCGTTATTGCAAAGTTCGTAAATAAGATCATGTTACGTGGTCAAAAAAGTACTGCGCAAAAACTTTTTTACGGAGCTCTTGAAGAGCTTAACGGAAAAGTTCAAGGCGAAGATTCATTAACAGTGATGAGAAAAGCTTTAGAAAACGTAAAGCCTTCAATCGAAGTTCGTTCTCGTCGTGTTGGTGGTTCTACTTACCAAGTTCCAGTTGATGTTCGTCCATCTCGTCGTTTAGCTTTAGCTATGCGTTGGTTGATTGAAACTTCACGTGCTCGTGGCGAAAAAGATTTTTCTAAGCGTTTAGCAGGTGAATTCTTGGATGCTTACAACAACCGTGGTAATGCAATTAAGAAAAAAGAAGAAGTTCATAAAATGGCTGATGCGAATAAAGCATTTGCTCACTATAACTGGTAATTTTTTCTATAGAGCGAGTTTTAATCTATGTCAGCTCCTATAATCAAAACTGAAGCTGATCTCAATCACGTTCGTAATATCGGCATCATGGCTCACATTGATGCCGGTAAAACTACAACGACTGAACGTATTCTTTTTTATACTGGTAAAAATCATAAAATTGGAGAGGTTCATGATGGCGCTGCCACCATGGACTGGATGCCTCAAGAACAAGAGCGAGGCATCACAATTACTTCTGCGGCAACAACAGCTGCATGGAAAAACAACCGAATTAATATTATTGATACTCCGGGGCACGTTGATTTCACGATCGAAGTTGAGCGTTCGCTTCGCGTCCTTGATGGCGCTGTTGCTGTGTTTGACGGTGTTAACGGAGTAGAGCCACAATCTGAAACTGTTTGGCGTCAAGCAAATAAATATAAAGTCCCACGAATCTGTTTTATTAATAAAATGGACCGTGTTGGTGCAGATTTTCAAATGAGTTTTGAAACAATTCGCACTAAGCTTGAAGCCAATCCGATTAAGGTTCAGATTCCGATCGGGGCAGAGGATCAGTTTTTAGGTGTTTGCGATTTGATCGAAAGCAAAGGTTACATTTGGAAATCGGGTACTGATCATGAATTTACAGAAATAGAAATTCCTTCCGATTTGAAAGAGCAATTTGACTTTGAACGAGCGCAAATGATTGAAAAAATTTGCGAACTTGATGACGCTCTTATTGAAAAATATTTAAATGGAGAAACTCCATCTATCCCAGAACTAAAAGCGGCTCTACGTAAGGGCACGATAGAATTAAAAATTTTCCCTGTCTACTGCGGAGCTGCCTTTAAAAATAAAGGTGTTCAGCAGTTATTAGACGGGGTTATTGATTATTTACCAAGTCCTTTGGATGCTGTTCCTGCAGAGGGAATGAATCCAATTAAAGAGGATATGAAAGTTGTTTGTAAAACTTCTTTCGATGAGCCAGCAGCTGCATTAGCCTTCAAATTAGCGAACGATCCATTTGCAGGATCACTGACGTACATTCGTGTTTACTCGGGTCAAATTAAAGTTGGCGAGCAATTACTAAATCCTCGTACTGAGAAAAAAGAACGCGTCCAAAAAATAGTAAAAATGCACGCGAATTCTCGAGAGGAAGTTGATCATTTAAACGCAGGTGATATCGGTGCGATTATTGGTTTAAAATTCACAACGACTGGTGACACTCTGTGTGACTCTTCTCGACAAGTTGTTTTTGAATCAATTACTTTTCCTGAGCCAGTCATCTCTGTTGTTGTCGAAGCGAAGTCTTCTGCGGATCAGGAAAAAATGCTCGAAGGACTTCGTCGTCTTGAAAGAGAAGATCCTTCGTGTCGGCTTAGACTTGATCCAGAGACCGGACAAACACTTTTGTCAGGCATGGGTGAGTTACATTTAGATATTTTGATTGATCGATTATTTCGCGAACACAAAATCCAAGCGAATGTGGGTCGTCCACAAGTCGCTTACCGTGAAACACTAGCTGGTGCAGTTTCTACTGATTTTGTATTCGAGCGCATGCTCGCTGGTGAAGAAAAGTTTGCTCAAGTTAAAATTTCGATTGAACCAATTCATCCGAGTGATGGAATTAAATTTCAAACGTCTCTTGTTCCCTCTAAGGAAACTCCGCAGCAGTGGATTAAAGCTTGTGAAAATGGACTGCGTGAAGGCACTGAAGTTGGGCCTATTGCAAGCTATGCTATGGTCGGGCTGAAAGTTGTATTACAGGCCATTTCAAGCCGTCCACAGATGACGGATGAAATCGTTTGTAAAGCGGCAGCGTCATTAGCATTTCGCGATGCAATTAAAAAAACAGATGCAGTATTGCTTGAGCCAATTTTTAAATTAGAAGTCAATTGTCCCGATGATTTTGTCGGTAATATTGTAGGTGATTTAAACTCTCGTAGAGGCAAGATTTTGAATATGACAGCAAAATTACAAGGTGGTCAGCTCATTCTCGCGGAGGTGCCATTAGCGCAGTTATTCGGCTACGCTACAGATATCCGTAGCTTATCGCAGGGTCGTGCATTTTTTAGCATGAATTTCCATGAATACTCTCCTGTTCCGCCCACAGTGAAGGCAGAAGTCCTTCAAAAATTAGGACGATAAAATAAGTCAATATTTTATATTTTATTTGTTGACTCCCATAATTTCATCAGACATATTACACCTTCAGTTTTAAAGCTTCGGAAATCTCCGTTTTTCATAAGGCGTCTAGCTTTCATGCGGAAATAGATTTTGGCGGGCTTGAAGAGGTAGAAAAAATGCAAAGTCAAAAAATAAGAATTAGGCTTAAGGCCTTCGATCACAAATTGTTAGATCAATCGACAAAAGAAATTGTTGAGACGGCTAAACGTACTGGCGCTAAGATAGCGGGTCCAATCCCTCTTCCAACGCGTATCAATCGTTTTACTGTTTTGCGTTCTCCGCATGTTGATAAAAAATCACGCGAGCAATTTGAAATCAGAACACACAAACGTATGCTCGATATTTTAGAGCCAACTCAACAAACAGTTGATCAGTTGATGAAACTTGATCTATCTGCTGGCGTTGATGTTGAAATTAAACTTTCTGCTGAATAATAGGAGGAGTGAACATGAGTGAAGTACAAACACAAAATGAAACTCAGCCAACAGCTGCAGGTCTTCAATTAAATGGTCTATTTGCTTTCAAAGAAGGAATGGCGACAATTTACAGTGATAAAGGTGAAGCAATTCCCGTAACTGTTTTGCGTTATGAAACTTGGAAAGTTTCTCAAATTAAAACGACTGAAAAAGATGGTTACACTGCGGTCCAGATTGCTTCTGTGCCGAAAAAAGCTAAGAACTCATCTGCTGCTGAAGTTGGTCATGTTAAAGCTGCTGGTTTCGAAACTGGTGCAAGATTTCTTCGTGAAATCCGCCAAGAGATTCCATCTGATTTGAAAATCGGCGATTCAGTTTCTATCAACAGCCTTAATAAGGGTGATGTTGTTAAAATCACATCTAAGTCTAAGGGTCATGGATTCCAAGGTTCAGTTCGTCGTTGGAATTTTGCAGGAGGCCCTGCGACTCACGGATCTAAATTTCACCGTCGTCCGGGATCAAGTGGTAATAGAACTTGGCCGGGTCGTGTTATGCCAGGTAAGAAATTTCCAGGTCACTGGGGAGACGAAACAATTACTGTTAAAAATGTTGTAGTTGTTGATGTTTTGGCTAATGAAGGTGTATTGCTTGTTAAAGGTCCTGTTCCAGGACACAAGAACACTTTAGTTAAGCTGGTAAAGGGTTAATTATGGCTACAGTAAATGTATTAAATTGGAAAAAAGAAAAAATTGGCCAAGTTGAACTTTCTTCAGATGTTTTTGAAGTCGAAGTTAAAAAAGATGTTTTGCACACGGTAGTTCGTTGGCAGTTGGCGTCTCGTCGCGCTGGAACTCATATGACTAAAACAAAAGGTTTGGTCAGTGGTGGTGGTAAAAAGCCATTCAAGCAAAAAGGAACTGGTAATGCTCGTCAGGGTTCTACACGTTCTCCTTTGATGCCAGGCGGAGGAACAATGTTTGGTCCTCAGCCGCGCAGCTATGCTTACGTGCTTCCTAAGAAGACTCGTAAAGTTGGTCTTATGATGGCTTTATCTCACTTATTAAAAGAAGGTAAATTAACTGTTGTTGATACAATGGCTTCTGAAGGTAAATCTTCTGAGCTTAACAAAAGATTAAAAACTTTTGGTGTTTCTAAAGCTGTTTTAATTGATGCTTCTGCAGATGAAAAATTTAACAGAGCAGCTCGCAATTTAGCAAACTACAAATATTTCTCAGTTGATGGAATTAATGTATTTGATTTGTTGAAATTCGATCATGCTGTTATCACAAAAAACTCAGTTCAAAAAATTGTTGAACGTTGTTCGTTGGAGAAATAATCATGAAAACGATATTAAAATCTCCGCTAATTACAGAGAAGAATACAGTGCTAGCTGAAAGCGGCGTCTATGTTTTTCAAGTTGGTTTAGATGCTTCTAAGCCAGAAATCAAAGAAGCTGTTGAAAAAGGTTTCTCTGTTAAAGTAAAAGGCGTTCGCACTGTGGTGTGTAGAAGTGATATGAAATATTCTAAGTTTGGACTTACAGCTCCAAAAAAATGGAAGAAAGCATTCGTTCAACTTGCTGCTGGACAAAAAATTTCATTATTTGAGGGAGCATAGACATGGGTTTAAAAGTATTTAGCGCCCGTTCACATGGAAGTAGAGGTATGATTGGATTTGATTTCAAAGAAATCACTCAATCTACTCCTCATAAGTCTTTAACTGTTTCGCTTAAAAAGCCATCTGCTCGTAACAACACAGGTATGATTACTGTTCGTCACGTCGGCGGAGCTCATAAAAGAAAATACCGTTTAATTGATTTTAAGCGTACTAAGTTGGATGTTCCTGCTAAAGTAGCAACGATCGAATACGATCCAAATAGAACTTGTCGTATTGCTTTATTGCATTATTTTGATGGTGAAAAAGCCTACATCTTAGCGCCAGTTGGTCTTAATGTAGGTGACCAAGTTGTATCTAGTGTTAAAGCTGATATTAAGCCTGGAAATTGTTTGCCACTTTCTGCTATTCCAGAGGGTACTATCATTCACAATATCGAAATGCGACCTGGTAAAGGTGGGCAAATCTGTCGTGGAGCTGGTGCTTCTGCAACTTTAGCTGGTAAAGGTGATCAATATTGCCAAATCAGATTACCATCTGGTGAGTTAAAACAAATTTTATCAACTTGCAAAGCTTCTGTGGGTCAAGTTGGTAACACCGATAATGAAAACATTAAACTCGGTAAGGCTGGTCGCTCTCGTTGGAGAGGTATTCGTCCTAGTGTCCGTGGTATGGCTATGAACCCGGTTGATCATCCGCTCGGTGGTGGTGAAGGTGTTGGTAAGGGTCATCATCCTGTAACTCCATGGGGCGTTCCATGTAAGGGTTACAAAACAAGACATAACAAGCGTACTGATTCTTCAATTATTAAACGTCGTAAATAGGAGTATTTGTGGCACGTTCGATTAAAAAAGGTCCTTTTGTTGATTTGCACTTAGAGAAAAAGATCACTAATGCGATACAAAAAAATGACAAAAAGGTAATTAAAACATGGTCTAGACGTTCAACAATCCTGCCTGATTGTGTTGGGTTGACTTTCGCTGTGCATAATGGCAGAAAGTTCGTTCCTGTTTATATAACGGAAAACATGATCGGTCATAAATTGGGTGAATTTGCGCCGACTCGTACTTTTGCGGGACATGCAGAGAAGAAAGCAGCTCCTTCCGCTCCAGCTGCAGCTAAGAAATAGGTAAGGGTATATGGAATCAAAAGCATCTTTAAAATACGCTAGAGTCGGAGCTCAAAAAGCTCGTTTAGTTGCTGATGTTGTTCGTGGAAAATCAGTTGATGAAGCTGTTAAGACATTGACTTACATGAATAAAAAAACTGCTGAATTAATTAAAAAATTAATCGAATCTGCAGCTGCTAATGCTGACTATAAAAAAACTATGAATACTGACAAGCTTTTTGTTAAATCAATCTCTGTTGATCAAGGGCCTGTATTAAAACGTTTTAGACCTCGTGCTCAAGGTCGCGCTTTTGGCGTACGTAAAAAAATGAGTCATATCAACGTTGTATTAGGGGAGAAGTAACAGTGGGACAAAAAGTTCATCCAATTGGATTTCGTGTTGGTGTTATTCGTACTTGGGATTCTCGTTGGTACGCAAAGGGTCAAACTTATTTTGACAATATTCACGAAGATATTAAATTACGTAAATATTTAAAGCAAAAATTAAAACATGCTGGTGTTTCTAAAATTGAAATCGAGCGTGCTGCTAATAAAGTTAAAGTTATCATCCATACGGCTCGTCCGGGTGTTGTTATTGGTAAAAAAGGCACTGGAATTGATACTTTAAAAGCTGATGTTCAAAAATTAACTACTAACGAAGTATTTTTAAGTATCCAAGAGGTTCGTAAACCAGATACAGATGCTCAATTAGTTGCTGAAAGTATTGCGCAACAATTAGAAAAGCGTATTTCTTGGAGACGAGCTTTGAAAAAAGCCATCGCCGCAGCAATTAAGGGCGGTGTTCGCGGTATTAAAGTAAGAGTTTCAGGTCGTTTGGACGGTGCAGAGATTGCTCGTTCTGAATGGTACAATGAAAAATCTGTTCCTTTACATACTTTACGTGCAGATATTGATTACGGTACGGCAGAAGCCTTAACAGCTTATGGAATTATCGGTATGAAAGTTTGGATTTATAAAGGTGATATTTTATCTACTCGTGATGTGCAGGAGGTAAATCGTGTTAAGTCCTAAACGTGTTAAATGGAGAAAGCAATTTATCGGAAGATCTCGCGGTCTTGCGTATAGAGGTTCAAACTTAGATTTTGGTGATTTCGGATTACAAGCTAGCGAAGAGGGTCACTTGACTGCTCGTCAGCTTGAAGCTGGTCGTATCGCGATTTCTAGAACTATCAAGCGTGGTGGTAAAATTTGGTGCCGTGTGTTTCCAGATTTGCCAGTTACTAAAAAGCCTGCTGAAACTCGTATGGGTAGCGGAAAGGGTAATCCAGAATTTTGGGTTGCTCGCATTTTACCAGGTAAGATTTTATTTGAAATGAATGGCGTCACAAAAGAACAAGCTCAAGAGGCTTTTTTAAGAGCGGCGCACAAGTTGCCATTTAAAACTAAGTTTTTGGCGCGAGATTAAATCAGAGGCGGATATGAAATTTACAGATATTGAAAGCAAAAACATGACTGATTTAATTAAGCAAAAAAAAGAATTAATTTCTCAGTTATTTGAAATGAAAATGAAGAACTCTTTAGGACAGTTAACAAACCCTGTGCAAATCAGAACTGTTCGTAAAAACATTGCTCGTTTAAATACAGCAATCGTTAAGAAGAGTGTGAGGTAATTATGACTACAGCTAAAAAAACAACAAAAGCTAAATCGACTCCAGAGGTTTCTAATCGAGGCCGTCGTGTTGAGTTACAAGGCGAAGTTGTTGCTAACAAAATGCAAAAAACAATTTCTGTATTAGTGTACAGAATGATCAAGCATGATAAATATGGAAAATTTATTCGTAAGTCTTCTGTAATTAAAGCCCATGACGAAAAACAAGTATCTAAGTTGGGCGATATCGTGCGTATTTATGAAACTAAACCACTCAGCAAAACAAAGCGTTGGTCTTTGGCTGAAGTTGTAACTACTGTAAAGTAAGAGTTAGGTGTATTTATGATTCAAATGCAGACTCGATTAAATGTAGCTGATAACTCTGGTGCAAAAGAAGTCATGTGCATCAAAGTTTTAGGTGGGTCTAAAAGACGTACGGCATCTATTGGTGATATTATTGTAGTATCTATCAAAGACGCTATTCCGACGGCAAAAGTTAAAAAAGGTGATGTTGCGAAAGCAGTTATTGTTAGAACAATTCACAAGTTACGCCGTGCTGATGGTAGTTATATCCGTTTTGATGATAATTCGGCAGTTTTAATCAATGCTTCTAAGGAGCCGATTGGAACTCGTATTTTTGGTCCTGTTGCTCGTGAGTTAAGAGCTAAGCAATTTGTAAAGATTGTTTCTCTAGCTCCAGAAGTGCTGTGAGGTAATTATGAATCGTTTAAAAGAACAATATACAAAAGAAATCGTTCCTCATTTGATGAAAAAAATGAGCTACAAAAGCACTATGCAAGTTCCTCGTCTTGAGAAAATTGTTATCAGCGTTTGTACAAGCGATGCTGTTCAGAATCCTAAAATTGTGAATGGTATTGTTGATGAAATTTCTGCAATTGCTGGTCAAAAGGCAGTTGTTACAAAAGCTAAAAAAGCCATTTCTAACTTCAAGTTAAGAAAAGGTATCCCATTGGGTGTTCGAGTGACTTTACGTCGCGAGCGCATGTGGTCTTTTTTAGATCGTTTACAAACTTTAGCATTACCTCGAGTTCGTGACTTCCGTGGTTTGCCGAATAAAGGTTTTGATGGTCGTGGAAACTACAATATGGGTTTGAAAGAACAAATCGTATTTCCTGAGATTAATTATGACAAAGTTGAAAAAGTTCGTGGTATGAATATTACAATATGTACGACAGCGGGAACTGACAATGATGGTCGCGCTTTATTAGAGGCATTAGGAATGCCTTTTAGAAAGTAATCGGTTTATTATGGCAAGAAAAGCAAGTATAAATAAAAACAACAGTAAAAAAGCTCTAGCTAAAAAATACTTTAAGCATAGAACTGAACTTCGTGAAAAAGCAGTTAACTTCAAGCTTTCAGACGAAGAAAGAGATGCTGCTCGTCGTAAGCTTCAAGCTTTACCGCGTAACACTTCTCCGAACCGTGTAACGACTCGTTGTGAATTAACAGGTCGTCCTCGTGGTAACTATAAAAAGTTTGGTTTATCTCGTATTGCATTTAGACAATTAGCTTTGGATGGAAAATTGCCAGGCGTAACTAAGGCAAGTTGGTAAGAGGAATTATGGATACAATTGCACAAATGTTGACTATTATTCGAAACGGTTCTCAAGCAAAACTTGAGAAAGTTGATATGCCTTCTTCTAAAGTCAGAGAAAGTATTGCTAAAATTTTAGAAAATTCTGGTTTCATCAGAAGTTTTAAAGTTGCTAAAGATAGCAAGCAAGGCATTATGCGTATTTACTTAAAGTATAACCAAAGTGGTGATGCTGCAATTTCTAATCTTGCAAAAGTAAGTACTCCAGGCAGAAGAAGTTATGTTCATTCTGATAAAATTCCTGTAATTCGTTCAGGAACTGGTTCATGTATTTTAAGTACAAATAAGGGTATGATGACTGGCCATGAAGCTAAGAAGCAAAATCTTGGTGGCGAAATCATCTGTACAGTTTGGTAGGTAAATAATGTCACGTATTGGTAAATATCCGGTTACTTTTGATGATAAATCTAATGTGACTATAGCTGGTCAATTAGTAACTGTTAAAGGAGCAAAATCTTCTTTAAAGTATGAGCTTGACTCTCGTATTACAGCAAAACTAGATGGAAAAAATCTAGTGCTAACTCGTAAAGATGATTCTAAGGAATCAAAGTCTTTACATGGTTTGTACAAAGTTTTACTTTCTAACGCAGTAAAAGGTGTTTCTACAGGTTTCACTAAATCTTTAGAAATGCACGGTGTTGGTTACAGAGCTAACGTTCAGGGTAAGAAACTTGAACTTGCTTTGGGATTCTCTCACCCAATCAATTTTGATATCCCAGAAGGTATCGAAATTAAAGTTGATAAACAAACAACAGTTATTGTTACTGGTGCTGACAAAGCACAGGTAGGTCAAGTTTCTGCGAAAATTCGTGGTTTCAGACCGCCAGAGCCGTATCTAGGAAAAGGTGTTCGCTATGTAGGTGAGCATATTCGTAGAAAAGCTGGTAAGTCGGCTGGAAAATAATTTGAGGAATATATGAAAATAAAATTTTCTAAACATACATCGCCAAAAACAGTGAATCGTTTGAAAAAAAAGATTCGCATTCGTAAAGTAGTTACAGGTTCTGAAGAGCGCCCTAGACTTTGTGTTTTCAGAAGCGCTAAGCACATCTATGCACAAATTATTAACGATGTGAATCACTCTACGGTTTTAACAATTTCTTCTTTAAGCATCGATGCTAAATCTGGCGGTAAAGAAACTGCTAAGCAAGTTGGTATTAAAATCGCTCAAGAAGCTGGAAAAAAAGGCATTAAACAAGTAGTTTTTGATCGTAACGGTTTCATCTATCACGGTCGTGTTCAGTCTTTGGCTGAAGGCGCTCGTGAAGGTGGACTAAATTTCTAGGAGAATGATGATGGATAATTTAAATACAACAGAACTAGAAGAAAAAGTTGTTGCGATCAATCGAGTTACTAAAGTTGTAAAAGGCGGACGTCGTTTTTCTTTTGCTGCTCTTGTGGTAGTCGGGGATAAAATCGGTCAAGTGGGTTTCGGCAGCGGTAAAGCTGGTGAAGTACCTGAAGCAATTGGTAAAGCTACTCGCTCTGCTAAAAAATCTTGTCATGATATTTCTTTAAAAGACGGAACTATTCCTCACGAAGTTATTGGTAAGTTTGGTGCTGCCAAAGTTATCATGAAACCAGCAGCGGCAGGTACTGGTGTAATCGCTGGTGGAGCAGTTCGTGCTGTTCTTGAATCTGTTGGAGTAAAAGATATTTTAACTAAGTGTGTTGGAACAAGAAATCCACATAATGCTGTCCGTGCTACTTTGGACGGTTTAAAACAATTAAAAAAGCTTGAGGCTTAATTATGGCAAAAAAGTTTCACGTAACATTAAAAAAGTCTACAATTGGTTGTTCAAAAGATCAGATCAACACAGTTACTGCAATTGGTTTAAGAAAAATTAACCAAAGTGTTGAAGTTGCTGATAATCCAGCTAACCGTGGTCAGTTGTTCAAAGTTCAACATTTACTTGATATCAAAATTGTTAAATAATTGATTATCAAATTTAAGAGGTATTTATGAGTTTATTGAGTCAGTTACAACCAAAAGCAGGATCTACACATTACAAAAAACGTGTTGGTCGTGGAATTGGATCAGGTCTTGGTGGAACGTCTGGAAAAGGACACAAAGGTCAGTTGGCTCGAACTGGTGGTAAAGTTCGTCGTGGATTTGAGGGTGGTCAAACTCCTTTATCTCGTCGTCTTCCAAAGTTTGGTTTTACAAACATTGCATTTGCAACTGTGTATACAGAGATCAATTTATCTACTTTGAACAAGTTATCAGGGACTGTTGATCATGCATCGTTATACGAAGCAGGATTAATTCAGAAAAATGATCTTGTAAAAATTTTAGCAAAGGGTGAATTGTCTAAGGCATTAACTGTAAAAGCAGACGCTTTCAGTGAAAAAGCTAAACAAATGATCGAAAAAGCTGGTGGCAAAGTAGAGGTAATTAAATAGTGGCTCAACAAAGTAACGACAACAAGGGAATTGGCACTCTTAAAAATAAAATTTTTTTCACTCTGATCTGCTTAGCAGTCTACAGAATTGGTGTTCACATACCAACTCCAGGTGTTGATGGTGCCGCAGTTTCAGAATTTTTCAATTCTCAAAGTCGTGGAATTTTCGGCCTTTTTAATACTTTTTCTGGCGGTGCTCTAGCGCAATTTTCTGTTTTTGCTCTCGGTATTATGCCTTACATTTCTGCTTCAATTATTTTTCAATTATTAACATCGGCTGTGCCTCATTTAGAATCGCTTAAAAAAGAAGGCGAATCTGGAAGAAAAAAAATCAGCCAATATACTAAGTATGCAACTTTAGTCTTGGCTGTTATTCAAGGTTACGGAATGAGTACTTGGTTATCTGGTCAAACTCTGGGTGACGGAAGAACTCTTATTTCAACAGGTTTACTAGGAGTATTTCATTTTAAATTCGTAACAATTTTAACATTAGTTGCCGGAACTTCTTTTGTTATGTGGTTAGGTGACCAGATCACAGAAAAAGGTATCGGTAACGGTACATCTCTCATTATTTTTACTGGTATTGCGGCTGGTATACCATCTGGTGCTCAGCACTTATTTGATCTAATTAAATCAGGTGACCTTAAGTTTATCGTAGCACTGTTGCTTTTAGCATTCATGGTTGCTGTTATTGCTGCGGTTATTTTTATGGAAGTAGCTCAACGACGTATAGCTATTCAATACAGTCAAAAACTTGCAAACAATTCTATGTCCTCGTTAGCTTCAAGTCATCTTCCAGTTAAGATCAATTTTCCAGGTGTTATCCCTCCAATTTTTGCAAGCTCGTTACTAATGTTCCCAAGCACATTAGCTCAGTTTGTTAATGTTCCTTGGATCAAGTCTATGCAAGATTCGTTGAATCCCAATGGAGTCGTTTTTAATATTTTATTCGTCGCACTTATTGTATTTTTCTCTTTTTTCTATACAGATATCGTTTTCAATGCAGACGAAGTTTCTGAAAACTTAAAAAAATCAGGTGCATTTGTCCCTGGAATTCGAGCAGGAAAAAGTACAGCTGATTTCATTAGATATGTGTTAGACAGAATTAATGTTTTAGGTTGTTTCTACCTTTGTGTAATTTGTATTTTGCCAGGTCTATTGATACAAAATTTTAATTTGCCATTTTATTTTGGTGGTACAAGTTTATTAATCTTAGTCGGAGTTGCTATTGATACTTCTCAGCAAATTCAATCACATTTGTTGTCTGGTAAGTATGAGTCTTTTGCTAAAGGTATGAAAATCAGAAGCAGAAGGGTTCAGTTTTGAAGATTATTTTCATCGGAGCTCCTGGTTCTGGAAAAGGAACCCAGTCTCGGGAATTCATTGATAAATATGGATATGTCCAATTAAGCACTGGAGATTTATTAAGAGCAGCAATCACACAAGGAACTGATTTAGGATTGTTGGCTAAAAGTTTTATGGATCAAGGTAAGCTTGTTCCGGATGATGTCATGATCGGTTTAGTTAAAACATATTTATCTAAACAATCAGACAAATCTGTCATTTTGGATGGTTTTCCACGTACAGTTGCCCAAGCTGAAAGTTTGGACATGATGTTGGAATCCAATAATGATGTTATTGATAGAGTTATATATTTTAAGATCAATCCTCAGATCTTAGTAGAGCGTCTAACGGGTCGTCGCACATGTACTTCGTGCAGTGAGATCTACCATATTAAAACTAAACCAAGCAAGGCTAGCGAGGTTTGTGATAAATGTGGTGGTAAGGTTATACAAAGACCTGATGACAAAGAAGACGTTATTGTTGAGCGGCTTGCACAGTTTGAAAAAAATACTGGGCCTACAATTGAATATTATCGATCAAAAAATGTACTTTTTGAGATTGATGGTGCTCAGGAACCAAGTATTGTTTTCGAACAAATTCAGAAGTCTCTGTCTTTATTAAATTAAAGCTAGACTTAAAAAAAATGTAATGATAATAAATTAACCTTTTTACGGGGAAATCTATGAAAGTCAGACCATCAGTTAAGAAAATTTGCAACAAATGCAAAGTGATCAAGAGAAAAGGCGTTGTACGCGTTATTTGTGAAAATTCAAAGCATAAGCAAAGGCAGGGTTAGATAATGGCACGTTTAATGGGTATCGATTTACCTCGAAATAAGCGCGTTGAAATCGCGTTAACTTATATTTACGGTATTGGTCGTCCAAGAGCTCAAAAAATTTGTAAAGAAGTTAAAATTTCATCTGATTTAAGAACTGATGCGTTGACTGATGAGCAAATTGCTCAAATGCGCGCTCTTATCGAAGGATCATTCAAAGTTGAAGGTGATCTTCGTCGTGAAATCGGGATGTCTATTAAGCGTTTAACAGATGTTAACTGCTACCGTGGTACACGTCACCGTAAAGGTCTTCCAGTTCGTGGACAGAATACGCGTTCAAATGCACGTACTCGTAAAGGTCCTAAGAAAACAGTCGCTAACAAAAAGAAAATTGTATAATTTAGGGTGATGAAATGAGTACTACTAATACTGAAAAAAAAGCAGCTCCTAAGAAAAAAATTAAAAAGAATATTGTTCAAGGTAACTGCCACATTGCTGCAGGTTTCGGGAATGTTATTGTTACAATTACAGATCCAGTAGGAGCTACTGTATCTTGGTCTTCAGCAGGCCATATGGGCTTCAAGGGTTCTCGTAAAGGGACTCCTTACGCAGCTCAATTAACTGCAGAAGATGCTGCAAAAAAAGCAATGGAATCAGGTATGAAGTCTGTTGATGTTTACTTAACGGGTCCTGGAGCAGGTCGTGAGCCCGCAATTCGTGCGTTGGCAGCTGCAGGTATGAGAGTATTAAGCCTTAAGGATGTAACACCAGTTCCTCATAATGGTTGTCGTCCTCCAAAGCGTAGAAGAATATAATCGGAGAGATATATGAGTTGTATTAATAGTTCAGTTTGCAAATTATGCCGTCGTGAAAACACAAAGTTGTTCCTTAAAGGTGATCGTTGTTTTACAGATAAGTGTTCTTTCGAAAGAAGACCTTATCCGCCAGGACAGCACGGACAATCACGCTTAAAATTCTCTGAATTCGCATTACAGTTGCGAGAGAAACAAAAAGCGAAACGTTACTATGGTTTGTCTGAAAAGCAGTTCAGAAGATATTTTGAAAAAGCAGATCAATCTAAAGCTATCACTGGTACAGAATTACTTAAGTACTTAGAATTACGTTTAGATAACGTAATTTACACTTTAGGTTACGCAAGTTCTCGTCGTGAGGCTCGTCAATTGATTTCTCATAATCACTTTTTAGTTAACGGAAAGCGCGTTAATATCGCTAGTTTCGTAGTTAAAAAAGGTGACGTTATTGAAGTTGCTGAGAAAAGCCGTGAAATGAACAAGATTTTAATTGGAATTCAATCAGTAGCAAGACGAACAATGCCTTCTTGGTTAGAAGCAAATCATTCAGCATTTAAAGGAACGATCAAAGATTTTCCTTCACGTGACGAAGTTTCAATACCAGTAGAAGAAAGCATGATCGTTGAGTATTACTCTCGATAATTAAGGGGTTAAAATGCAAGAGCACTATTTTAAATTTTGGAGAGAGCTGATCAAGCCAAAAGGTTTTGAAATTGAAAAAGAAACTCAGACTTCTGAGTATGCTAAGTTCATTATCAAACCTTTAGAGCGTGGTTTCGGCGTAACTCTAGGTAACTCTTTACGTCGGATTTTATTGAGCTCAATGATGGGTTCAGCTGCAACTGCAGTAAAATTTGAAGGAGTTCTTCACGAATTCTCAACTATGCCGGATGTTTTAGAGGATGTTTCTGACATCATCTTAAACTTAAAACAGGTACGTTTCCGTCAACACTCTTCTGAAACTTTCACTTTGAAAATTTCTAAAAAAGGTGCTGGCGTTGTCACTGCCGCAGATATCGTTACAAACGATAAAGTTGAGATTTTAAATCCGCATCAACATATTGCTACTTTAGGTAATAGTGCGAATTTTAATGCAGAAATCATAGTTTCATACGGTCGTGGATATGTACCAGTAGAAAATCGTACTGAGCAATTACCAGTTGGATACATTGCTATTGATGCATTACATAGTCCGATTCGTAAAGTGAACTACGCTGTATCTAATGCACGTGTGGGTCAACGTACTGATTATGATGCTTTAACTTTAGAAGTATGGACAGATGGATCATTGAAGCCAGAAGAATCAATTTCTTTATCTTCAAAAATCCTCAAAGAACAACTACAGATTTTCTTAACTTTTGATGAATCTTTAGAACCATCAGAAGAGATTAAATCTATGGGCCACAGCTCACTTAACGACAATTTATTCAGATCTGTTGATGATCTTGAATTAAGTGTTCGTTCAGCGAACTGCTTGAAGAACGCAAACATTCGTTACATTGGCGAATTAGTTGTTCGTTCTGAAGGCGAAATGCTTAAGACCAAAAATTTCGGTCGTAAGTCATTAAATGAAATTAAAGAAATTTTAACAGAAATGGGACTTGGTCTTGGAATGAAGATCGATGGATGGCCGCCTCCGGGTTGGGATCCTAATGTACCTCCGCCTCAAACGAAGCGCGAAGTTCAGTCGTAATTCAATCAAGATAAGAGAGGTTTTTAATGTCTTCACATCGTCGTTTAGTAAAACATTTTAGTCGTAAAAGTGGCCCTCGTAAGGCTCTTTTGCGTGGTTTGATGGTTTCTTTAGTTGAGCATGGTCGTATCAAAACGACTGTAGTTAAAGCAAAAGAAGTGCGCCGTCATATTGAAAAAGCAATCACTTTAGGCAAAAAAGGTACTTTGAATTCAATTCGTTTAGTATCTTCAAAACTTGCTAATAGCGATATGGCTGTTGATTTAGTTAAAAATATCGCTCCACGATTTAAAGATCGCGCTGGCGGATACACTCGCGTAGTTAAAATTGGTCGTAGACCTGGTGATGCTGCAGAGATGGCTTTTCTTGAATTCGTAGATTTCGATTGGAAATCTAAAGTTGAAGCAAAAGATACTAAAAAATCTGCTGCTGCTAAAAAAGAAGATAAAGCTGCAGTTAAAGCTGAGAGCAAAGTTAAAAAAGCTAAAACAGTTCAAGCTGCGAAAACTAAAAAAGGTGTTCGTCAGATGAAAAATAAGTCTCGTGCAGCAATGTTCGTGACAAGATAGTTTTATTTTTTAATTTAACTTCAAAAAGCCTAGTGAAAACTAGGCTTTTTTTTTATGATTTTACAGATAAAATGTTGTTCGAGCTTCAACGTTTAATGAGTCAGAGGAGATTTTATGAAACTTAAGTTAGGTCTCTTGTTTGTAGTATTTTCTGTATTGGCAGTCTTTGGTGTATTTTATGCAAAAGATTATATTTCGTATGACGTTATGAGGCCACAGGCGCCTCAAGGTGAAGTTAAAACGCTCGATGTATTTAGAATCACTCAGCCTTCACTTGTTGATTACAGTGAACGTCCTCTTGCCAACAATTCAGTCCTTACAGATATTGAAAAGCTGAATTCTCTTGGAGATGTAATTATTGTTCATTTTTGGGCGTCTTGGTGTGCGCCCTGTGTGAATGAAATTCCAGAAATTATAAGTTTTATGAAAGTTCAAAGCAGCAACAGTATAAAAGTTCATTTTATAGCAGTGAATTTAGACTCTGAACTTGAAGATATACAAAAGTTTCTGAAAAGTTTCCCCGAGTTAGAAAATGATCCTTTTGTGCGGATCTGGGATAAGCAAAATGTGCTCTCTAAATATTTTGAAATTGATAAGTTGCCAGCCACAGTTTTTTTTCAAAATACAAAACCATATCGAAAAATCAACGGCGTTGTTGATTGGGCTAAAATCAAATTTTAGCCGCGTAACTTAAATGGAAATATTTAAATGGTAATAGAAGTTTGGATTAAAATCCAAACTTC